>CAZDIZ010000183.1:0-4925 GCA_964505625.1 uncultured Solibacteraceae bacterium | reverse complement strand
CGGCGGACGCGCGCTACTACCAGAGGCTGGGCATTCCTCGCGTCGGATCGCTGGCGGTGAGTACCAGCCAGTACCCCTCGCCGATGGTCAACGCGTTCCTCTTCCCCAAGGCGCTGTGGAATCCGGCCAACGACTTGAACGCCGCGCTCGACGAATACGCGCGCGTCTATTTCGGCGATCCCGCGATGAGCGAGTTCCTGCAATCGATGAAGAGCGCTCTGGCCGATTTGGTGCGCACCTGCGCCTACACCACGCCCGGTAGCGACTGGTATCGCGTGCAGCCTCCGCGAGAATCGGTGGAAGCCATCCGTTTTCGCGTGGAAAGCATCGAGCGCGGTTTGCGCGGCCCGCTGGTGCGCGCCGCGGAGATCATCGACGGCGCCTTGCGTCGTTCCACGGTCAAGCTCCACCGCGCGCGCCTGGACCAGGAAAAGCATCAACTCGAATTCACCGCGCTGCAGGCCAGGACGTATCTGCATTTGTTCCGCGCCGAACACGCTTACCGGCTCTGCGACGGCGGCAAGAATCCGCGCGCCTGCCTCACGGCCGCCGAAGCAACGGGCCTGGCGCGCCTGCGCGCCGAGGACGCGCGTGAGTATTGGCGGCGCGCGGGCCTGCTGGGCGATCCGCTGATCCCGGTGGTGGATGCGACCCTCGGACCCCGGTTGCGAAGCCTGGTGCGCAAGGGCGCTGGCCTGCACATGGGCGAGCTGAGTCAATTCCTGCCGAACGGCGTTACCGGCTACACGGCCGACACCGCCTGGGGCGCGGTGGCCGTCCTGCATACCGATCTACCGGGCTCCGTGCTGACGCGCGGAGCCGTCGAAGCGGGCGTCGAATACCGCGATGAATTCGGCGATCCGGTGGGTGTATTGCCGCTCGATCTCGCCGGCAGACTAGTGGTGGTGGAAGCGCGCGGCTTCACCCAGCAGCGCCTCATCAGCCAGATCATGCGAGGGCTCCAATGAATCGGAGGACTTTTCTCGCCGCCGCCGCGGGACAAGCGCTGGCCGCCGGGGATGAGTTCTACCTCCCCGAGAATCCCGACTACACCATCGTGCGCAGTATGGAGGATTCGCTGCGGTTCACCGTCGAACGGACACTGGTTCCGTACAAGGGCAAACTCTGTTCGCGCTCCAGTTTCGTGGACGTCGAGGGCACACCCATGTTGTGGCATGGATTCGGACCGCTGGAGGGCCCCGGTTGGGCTTCGAACGCCGTGGGCGGGGCGTACGAAATCTATCGCTTCGGCCGCCACTATCGCAACGCCAGATACCAGAGGGTGGCGCTCGAGGTTTTGGATCACGTGTTGGAAAACGGTTTCGTGGATGAGGCAACCGGATTCATCCGCGGCTACCGCCACACCGTTAAGGATGTCTTCATCCTGAACTTCCTTCACAACAACGATTGGTTCGCGCCGGGCGCCATGGCCAAAATCGGCTGCCAGTTGCTGCTGTTTTCCGACCTGCTCCCGCGCGGCGCACGCCGCGATAAGATGCGCCGCGTCGCGTCGCGCATGGCGGCATGGACCTACGCATGCATCAAGCCGCTCGACAACGGCTGGTACCCGCGCCGCGTGACGCCGGAGGGCGCGCCGTACAAATGGGTGGCGGAGAATCGCAAGAAGGAAGATCCGCAGTTCGATTCGAGCGCGGACGGCCTGTACATTCTCCAGTTGCTCACGATGTTGAGCGAGCGCAAACTGGCCGACTACCGGCCGGCCATCCGCGAACGCGCGGCGGCCTTCCTGAAACGCGGCGGCATCTTCGGCAGCATCAACCAGGACGTTTACGACGACCACGAAGACGTAGCCTACGCCGTAGCGTTCCGCGTCTTGCGGAAGGCAGCGCGCCTGCTCCGTGATCGCGAGATCGAGGAGTTCGCCTATTCGAAATGTCTGGCGGGCCTGGAGCAGTTCAAGATGCGGGAAGATCGCAACGGCGTGGCCACCAAAGGCCTGCTTTTCATGGCGCGCAGTTGGGACACGGCGTACCTATGGGAATGCGCCGAAGCCTCACTCGCGTATTTGGAAGCCTACACCGACAGGAAGCGGCCTGAGTATTTGCGCGACGCTCTCACTATCCTGCGCGCCATCGCAAAGCATCACCACGGCCCGCACGGCTTCCTCACCGAAGGAGTGGACTGGAACAATCACGTCGGAGCGAAGCACCACATCGACGGCGCGAAGTTCGGCGACATCAAATACACCGAGCCCTTTCTGAACAACCAGCACATCGCCGAGCCCACGCTGTACTACCTGCAGGCGAAGGACGCGATGTGAATGGTGCAGGCACCCTCGCGGTTGACGGAAAACGTCCCGTCTGTGCCCCGCCTGGCCAGCAGCAACCGGAGCGAGTTGGTGTTGTTTGAAGAGGTGAGACAGCATGCAGTCTCGCACGCATAGGAGCAACAGCCCGTAGCACCCCGATGGATCGATGGAACTATTGGGATGTTCGCGGTGTCAAGTCTAAACGTGGATAGATTTTGGGCAACACGCAACGGAGCCGCACCCAAGCTCACCGCCGCGGTTCTGCTCCTCTGCGCGGCGGTGAGCTTGGCGTGTGCGGTTCTGACAAGCCCGAACGATCTCTGTGGCGCAACCACCCGATGCCGCATGGCGGAAGCCGCGGCCATCGCAGGCCCGGTGGTTCTTCTGGGTGCTTCTATCCTGGTCTTCTTCAAACCGCGCTTGGGTTACAGCTTGGGAGTGTGTGTCGGACTGATCGCCCTACCTTGGTTGGTGTGGACCGAGCACGAGTGGAATTCCTGGATCAGGCTGAACATCGTAGCGGACCAGGCAGATCCGCTCGTGAAGGCGTTCCTAACGTCCGCAAAGCTCAAAATCCTGTCCGTGGCGCTGATCGTGACGGCAATGGTTTGCTCATCGCTGCGGCTGCTTCCGGCTCGCTTGCTGCTGAGAGAAGCCCCTTTGTGCCAGCGCACGTGGCCAGCCTTGGCAGTTAGTTCTTTTGTGATGGCTGTGTGGTTTGCCTACGCCGCAATGCCTTACCGGGCCCCTCGGTACATAGGCGGCGGGATGCGCGCGGAGCTTCGTATCTTGCATGTGGAAAAGCGCGGGCTGCGTCTCCACGAGACCGCAGTGTATGTATTCAAAGACGGGAAGGTCGGGCTCAGGCGAAATGACAGACGACTGTTTCAGTATCGGTTTGAAACCCGCGAGGCCCTGAGTTCTCTGGGTGCTGCGCCGCGACCCACTCTGGAGCAGGCGCTTGCCCTCGCGGATTCGCCAGAACTTCTGAAACTGCACACGCCGCCGGCAAGAGCGTTGCGATCACGGAATGCGGAGGGTTGGTACGTGGTCCTGAAGGATTCGCCACCCTTGGCGTTCACCACCGAGTATCAGACAGCGCCGCCCCGGCAAATCACGGATCTGTTTCACGAAATCGAAAAACTGCCCGTGGGACGGGAGCAACCGTCGGCTGTCCAGGACATCTGCCTAGGCTTCTGCTACGATCCCGCGGCAGCTTTGGGACTGCGGTAGCCGGAGGAGCACCGCTCCAGATCCGGCCGAATGTACATTTGTGGTTTGTTCCATAGGTGCAACGGACCGATGCTGCTCGTGTTGACCAACGTAACCGGCTCGCAAGGCGATGGCAACTACGTGCGCGAGGGCTACACCGAGAACGCCACCTGGTGCCATGACGAGATCTTCTACGTCATGACTGAAGGCATGCACACCTAGCGCTCGAATACGCTACCCGCCGTGACCGCGCACCGGGCCTGCGGCTGGACACCAATTGCCGCTTGCCAGTAGCGTTCAGAGAAGGTCAGTTTTGCTTGGAAACGTAAGGCTTTCCATCATCGTTTTGCGCCGGCTTGCCTCAAGACAACGACAACGCTCTTTGCCCCGGACTCCTCGGCCCATCTTAAAGCGGTCCGGTCGCTCTTGTCCCGAGCATTCACGTCAGCGCCCGCTTTCAAAAGAAGCGGCACGACCGAGGAGCATCCCCACCGTGCTGCCGACATTAGCGCCGTGTATCCGCCAAACGCTTTTGAATTAACATTGGCACCGTGCGCCAACAAGATAGCAACCGTGCTTGCGTGATCCCATCGCGCAGCTCTCAGCAGTGGAGTGTACCCGTCTCTGTCTTGCGCGTTCACATCGGCGCCCGCGGCAATCAGCAGCTTCACTACCGCATCGAAACCGCCCATTGCGGCCGGAAACAGCGGCGTTGCGGACCGAAGGTCGAAGATGTTCACCTCCGCCCCATGGTCCAGCAACACCTTCACGACACTGGCGTGTCCCTTGCTTGCCGAGGCATGCAAAGGCGGTAGCCCGCCTTTCCCCCTGGCATTGATGTCCGCGCCAGCGGCGAGGAGAGCTTCAACTCTCGACGCGTTTCCCACCAGAGCGGCGTCCACGAGCTGTGTCGCGAGCTTCTTGGCACCCGACGCATCGAGTCCCGCGACACACATCGCGAAAAAGGCGAGCATTATAGGCATTTATGTATCCTAACTCCAGTTTACGAATGGGACACTGCTGAAAGCGGCCTTCCGGTGTGGGCGGCACTGGCGGTGGGCACTCCGCGGCAATCGAACGCCGCTTCAGAGCCGCATCCGGTCAGCAACAGCAAGACGCCAATGGGCAGAAACCGCACGATTAGTTGGGCACCGGGCTGGTCATTCCGGTTCCCCCGTCCCGAAAAGAGCGTGCCTCTACTTCAACCGTCCACCCGCCCATTGGACGGCATTGCGGATCAGGTTCCTATAAGTGGGGTGTAAGTGGGTCCGGCGGTCGTGGCCTAGTTGTATGTAGACCACTCGGGATTTTTCGTACGGACTTACCCAGGCCACTTGGCGGTCCGCCAGCGGGTGGTCGGTTTCTAATATCACGTGTGCGTCCGGGCGTACCCACATGTACTTGTAGGGCTCGTCCCACAGGTGCAGCGGGCCGATGGCGCGCG
>CAZDIZ010000182.1:0-11936 GCA_964505625.1 uncultured Solibacteraceae bacterium | reverse complement strand
AGCCTGACCACCGCGCAGCTCAAGGAGAAGTACCGCGAAGTATTGGAAGTATTGGAGTATTGGGGACAGGAAGCTGTGAAACAAACGGCTTCACGCGGGATTCGTGGCGTTCGGGTGGCGCGTTTCGCAAATCGCGAAGGTTTTGGCGGGTTTGGGGCTCGAGCTTGACCGCGCGCCTTTGCGGCGCTCGCCGCTTCTCCGGCCTGGTTATGCAAACTGCGGTTGCCTCAGTTTGAAGTAGCGCTGCAGGTTGTGCGTCAGGCAGGTCCAAAGCGCCTCGGCTTTCGCTTTCAGCAGGCCGCGCGATTGCAGCCTCGTCCATTTCAATTTCGTTTTCAGCCACGCGTTGGGAAACTCCGCCACCGGGGCGCGCTGTTGGTAGATCGCCCTCGCCTCCTCGCTTTCCATCTTCGCGTGGTAGCGCGTGAGCGCTTCCGGCTCTACGCGCACGCTCACTGTGCGCCCGTGTTTCGCCAACGCGTTTTGCGGCGTGCAGAACCGCCGCTTCGCACAACTCCGGCAATCCTCGCGATCCGCCGCGTAGATGTGCAACTCCCCTCCGCCGCTGTTCCGTTGCAGCTTCCGATGCGCCATGCGCCGGCCTTGCGGGCAAATCATTTCGTTGCGCCGCGCGTCATAAGCGAACGCTCGCGGATGATAGGCCGCGTCGATGCCGTGCCCCATGCGCTCATCTTCGATCTTGCCCCAACTGCCGTAGTAATCCACGCCCCGCCCGGCCGCGCCCACCACCGCTTCCCGCGTCGTGTAATCGCCGTCCGCCATCGCCTGCTGCGGATACACGCCGAAGCACTCGTGGATGCGCTCCAGCGCCGGTAGCAACTGGTGCGAGTCCGACGGCTGCTTACTTACCTCGACGTCCACGATCAGTTTGTGCTTCGCATCGGTGGCCAGTTGTACGTTGTACGATGGCGCCAGGCCGTGATCCGAAGTCCGCATGAACTGCGCGTCGGCATCGGTGGTCGACGCGTGGCACGGCTTGTCCTTGTCCCACTTCTTCTCCGCCTGCAGCCGCGCCACTTCCGCGCACGCCGCTTCCAGCCGCTCCACGCGTTCACGTGCCGCGCGCCGCCGCGCCGCGGCCTGCCGCGTGCGCTTCTCCTGTTCGGCCTCTTCCCGCTGCAGTGCTTCGACGTGTGCGCGCGCCAGCTTCAGATGCTCGCGGATCTTCTGCGCGCGCGAAAACGTTTTCTTGTTCACGCACGCGCGCACCTTCGTGCCGTCGATGGTGACGCGTTCCAGCGTGATCAGCTTCTCCATCGTCAGCAGGCCCAGCACCTGCGTGAACAGTTCCTGTAGCGGCTCGCCGTGCTGCACGCGGAAGTCCGACAGCGTGTGATGATTGACGATCTTCAGCCCGGCCAGCCAGCGGAACGCCGGCTCGTAGGCGCATTGCCGCTCGATTTCGCGAGCCGAGGAAATGCCGCGCGAGTACGCGTAAATCCACATCGCGATCAACAGCCGGGGCTCCCACGCATTGCGCCCCGCATGCCCGCGAACGGACTTGACCTCGGCCGAGAACCGGCTCAGATCCATGCGCCCAAGTAAGTCCCAAACGTTGCGCGCCATGTGCTCGGGAGGAATCAGAGACTCAATATCGAGAGGCTCCAAAACTACTTGCTGGCGATCAATCGGTTCAAAACGCGCGGCATCGCGAGTGTCCACAAATCGATTCTAAAGCCGCTCAAACAGAATCGAGCCGCAATGTTGGGGATTATTTCACAGCTTCCAGACGCGTTTTCCAAACTGGTCGGATGGGGGTGTGTAGCGGCCGTGCCCAATCGTCCGCTGCGGAGAGCATCCAGATCCTCTATCATGGCGGTCACCGCCCGTGTTGGGGGACCATGCAGACGGCAGCGATAGCGATGGTGCGAAGGAGCCGAGTGATGTAGCATGGTCGGCGTACGGCCGTCGGCAGGCTTTCCGGAAAACGTCCCCTCTGCCACCGGGTTTCTTGCACAGCCCGCTCGTAGCGGGCGTGTAGCCTTTATCGTTTCCAGGCGCGTCTCAGGCCGGCGAGCACGGCCCCGCCCAGCAGCAGCAGCAGGCTGGCCGGCTCCGGCGTTGCGGTGAAAGCCGAGTCCTCCTGGGCGTACACGAGAACGTCGACTCCGTTCCCATTCCAATCGGTCGTGTTGCCGTTCGTGCTGAGTCTGGAGAAGTTGGTCAGCCCCGATTCGTCGCTTTCGATCACATAGAACGAGACCTGGTAGGTGTGCCCGATCGTGGTTGGGATGATCTGGCTGATGCCGTCATAGGCCTGCACCGTACCGGAATTCAGGCAGGCACCCCCTCCCCCAAAACAAGCGGCGTCTTCGGTCACGTAGGTGCTCCCGACGCCGTCCGGATCGGAGTAGGTCCAACCGGCCGGTAAATCCAGTCCACCGGTGTTGTAGACGCCGCCGGAGAAATCGCCGTTCACGAGCAGATTGCCGCCCGGAATCGTGAGGTCCTGGACCGAAACGCTATCAATGTACATCATGCCGTTGTCGCTACGGAACGCGAATCCAACCGTGGTATTGGCGAGGGCCGCGAGGAAGTTGACGGTGTACTGCTGGTACGCGCCGTGAGGGAGCAGCTGGCCGTCCAGATCCAGAATGGCTCCGGGGGGAGGCGCGACATTGATTGGGCCGGCCATTGCCCCGCTGACCGCCACCAGGAACATGATCACAGCGACTGGAAATGAGCGAACGCTCATGAGTAAGAATCCTCTCTTCCGCGGGACGCGCAACATCAACCATTCGGCCGGCACGAACCCTCTTTGGATTTTAGGACAGCGGTTGCGGGCGCTACAAGAGTTATGGACGCCGAAATCGCACCGGTACCGTCAGTACATGGAGCCGGCTCCGATCCGCCACGCCTACCGCTGAGGGTTCCACGCGTTCCCGAAGCTCCTGACGAAGTGAGACCTGGGCATAGTTCACTTCGCCGTCGGGTCCGGAATGAAGACCACGCTTTGCGTGGCGCGGTCGCCCTGTGAGAAGTCGAACGCCCAGCGCACGATCACCGTGCCGTCGTTGCCGTCCTTGGCCACCCACAGTCCGTCCGGGTTCTTAAACCCGAAGCCCTTCGGGACCCGCAGGTAGACGTTGCCGCGATAGCCGAGCGGCCGGGTCGCCGTGACTCGCAGCGTCATGGTTTGCGGGTCCCACCGGCAATCCTCGATCTCGGCCTGCCCCTGCCTCGCGTGCATATCGGTGGATAGAATCCAGGGGTGCGTACGCGCGCCCGCGATCCGCAAGAACGTCACCGACCCCGGCGCGACACTCACTGTCACTTCGCCCGTGCGCACGCCCAGATATCTCTCGCTCCAAAAATCCCACACTGCCTGCGGCTGCCGCGGATCGATTCCCAGGCGTGCGAACTCCACCTTTCGCTGTAGCGGCTCGGCGCTGAAATTAAAGATGGCGACCAGATTCCACCGCTCCCACTCGCGGCGCACCCGCAGGTGGAAGAGCTTTGGATAATCGGGATCCGGACTATCAAACAGATCCACGGGCAGCGCGGTCTCGGGCAACCGCGGGAACAGCAGCTTGACCATCTCCAGCCGGTCGGGCGCCATGCGCGCGATGTCGTCCCCCAGCATGAGCGGCCCGCCGTTGATGCCGAAAATAGTCGAGGAAATTTGCGCGTCGGGCAGCGGTAGAGGTTTGTCGATGGTTAGCACGTTGCCGCTGTCGGACAGGAATAGCTTGCGATGCGTGAAGAAGTTGGCGGCCATGGCCTCGGTGGCGGCGCGATGCCCCTGCCAGTGGTCCGGCTTGTTGATGATGTAGGTCGCCGGGTAATACCACTTGCCGGGCCCATACAGCGGGCGCCCCTCTCCGTAATCCCTGCCGGTACGCTGACCGTCCACCAGACCGACGATCTGCAGCGTCGGACCTGTCCCGCCCAGCAGATACGTGTCCGGACCCACCGCGTCGCGAATCACCTGCAGTCCTTTGCGCAAGGCTTGTGGACCGTACACCAGCGAACGGTCCGCGTACCCGTCCAGCTTGTACATCCCGGGGACCGGCCCCGACACCGCGTTCAGAAAATCCAGCATGTAGTAGCGGATGCCCCACTTGCGATAGGTCCCAAGAAAATCCCGCAGAAAGGCGTGCGTCTTGGGATGCGTGGGGTCCAGCGCGAACGTGTCGCCCACGTCCGAGCGGGGGATCACCAGCGGTTTACCACCGCTCCGCACGAACGCTTCGCGCAGCGTCTCGGCTTGCTTCACGCGACCGCCCAGCCAGAACGGCGCGATCCACAGTCCCAGGTGGAAGCCGTCGCTCTCAAGATCGCGTACCAGTTTCTCGGGACCGCTGGGGAACAGCTTGGTGTTCCAACGCAGCCAGTTCCCCGGCGCGATGTCCTCCAGATTGCCGAGGCTCACCCACACGTAACCGATGTCCAGCCCCGGCAGCCGCTCGCGAATCGCCCGCACGTTGCGTCGCAGTATGTCTTCGTAGCGTTCGACGTAGATGCCGTCGAACCACGACCAGCCCAACCATCCGGCCGGAATCTTCGGCCAGATGTTGGGGCGATAGCGCGCCTGCACCAGGTCGCCCCAATGGTTCAGACTCTCCACTGGATCGGGGCGGATCTCGACTAGCAATTGTTCGCTTTCGATCGTGGCGCCCGGCGCCAGCGCGAAGCCCATGAAGTCGCAATAGGAACTCGACGCCACTCGCTGCCGCTCCTCATCCCACCAGACCTCATGCTCGGTGTGAATCCGGTCAAAGGAAACGAATGAGAGCAGCAGGGCCAACTTCGCGGCCGGGTTGTACATCTGCGCTACCGTGCGCGCGATGTGGTGCTTGCCGCCGCCCCGAATGGTGCGGACCAGATTGGGATTTCCCCATCCGGTGGTCACCAGCATCACGGACCGTTCGGCCCCCTCGCCCAGCCGCAGCCCCGCCATCGCGTCCGACAAGTCCGCCAGCCGGCAACGCCCTAACCGCACTGGTTTCTTGCCGATGTTCCGGATGGTGCTGCTGACCACGGCGCTCGTGCCGTCCTCGCCCGGACCGGCCGCGATCGTCCACGCCACCCCGGCTTCATCGAAACGCAGTGTCAGGCTTCGCGTGCCCGACGCCAAGGACGCCTGCTCCGCCCAGTAGGTTTTCCCGTCGACATCCAGGCCGAAGCGCGCGTGCTCGACGCCCACTCCCCCCACCGCGCCGAAGCTGAAGCGGCGTTCGACGCTGTGAAATGCAAACTGGAGATTCTGCGCCATGGCCGCGCAGGAAAGAACGCCGCAAAGTAATAGTGAGAGCGAACGCATAGCCCTCCTCTCGTACAGGATTGTACTGCCCTGCCTCAGCAAATCAAAGCGAGATGGGAGCGTGCCGCGACAAAAGCCACGGCGTTGAACATCAACGAGGCCGGCATAAACGCTCAGGATCGCGCAGTGCAGACAGAACGCTGCCAGATCACGATTTGAGCTCGGACGAACTCTCCGCGGACTACAGCCTACCCCCTCGATGACCCGGACACCCCTTGACCTTGAAACCCCACCCCGGCAGGCCTGCGGCATGTCGTTCGCCGGTGGTGCCGTCTGGGAAGGCCGGGTATTGGCATTACCTGGAGTTGAAAGGCTTCCCCGGCTAGCGTCTTACTGCTCCTCCAACGCCCGATACCAAATATTCCGGAAGCGCATGAACGTCTCTTTCACGTCCGGATGGAAGTGGTCCTGCAACAGCAGCGGGCCCGGCGTGCAAACGCTTTCCCTGGCGCCCTCCGAAGTCGGCCCTTTCAGCGCCGCGTGGTCCTGAATCAGCACGCCGTTGTGGAAGATCGTCATCGTCCCGGGCCGCACCACTTTCCCCGCGCCTTCGCACTTCGGCGCGTGAAAGACGATGTCGTAAGTCTGCCACTGTTCCGGCGGACGGCTGGCGTTCACCAGCGGCGCGTACTGTCCATAGATCGCGCCGCACGAGCCGGTGGGATAGGTGGGATTCTTATATGAGTCCAGGATCTGAATCTCATAACGGCCCTGGACGTAGACCCCACTGTTGCCCTTGGCCTGGTCCTTAGCTTGCGGCATGTTGGGCGTGCTGAACTCGACGTGGATCTGCGCGCTGCCGATCTTTCGCCTGGTCACGAGGTGGCCAGCGCCCGACTTGCACACGATCTCGCCCTTCTCGATGGCCCACTGCGCGGGCTTCCCGTTCGTCTGCGTCCACTCGGAAAGATCCTTGCCGTCGAAGAGCACAACCGCGTCCGCCGGCGGCTGCCCGGGCTTGCCCGGATCCACCACACGAGGTTGCGGCTGCGGTTGCGCCAGCGCCGCCGCCACGAACCACAAGAACAACGATTTCACCATGTACCCATCCTAGTATGAAGGAGTCGTTTCGGATTTCACTTTTTGAGAGATCCGTCTGGCGTCCGCATCCGGGTTCGCTCGGAAGGAGCGTGACCAACTCCGGCGGCGCTTCGAGCCTGGGCGCCGTATCACCGATAATGGTCGTTTATGCTCATTGCGGTAAACCGGTCATGCTCAGCGGAAGGAACCAATGCCACATGGGTTGGATAGGTCTCCTGGCGCTGGCCTGCGCGCTCGCCATGGATGCGTTCGCCGTGGCCGTGGTGACCGGCGTGACGCTCAACCCGATCACCCGGCGCCATGTGTTCCGTCTCGCCTTCCATTTCGGGTTGTTTCAGGCCCTGATGCCTACGCTCGGCTGGTTTGCCGGCACCGCGGTGCGTAAGTACATTTCGGCGTTCGACCACTGGATCGCTTTTGGGCTTCTGGCTTTTGTAGGCGGCAAGATGCTCTGGGAAGCCCTGCACGACGGGGAAAGTGGGCGGCCTGCCGCGGACGATCCGACGTCCGGCTGGCTCTTGGTGGCGCTATCGGTGGCCACGAGCATCGACGCCCTGGCCGTGGGCCTCTCACTGGCCATGCTCGGCTCGACGATCGTCGTTCCCGCCCTCGTGATCGGAGCCGCGGCGGCTTGCTTCACCGCGGTTGGGATGGGTATTGGCAGACGAATCGGCTCGATCTGGGGCAAGCGGGTGGAGGTGCTGGGAGGACTGATCTTGGTCGGCATCGGCATCAAGATTGTGATCGAGCACCTGTCGGCATAGCCGCTCCCTCGGCGAAGGAGCGCGGGACCTTCGATATGATCAACGCCAGGTAAACGACAAGCGGGCGGACGATCGTTTCGATCACCGGCACGTGAGGGGCCAGGATGTTGCTAACGGTTTCCAAGAGCGAAGGTCCATTGTGCGCCCGCCGAATGACGAACGCCCGATCTCCCGGGTCGCCGCGCGATTGCTCCCGGCGGAACCACACGCGCGGCGGCTCCGTATTATCGGGTATGCACAGTGTGGCGGAGCTCTTGGAGGATGCGGTTGCGCAGTGGCGGTCAAGCGATACCGTGTTTCCGGAGTTCGCACGGCGGTTCACCAGGCGCGAGCAGGCCGAGCGCGAAGCGGAGTTGACGCACTTCCTCGAGTGCATTGAGGCGGAGGTTGCGGAACTGCCGCGCGTCCGGTCCGAGCGCGACAGGACGCGAGAGCGGATCACCACGGCATTCACACATCTCGCGAAGTCGGCGCTGGAGATGGAGGACCGGCATCTTCAACTGCTCCTGCGCGATGGGTTCTCGGGAATTGGAACCTCGCTGGCGCGCGAAGCGAGGCGGTTCGATCCGAGCGTCAGCGCAAACGACATCCTACAGGCTTGCCGCAACGCGTGGACCGCATGCGGACTCCAGGTATTGCTGGGGCGGTCGATGTGCGTGACGCCTTCCATCTTCGCCTACAGCATGCTGTATCCCTACAGCGACAACTACCTGGATGACCCCGGCATCACCCACGATGAGAAGGTCGGCTTCAATCGCCGTTTCGGCATGTGCCTGGCTGGGGAAAAGACCGAGCCGGCGAATGCCCGCGAAGGAAATATCTGGCGGCTGGTCGGCCGGATCGAAAGCGAGTACCCTCGCTCGTCGAATCCAGAGGTATTCGCCAGCCTGCTCGCGATCCATCGGGCCCAGAACGACAGCCTGCGTCTGGCGCGCCGGGACGGGCCGGCCGGCGATGTCGATGTGCTGAAGCTCAGCTTCGCCAAGGGCGGCACGTCGGTGCTCGCCGACGGCTATCTGGCCGCCGGCACGCTCACCGCGGACGAGGCGCGATTCATCTACCTCTGGGGAGTGACGCTGCAACTCGGCGACGACTTGCAGGACGTGCGTGAAGACAGCGCGGACGGCATGCTCACGCTTTTTTCACAGGCCGCGGGGAATGCGCCGCTCGACGCCATCACCAATCGCGCCTTTCATCTCGGTGAACGCGTGATGGGACTTCTGAATCACACCGGCGCCGCCGAATCTGGAACGCTGAAGGAACTGATCCGGCGCAGTTCGCGATCCTTCCTGATTCGCTGCGCGTCCGAGGCGGGCGAGTATTACACAAAGGAGTACCTGGCCCGGCTCGAATTGTACTCGCCGTTCCGGTTTTCGTTCCTCAATCAGCAGCGCAAGCGGTTCGTCCGCCGCCAGAGCATATTCACGCGTTTGTTCGAAGCCTTCCTGACTGCCGAGGAAGATGAACCCGCGTTTCCCTTGCTTCCGAACGCCTTAATGCCGAAGTTCTGAGGCGCTCGGCGAAGTACCTCAGATTGGAATCACGAGGGCGAAGCCGGGGAAGTACGATCCCGTCCAACCGAGTGGCGAACACAGCGCGCGACTTCTGGCCGACGACATTGACCTAGAGCCGCATCGTCTGATCCTCCCAAGTAGTTGACTAGTAGTATTTGGTCCCGTTCTCCCGTTGACGGTGTCCGCGCGGGTGTGCCGTAATGGTGGGGGAATCTGCGATGATCCCTCCTACGCGACCGAACCGCACTCTGACGCGGCGCCTGTTCATGCACGCCCTCGCCGTGGCCGCTATCCTGACGCTTGCGCCGTGCTCCCAAGCCGTTCCCGTCTACTTCACGGAAACCATTGCGTACGATTCGATCATCACGCTCCCCTACTTTGTCATCAGCGGCACCCCCGTGGATTTGGATCTGGACAAGGATGGAACGGCCGACGTGCGATTGACATCCTTGGCGTCTGCTGACCCGTGGATCGGCACGGCGTTCAAAGCCGTGATCGCGCCTCTCGGCTCGAACTTGCTCGCAACCAACGCCCCATTTGCCGTCGCCGTGGCGTTGCCGGCCGGAGCCATCATTGGGCCGTTCCCGTACTTCGGTTGGACTACCGAGGGCGAACTGTGTGTAGGGGGCGACATATTCCCCTACGGCAATTGGCAGGACGATCTCAACGCCAGGGGACAGTATCTGGGAGTCAAGTTCCTGATCGGCGGGCAAGTCCACTACGGGTGGATTGAGGCTGCCACGGCTGTCGACGAGGCTAACTACACGATTTCCGTGCGGGTGACGGGGTACGGCTACGAAACGGATGCGGATACGCCGGTCGCGGCGGGCATGCCCGAACCCTCTTCGCTCGGTATGTCTGCGCTCGGCGCGACCGGCATCGCGGCGCTCATGCGGCGCAGGCGCCCCCAGGCCTGAAACTCGCGGAGAAAACTCGGAGCCAGACGGGACAGAGCACGATGGATCGCGTCTTGAATCGGCGTAGCTTTCTCACTGGCGCGGCGGCTTCGGCGGCGCTGGCGGCATCGCGGCGGCCACCCAACTTCATCCTCATTCTCACCGACAACCTGGGTTATGGCGACCTCGGCTGCTACGGCGCGTCAAAGCACCGCACCCCAAGCATCGATCGCATGGCGCGCGAGGGCGTTCGCTTCACCGGCTGCTACGCTGCAAGCGGCGTCTGCACGCCGTCACGCGCGGCGCTGCTGACCGGCCGTTACCCGCGCCGAGTTGGCCTGCACTACACCGACCCTGACGGCGCGGTGCTGCGTCCGGTGTCGCGCAACGGCCTGCATCCGGACGAAGTGACCGTAGCCGAAGTACTGAAAGAGCGCGGCTACGCCACGGCCATCGTCGGCAAGTGGCACCTGGGCGACCAACTCCCGTTTCTGCCCACGCGCCAGGGATTCGATTGGTATTTCGGCATCCCTTACAGCGAAGACCAGGTGGCCAATCCGAACGGTAAGCCGACGCCCTGGCCGCCGCTGCCCCTGATGGAAAACGAAGAAGTGATCGAGGCGCCCGTGGACCGGAACCAGCTTACGCGCCGCTACACGGAGAAGAGCGTCGAGTGGATCGGACGCAATCGCGAACGCCCCTTCTTCCTTTACCTGTCCCACGCCATGCCGGGCAGCACCCCGACGCCGTTTTCGAGCGAAGCGTTCCGCGGCAGGTCGGCCAACGGCCCGTACGGAGATTCGGTGGAGGAACTCGATTGGTCCACGGGCCGCATCCTCGATGCGATCGACTTGCACGGGCTCGAACGGGACACGCTGGTGGTCTGGACGTCGGACAACGGCGCGGTGCGGCGCGACCCCGTGCACGGTTCGAACCTGCCACTGGGCGGATGGGGTTACACGACCACCGAAGGCGGACAGCGCGTTCCCTGCATCGCGCGGTGGCCGGGCCGCATTCCCGGCGGACGCACCTGCGCGGCGGTGACGACGCTGATGGACTGGATGCCCACATTCGCCGCGTTCGCGAGCACGCGACCTCCGCGTGACCGTGCCGTGGACGGCCGGGACCTCGGCCCGCTACTTGCGGGCAAGACATCCGCCTCGCCACACGAAGCCTTCTATTACTACTACGGACCGCAGTTACAGGCCGTGCGTGCGGGCAACTGGAAGCTTGTGCTGGGGCTGGAGAAGAAGATCGTTACGTTGAACGGTGGAACGGCTCCGGGCAAACAAGCGCTCTACGACGTTGTCAGGGATCCCGGCGAGACCACCGATCTCGCGGCCGGGCATGCGGACGTGGTTCGCCGGTTGACGGCACTCGGGGAAAAGGCCCGCACCGAGTTGGGAGATGTGGAACGGCCCGGCAAGGGACAACGCCCCTGCGGAGTCGTGGAGAACCCCACGCCACGCATTCTGCGCAAACAAGATACCTTCGGCGAGTAGTTACGAGCCGCGGTCTGGATGGCCCCAATCACGCAGAGGATAACGCCTGGAATGAAGCCGAGGCTCGCGACCAGACCCGGGATGATGATAATCTTCAGTCGCCCGGCGGGAGCGCGAGAAAGGAAGTGCGGTTTACTTGGCGGTGATGCTTGCGACTAACAACCATGACCAAGTGCGAGAAGTTCATCTCTGACGCGATGAACGGCGACGGCTCCATCCGCGTCTGGACGATCCAGTCGCCATCCTGGTGGCACACTCTGCGGAAGCATGGAGAGATCCGTGGAGATGGACGCCGCGCGAACGTTTACTATCGACCGGCCTACAAATGGATGATGGGACAGATGCGCTGCCGCATTCCAGCTTACAGCGGCGGCTTTCCGGTCTGGTTCTGGTTCTCCCCAAAGCCGGATCTACGGCGAGGTGCGCATCGTGAGCGCGGAGAACATGCTTTGCGGATCGAGCTGGAATTGCCGCGCGAGATCGTTTTGCTTTCGGATTTTCAAACGTGGCACTGTGTTCTGAATCGATTCCACTTGTCACTGACTCGGCGCGAGAGCCGGGAATGGGACCGCAAGGTCCACGGCCACGACCAGTTTGCGCCTGAACTCCCGGCCCCGCTGGAGACAGAGATTCAAGCTACATGGGAGCGGATATTCGACCTGGATCTAGTCAATCGAACCAAACTCTGGGGCCCCGTCAAGCGTATCCAGGGTGTCGTTGATCGTGTACTTCTTAGCCAGGTGCGCGGCGTTCGGGAATTCGTCGCGCGTTAGCCGCCGCCGTTGAGCGCTACTTCGCCGTGCCGATGTGGAGATGGCGCGCCAGGGTGTTTTTGAAGTAGCGCGGCAGGTTGTAGGCGTTGGCTGGATTGCCGATGACCTTCTTCAGCACGCCTCCGACCAGAGAGCGGGTCCTTAGTAGCAGCACCTTGGCTC
>CAZDIZ010000181.1:5194-11970 GCA_964505625.1 uncultured Solibacteraceae bacterium | reverse complement strand
AAACAGAAATGCCGCGTCGTGATTTCCGGCATAGGGCGAACCGGCCGTCGGCAACAAAATGGAGCGAAGCCAGTTCATACGGCCACTTTCTCCTTGCGCCACAGACTCATCAGCACGCCGCCCAGCACCAGAACGATAGCCACACCGCCCGCGCGCATGAAGTTGGTGGCGAACAGCACGTAGCTACGCGCCTGCGGGTCATAGTGAAAACAGAACAGCAGTAGACGATCCACGGCGCCACCGGTCCGACCCGACGACGCTTCGGTCAGCGCCAGGCGCACGTCGCGAGGCTTGAACTGCGCTCCATAGAGGTAGCGCGACATCTTGCCTTCGGGCGTGAGAATCATGATGGCTGCCGCGTGCGCGTATTGCTGCTGGCGCTCGTCGTAGCGGTAGTGAAAGCCCACCTGCTCGGCGAGTTTCTTGGCGTTGCCGTCGCGATCCACCAGGAAGTGCCAACCGGGCGCGGAGCGGCCGTAGTTGGCCAGGTAGGTGCGTTTCTTCTGTCCGGCGAGTTTGGGCGTCTCGCTCGGATCGATGCTGATGGTGACGATTTCGAACTGCTCGCCCGGCGTCCAGGGGATCTCGCGCAGCGTGTGCGTCTGCCCGTTGAGCAGCAGATTGCACAGCATCGGACAGGTGTAATAGACCAGATTCAGCAACACCGGCCGCCCTTTGTGAAAGAACGAACCGAGTTCCACGCGGTAGCCGTCTTCGTTGGTGAAGCCGAGACTCAGGTCCACCTGGCGTCCGATGTGTTCCTCGATGCCGACGCCCTCCAATTCGGCGGGCAGACTATTCTGCGCAAGCAACGGCGCGGCCAGAAGCGTCACCAGCAAGCTAATTCGCTTTCGCATTGGTGCCTCCTTGCGGCTCGATGGGCTTCACCGGCGCGGGTTGTGTGGGATAGGCGAACTTGCCGGCCGCTGCTTCCTTCGCGAACAACTCCATGGCGCGCTCAATCGGGAGCCGCACGGCGCCGCGCGCACGATCGATGTACCGGTAGGAATGCAGTTCGGATTCCTCGCGTGCTCTCAGGTTGCGCAGATCCTCGGACACCGGCAGAAGTTGCTTGATGTAGACCTGCTGTTCTTTCACGCGATCGTAGTAGGCCTGCAAGCCAAGCAACGCGGCCACCAGAGCGAGCACGCTCGCCACCATGAACACGGTCACCACACGTGAGCGGGGCTCTTCGTCGTTGTAGCCGGCTTTGAGTTTCGCTTCGTCCATGCCGTAGTCCTACGTGTTCTCGAATTCAAGCGCCCGGCTGAGCCGGAAGTCGCCCACCGGAACCATCGCGTCCTGCTTCAGTTGTCCCCAGAACACCCACGCCACAATGCCCGAGACGCCGGCCAGCGCGGCCGCGTCCATCCAGTGCGGTGCGACGCCGTGAGGATGAAACACCGGCATCACCAGCCAATAGATGTCCACGTAGTGCATCGCCAGAATCCACACGGCCATCGCTCCGAGCCAGGTCAGATTGCGTTTCGCCGCGCGCGGCAACAGGGCGTTGAAGGGAATCAGAAACCGCCCAGCGAGCAGCGCCGCGCTCGCCCACATCCAGGTGCCCGTGAAACGGTGCTTGTACCAGATGGTCTCCTCCGGAAGATTGGCGTACCAGATGAGCATGTATTGCGAAAACGCGATGTAGCCCCAGAAGACCGTCAGCGCGAAAAGCCATTTGCCAAGGTCGTGGTAATGTTCGCCGTGGATGGCGTCTTCAAGCAGCCCCGCGCGCCGCAGCCACAACGCGATGACGGTGAGCAGCGCGAAGAACGCGAGCACGCCACCGCCCAGCACATAGACACCGAACATGGTCGAATACCAGTGCGGATCGAGCGACATGATCCAATCGAACGACATCAACGTCCCGGTGACCATCCACGGCAAAAGTCCTGGAGCGCTCCAGCGCCGCGCCGCATGTACGGCAGCCGAACCGCCATTGGCGTCCTGCGCAAGCGAGATGCGGCGCAGCCGCCAGGCGATCAACGTCCAGATGGCAAGGTAGGCCGCCGCGCGCAGCAAGAAGAACGGCTCATTCAGATATCCCGCCTTGCCGCGCAAAATCTCATTTGACGCGACTGCTTCAGCGTGCGTCCATTCGTAGAGCGAGTGCAGCCCCAGCGCCACGGGCACAAACAGAACGGCGATCACCGGCATCGCAGTCATCACGTTCTCCGCCAGCCGCCGCACGGTGACGCTCCACACGGCACCCGTCATATGCTGCATCATGACGAAGAACAGCGCGCCCAACACCACGGTCAACGCGAACACAAACGCGGTGAGATAGGAGGCGAAGAAACGCTGCGGATCGGCGAAGTATCCGGCCACCGACGCCGCGCAGCCCGCCACGGTCACCAGCGCGATAGCACCGCGGCCGCGCCGCCACGTCTCGCCATTCAGGAAATATGTTTCGTTCCGGGTCATCGCAACTCCGAACGCAATTCCGGCGGCACGTCATCGAGCGTGCCCGCGCCAGCTCGCTGCAGTGCGCGAACGTAGGCCACGATGGCCCAGCGGTCGCACTCAGCCACTTGATAGCGATAGGCGGGCATGGTGCGGCGGCCGTTCGAAACGACGTAGAACAGCTCGCCGTTGGTCATCGTACGCACGCGGGTGTCGAGCAGATTTGTGGGCAGCCAATTGCTGCGCAGTGCCACAATGCCTCGACCCGAGCCAGTTTGGTCATGGCACGGCGCGCAGTAGATATTGAAGCGTTCCTCGCCGCGCGCGAGCAGTGCGCCCGTCACCGCCAACGGCAGCTTACCCGTGTACATGCCGTTTTCAAGACCGGTCGAAAACACTTCGTCGGTTTTGAGATGCCCTTGCGCCACCGTACCGGGTACAGGACGCTGCGCGGCGGCCGACTGCGCTTTCACTTTCGGTTGGCGGTCCATGTCGGCGATGATTTCGATTTGCGGATGGCGCGAGTAAGTACCGCAACCGTACAGCGCCAACACACTCGCGAGCAGCAGGCCGCGCATCATGACTCGACCACCTCCGTGGCCACCGCACCATGCTTTGCGAGAAACTCCACCGCGCGCGCCGCATCGAAATCCGGCGCGTCGGCTTCGATCGCCAGGAAGAAACGGTCGTCGGAGACGCGCTTGAAGCGGTCCCAATTGAACGCCGGGTGATAGAAGCGCGGCAGCCCGTTCAGCGCGATCATGCCCAGCACGGCGCCGCACGCCGCGAACAAAACCGAGAGTTCGAAGATGATGGGGACCGAAGGCTCGATCGCAAACAGCGGCTTGCCACCCACATGCAGCGGGTAGGCTTTCACCGACGTCCACCATTGCAGGGCGATCGCCGCCGCGCCGCCGCTCACACCGGCCGCGGCTACAATGTAGCCAAGCTTCGAACGTCCGATGCCCAACGCCCGATCCAAACCGTGCACCGGAAATGGGCTGAACCCATCGAGCCGCATGTAGCCGCGTTCGCGCGCCGCGCGCGCCGCATGCACCAGCGCGTGACCATCGGTGAATTCACCAACCACGCCGTAGATGGGTAACGTCGCGCTCATTCGCTCGCCGCCACTCCTTTCACTTCGCTCATGGCAATCATGGGCAGGAATCGCACGAAGAGCAGGAACAACGTCAGGAACAAACCGAAGCTGCCGGCGAGCGTCAACAGATCGACAGCGGTCGGCGTGAAGTAGCCCCAGGCCGAAGGCAGGTAGTCGCGATGCAGCGACGTGACGATGATGTTGAAACGCTCGAACCACATGCCGATGTTGACCAGAATCGAAACCACGAACATCACCACCAGATTGCGGCGCAGGCGCTTGAACCAGAACACCTGCGGCGCGACGACGTTGCAACCGATCATGATCCAGTAGGCCCAGGCGTAAGGACCGAACGCTCGATTCAGGAACACAAAGCGCTCATACGGGTTGCCGCTGTACCACGCGGTGAAGAACTCGGTGGCATAGGCATAGCCGACGATGGTGCCCGTGGCCAGCATGATGATGTTCATGTTTTCCAGGTGCTTGAGCGTCACCAGGAATTCGAGTTGGAACGCCCACCGCGCCAGAACAATGAGCGTGATCACCATGGCAAATCCTGAAAAGATGGCACCAGCGACGAAGTACGGTGGAAAGATCGTGGTGTGCCAACCGGGGATGATCGATACCGCAAAGTCGAAGCTGACGATGGAGTGCACCGAGAGCACCAGCGGCGTAGAAAGGCCCGCGAGCAGCAGATAGGCCATTTCGTAGTGCGTCCAGTGCCGCGCTGAACCGCGCCACCCGAGGCTCAGCAAACCGTAGACCCACTGGCGCGCCTTCGTGGTCGCGCGGTCGCGCAGCGTCGCCAGATCCGGGATCATTCCGATGTACCAGAACATCGCCGACACCGTGGCGTACGTGCTCACGGCAAAAACGTCCCACAACAGCGGGCTGCGGAAGTTCTGCCACAAATCGAGATACGGATTGGGCACCGGGAAGAGCCAATACGCGCGCCACGGACGGCCAACGTGCAGCGCTGGGAAGATGCCGGCGCAGGCCACCGCGAATAGCGTCATGGCTTCAGCGAAGCGATTCACCGAAGTGCGCCAGCGTTGGCGGAACAAAAACAGAATCGCCGAAATCAACGTGCCGGCATGCCCGATGCCGATCCAGAAAACGAAGTTGGTGATGTCGAACGCCCAGCCGACGGGACTGTTATTGCCCCACACGCCGATGCCGGTGAACACCAGGTAACCCAGCATGGCGCCCAACATGAGCGTGAGCGCGCCCGTAATCGAGATCGCGACATACCAGGCGCGCGGCGTCTTGCGTTCGACGATGTTGCTGACGGTCTCGGTAATGCGGTGCAGGCTCCGCTCGCCTTCCACCAGCGGCGGATTGAATTCGGTTCGTGGATCGATCGCCAGGTCCGCCATGTCTATGCCAACTCCGGATTGGGATTGCGCAGTTTCGCCAGATACGTGGTGCGCGGCTTGGTGTTGAGTTCTTTCAATACGGTGTAGTTGCGATCTTGCCGCTTCAGTTTCGACACGCGGCTGTTCGGATCGTTCAGATTGCCGAAGACGATGGCGCCGGCCGGACAAGTCTGCTGGCAGGCGGTGACGATCTCACCGTCCGCGATCGCGCGGCGGCCTTCGGCTTTGGCCTGAATCTTCTTCTCTTGAATACGCTGCACGCAGTAGGTGCACTTTTCCATCACGCCGCGCATGCGCACGGTGACGTCGGGATTGTAGGCCGGTTTGATCGCTTCGCCCGCGCCCTGGTGGTAGTCGAGGAAGTTGAAGCGCCGCACCTTGTACGGACAGTTGTTGGCGCAGTAGCGCGTGCCGATGCAGCGGTTGTAGGTCATGTCGTTCAGCCCTTCGCTGCTGTGATTGGTGGCGGCCACCGGGCACACGTTTTCGCACGGCGCCGATTCGCACTGCTGGCAGGCCACAGGCTGATAGACCACCTGCGGATCTTCGGCGTCGCCCGCGAAGTAGCGGTCCATGCGGATCCAGTGCATTTCGCGGCCGTGTATCACTTCGCGCTTGCCCACAATCGGAATGTTGTTCTCCGCCTGGCAAGCCACCAGGCAAGCGTTGCATCCGATGCAGGAATTCAGATCGATGGCCATGCCCCACTGGTATTCGCCCTCGGATTTGGTTTCCTTGTAGAGCGAAAACAGCTTGGTGTGGGCGTCCGGTTCGCCGGCGAATTGCGGATGCTTGCGGTATTCGGCGAGGCTCGCTTCGCGCACCAGCGGGCGGCCTTCCATGCTGTGGTGTTCCTGCGTCACCGCGAACGTATGTTTGCGGCCGAGTTTGCGCACCGAAACCCCGGAGGCAAACCACATCGCACCCGATGTGCGAATCCGGTAAGCGTTCGCGCCCACATTGCGCCCCACACGGCCGGCCCGCTCGCGCCCGTAGCCGAGAGCGATCGAGATGGAGCCGTCGGCTTGTCCCGGCTGCACGTAAACCGGCGCGGCGACTTCCCTACCCTCGCGTGCAAGCGCGACGACGTCGCCGTGCTCCACGCCCAGTTGCCGTGCGGTGGCGGGACTCAGGAGCGCGGCGTTGTCCCAGGTGAGTTTGGTCATCGGATCGGGCGCTTCCTGCAGCCAGCCGTTGTTGGCGAAGCGGCCATCGTAGGTGCTCGCGCCCGGCACGAAGACGACTTCGAGCCCCTCGCGCTTCTCCGGTGTGAGTGCCGCGGAGAGCCGCGCCCGGTCCAGCTTCGGCACGACGGTCTGAGCCTTCTCGGGCTCGACGCGCCCATCGTGCAGCACGCGCTGCCAGTGTTGTTCGCGCTCGGCCGCGGGCCAAGCCGTGGTCCAATGCTCGCGAACCAGATCGTAGGCACGTGCATTCTTGTTGCCGAGAAGCAGCGCAACGAGTTCGAGGGCGGATTTACCGCCAAAAAGCGGCTGCGTCATGGGCTGCGTGACGGTGCGCGTTCCATCGGAAGCTCGTGCATCACCCCACGCTTCCAGATAGTGAGCTTCCGGCACGTGCCATTTGGCGACCGCCGCGGTTTCATTGGCCTCTTCGCCCAAGTGAATCGACATGGGCGCGCGCGCCATCTGAGTGGCGAATTCGAAATCTGCCGGCGCCGTGTAAGCAGGATTGCCGCCGAGCACCACCAGCGTGTCCACGCGTCCCGCGGCGAGATCGGCCGCGAGCGCGGGCAGCGTTTCGTCGCGTTTGCCGGCCGGCCTCACTAACGACATCGTGCGGCCGACGTTGCCCAACGCGTGATTGATCCACAGCGCCAAAGCGTGCACCGATGCAGGCTGCCGCGGACCGGCCACCACGAGCGAACGTCCGCG
>CAZDIZ010000181.1:0-5094 GCA_964505625.1 uncultured Solibacteraceae bacterium | reverse complement strand
AAAGTCGTGATCGAGCGAAACGATGATGTCCGCTTCACCGTAATGCATGCGCGCGTCGAGCGCTTCGCCGAAGGCGAGCTCAGCGGCATCACGAGCGGCGCTCGAAGCGAGTGGTTCGTATTCGATCCACTTGGCCTTGGGGTAAGCAGTCAACAGCTTGTCGCGCAGCGCTTCGAGTGTCGGCGAAGCAATCGTCTCGCTCAGCAATCTCAGGCCTTCGCCGCCGCGCGAACGCAGCGCGTCGAAATGCTTCGAGGCAAACGCGGAGAACTCCTCCCAGCTTGAAGCGCGTCCTTCGCGCAGCACGCCGCGGGAACGATCCGGATCGTAGAGATTCAGCACCGAAGCCTGCGCGAACGCCGAGCACGCGCCCAAGCTCTCGGGATGCTTTGGATTGCCCTCGATCTTCGTGGGCCTGCCGTCGTGACATTCCACGATCAAGCCTGTGGCCGAACCACCCAGCGTCATCGCCGTCGCGTAGTAGAGCGGCGCGCCAGGTATGTAATCCTCCACCGCGCGGCTTACCGGCAGGATGCGTTCCACCGGGCGCCGGCACGCGGTCAGGCCCGCCAGTCCGAACGAGGCCGCCATCAATTGCAGGAGCTTGCGGCGCGAGGCCTTGCCGCGAAGCTCAGAGGCGCCCTGCGGAAACTCGCGATGCAGCCACTCGCTGAACTCCGGCTTCGACGCCAGCTCGTCCAGACTGCGCCAGTAACGCTTCCCCGTCTCTTTCATCGATGGCACCCCGAGCAATTCACTGGCGGCGCGATGTGTTTGGCGGCAATGATCTCGCGTCCGATCGCCGCCGGGTCGCGGTCCGGCTGCCAATCCAGCTTGGTCACGAATTCGGCGGGCCGCACATGCGGAGCGGGATTGCGATGGCAGTCCAGACACCACGCCATGGTGAGCGGTTTCACTTGACGGACTTCGACCATCTGGTCCACGCGTCCATGGCAGCTCACGCAGCTCACACCCGCGCCGACGTGCGGCTGGTGGCTGAAGTAAACGTAGTCGGGAAGTTGGTGGACCTTCACCCAGGGAATCGACTTACCTGTCGCGTAGCTCTCACGCACCGCGGTGAGCAGCGGACTCTGCGGCTTCACCCGCAAGTGACAGTTCATGCAGGTTTCCGTGGGCGGTACGGCGGCGAAGTTGGCACTCTCAACGGTAACGTGGCAATACCTACAATCCAAACCCAGATTGCCCGCATGCAGTTTGTGGCTGTAAGCGACCGGCTGCACCGGCTGATAACCAGTTTTGAATTGGGTTGGATAGGCGAAGTAGGCGAGTAATCCCACCGCGCCCGCGGCCAGCGCGGCAACCAACGCCAGAGCGCCGCGCACAGTCTTATCGAAAGACTTCGGAAAGATGCGCCCCATTCTGTTTGTGACGATGGTCGGCGACCAGCCCCTCTGCTGGGTCGACCAACTGCCGTGCTGCCAACCGGGGCGCTTATTCCTCAATCAACGGAATATTTACACCCCCGTTGCAATGTTTGGATGCACGTCGAGCGTGAAGGATGCGAGAAACTTCTTCGGGGTCAGACCTACCGAATAGCGACGGTTGTCGCGTTACTCGTCTGCTGATCCGATGTGATCACAAGCGGCGTCTCCATGCCAGGAGGCGCGTCCGCCGGCACGCGGATGTTCAGTTGCCACAGGCCCACGTAGCATGGCGCAAGTCCACTGAACAGCACTTCGGCGTTCTTCCCTCCGATGGTGACAACCGGTGTCGTCATGGTCGCGTACAGCACCGAACCATCGCACGCGGCCGCCTGTCCGCTAAGCGGGGCAGCCAGACGGCCACTCGCGTAGTCCTTGAGCACCGCACCCGCACCGGTCGCGTATACGATGAGAACACCGCCGGGCGCAACGGGAATCGGAGATGTGCCCGCGACTACAGGTTTGGCTGGGTCGCCGTTGATGCTTCCGTCGGAATTCAGCGCGGCGGCCTGTCCTTTGCCGCTGGCGGCTAAAGAGAAGACGCCAGGCGCCGATCGCGCAACTGTGATCGTGCCGGTCGCGACGAGCGCGTCTTTGTAAAAGACTTCGACCTTCGCGTTGCCCGGCGCAATCTCCATGGGCACCTGGAAATTCACCTGGAAAACACCAGCCGCCTGTCCAATCGCCGCACCCACGCCGGCGAAGAACAAGGGAGCCGCGGTACCGCTCACTTTCAGCGTCACATCGGAAACCGACGTTGGCAGATGCGGAGGGGTTGTATCATTCACCAGCGCGGCCACCGAGTTAATGCTCGCCTGAGCCGGGAAGCCGCTGCCGTAAGCGCTGGCGATGGACCCGGGCGCGATGGGTGCCGCGTCCACGTTGAAGCTGGCGCCATTGAGCACAGTGGCCTTTGGATAAACTCCCGCGACTGTCAGCGTGACTTTGACACCTTGCGGGCTGTTGCTGACATCGCTCGACGTCACGTAGACGTTCCCAGTGTACGTGCCATTCGCCAAGCCCGTCGGATTCACCGAGACGCTGAGCGTGGAGTTAGTGGACCCGGACGCCGGTGTGGCACTGAGCCACTTACCGCCATCCGCGGTGTTAACGATCAACGAGAATGCAATCCCCGTGTTACTCCCGCCCACGGAGACGGTTTGCGCTGGCGGCGCCACACCGTCACCGGCGTACGCAAAACTGAGCGTACCGGGCGTGGCGCTCAAGGTGCGATCCGCATTAACGCGCAGGGAAAACTCGCGAGTGTCGGCTGCACCGCTCGCGTCCACAACTTCCACCGTGAATTTGAAAAGCCCCGACTGCGTTGGCGTTCCGGCAAGGACGCCTGTCTTGGCGAGTGTGATTCCGGGCGGCAGACTCCCGCCGGTCAATGAGAACGCATAGCCCGGCGTGCCTCCTGTTGCTCTCAACTGCTGCGAATAAGACTGGTTCAGTTTCCCGTCAGCGATTGAATCAGTCGAGAACTTCGGACTTGGCAGAATCTCAAGCTTGTACGTCTTCGTGGCAGAACGCCCAACTGCGTCTCTGACAAGTAACTGGAACGTGTAATATCCGGCATTGACTGGTGTTCCCTCGATCGAACAACTCTCTGTTAAGGTTAGGCCCGCCGGAATGAAGCCCGACGGTACGGTCCAGGTCAACGGGAGCTGTGCCGGCCCACCTACGGAAACTGAAGCTGAGTACGGCTTGCCAACATATCCGCTTGGGAGCGGTGAAGAACCACCGAGCGTGATGCCCTCAAGAATTTGAATGTGAGTCTGAACCTTGCCAGTCCGGCCCCCGGCATCGGTAACCGTAACCACGCAAGTATATGATCCGACAACCGTAGGAGTGCCAGACAGCGATTGGCCGTCTTGGAAATAGACAGACGGTGCGCATCCGCTATCGGCCGATCGCTGGTACGGCGGTGTTCCGCCACTTATCGTGATGCCGATGCTCCCGACATACGGCGTGCCCACATAGCCAACGGGGAAAGTGCAATTCGAACAACTGACGTTGAGCCCCCACTCGACAACTACCACAAAGGATTTCGACGCCTGGACACTCTTGCTATCGGTCACCACGATCTCAATTGGGTAGCTGCCGGCAGCGTTGGGACGCCCTCTCCAAACACCGTCGGACCACATGGAGAAGCCCGGCTGCGGCCACCAAGTTCGTGTACCCCACGAGTAAGGCGGAGTTCCTCCAGTTGCGGTCATCGTAAATGAATACTCAAGTTCGGTGACGCCGCCTGGCAGTGAGGCCGTCGTTATTGTCAACGGGCTCTGTGCGTGCAGAAGCTGCAGCCCCGATAGGATGGTAACAATCGCGATATACCGCCATGCCGAGCGATGTGCCATTACGTGTCTCTCCTTCACTTCACCGCGACGCTTGTCGCGTTGCCGGTCTGTTGATCCATGGTCACAACGAGAGGTAAATCCACTCCAGCCGCGAGTCCCGCCGGGACGCGGATATTCAACTGCCAGAGCCCGACGTAACACGGCGCTAGGCCGCTGAAAGTAACGTCGGCCGCCTTTCCGCCAATTGTGACTGTGGGCTTCGACTTGGTCACGTACAGCGTTGATCCATCGCACGGCGCGGGAACCCCGGCGGCCGGAGTGGCCGGGCCACCGGTGGCGTAGTCTCTCAGGTCACTCCCCGCGCCGGTGGCGTAAACCGTGATGACGCTACTAGCCGATGCCTGTTTCGGCTGCGTGCCGGGTACGACGGGCTTTGCCGGATCGCCATTCAAACTACCGTCCTGGTTGATGACTGCCGCTTGTCCCGTTCCGCCTTGCCCCAAGGTGAATACACCCGGCGCTGCGGGAGCGACGTTGAACATCGTGGTAGCGACAAGGGCGTCCCGGTAGAACACTTGAAGCGTGGCCGCGCCCGTGGCCGCGCTCGGCGGAATCTGCAAGTTGATCTGAAACCGCCCCGGTGTCGCGCCGATCGCGCCTCCGGCACCAGCAAAGAACAGCGGTGCCGAGATGTCGTTGATTTTGACCTCGACGTTCTCCAACCTCGAAGGCAGCGGCGCGCCCGCCGACGAAGCATCCGCATTGGCCAAAGCGCTGAAGCTTGCCGTCTCCGGGAACCCCTCGCCGAAGATCGCGGCGATGGATCCCGGCGCAACCGGTGACGGACTGGGGGCGAAGCTCGCACCGTTCAGCAGTGTCACGTTCGTTTTCACACCGGTCACCGTCAACGAAACTCTAAGCGTCAGCGGACTATTGGAAGCACCCTCCGACGTCAAGTAGATGACACCGGAGTAATCGCCATTGCTCAGTCCAACCGGATTCACATTCACGTTAAGCGAAGCCGGCGTGACGCCCTGCCGGGGAGTTGCCGACAGCCAATTACCACCCGAGGTCGTTACGACCGTCGCGCTGTAGGCAACGCCCGTCGTTTCAGACGCAACGGAAACGGCTTGTGCGCCGGGAGCCGGTTTGGCGCCATCGAATGTGAACTGCAAGGCGGCAGGGTTCAGAGTCAGCGTGTCCAGGACTCGCAGCGTCAGCTTTCGCGTCGAAGTCTGCCCTCCTTCATCGGTCGCTTTCAACTCGATCGCGAACACGCCGGATTCAGCCGGCGTGCCGGTCAACTCGCCTTGTTCAGTGAGACGCAGTCCTTTCGGAAGCGCGCCCGACAA
>CAZDIZ010000180.1:0-11981 GCA_964505625.1 uncultured Solibacteraceae bacterium | reverse complement strand
AAGGTTGGTCGGGCCGCCGAGATTTGAACTCGGGACCTCTTGCACCCCAAGCAAGCGCGCTAGCCAGGCTGCGCCACGGCCCGATGACCACCTCTATTCTAGCGCATCGCGTCGCCCGCACCAAATAGCCTGCGTGTTGCGCAAACCCAAATCGTTGCGTACACGCTACAATAGGTACGGCGGACTGAGAGCGGTCCGCCGATTGCGACATCCCAACCGCCGGACACTGAGCGGATAGCGCGCGTCGGATTTGCCTCTGGCCGGTGCGCCCGGGGAACCGGGCGCGATAGGCTCGTTCGGATGGGATTGTCGCTGCCCGAGAACATGGATTCTCATCCGGAAAGTCACGCGTCGCAAGGTCCCGCGGAAGCACCGGGCGGTCGACCCGAACGCGCCGGAACAGAAGAGAGGAAGGCGATGCAAGAGAAACTCAACATCGCGGTATTCGTGGATTACGACAACATCGAAATCGGTGTGAAGTCGACTTTGCGCCGCGAATTCGACGTGTCCCTGGCGCTGGACGCGCTGAAGGAACGCGGCGACATCGTGGCCAAATTCGCTTACGCCAACTGGGGCCGGTGCGAACCGGCCACTCGCAGCATGGCCGAGAACGCCGTGCAGATGGTGCAGCGCATTCCGTCTCCGCGAGGGGACAAGAACGGCGCGGACATCAACCTGGCGCTCGACGCGCTGGAGATGGCATTCACGCACGCCAATATCACGGCGTTCGCCATCGTCAGCGGCGACAGCGACTTCATCCCGTTAGTGAACAAGCTGAAGGCGTACGGCAAGACCGTGTTCGTGGTAGGCGGAAAGGCGTTCACCAGCACGATCCTGCAACAGAACTGTCACGAGTTCATCAGCTACGAATCACTGCTGGACGATGAAGCGCCGCAGCGTCGAAGTGGGCGCGGCTCCCAGCAGCAAGCGCCACAACAACAGCAGCAACAGCAGCAGCGTCCGCCGCGGCAGAAGCCGGCTCCGCTCGATCTGGCGCAGGCGATGCCGCTGGTGGAACGGGCTCTGCAGGTGCTGGAGCGACGTTCGGTGCAGCCGCAACTGGGCTTGCTCAAGTCGACCATGCTGCAACTGGACTCGCGTTTCAGCGAAAAAGCCTTTGGGGCAGGGAGCTTCTCGGACTTTGTCGAAAAATTGCGCAACGCCAACTACATCGAATTGAGCGGCGGCGAGGGCCGCTACTTGATTCGGCGGAAAGCGTCCACGCAACCGGAAACGCCCGTCACCGATCCGGCGGAAGCGCTGCCGGTGCTTCGCGACGTGCTCGAGACGCACCGTATCGAGATGGACAGCGGTGTGCTCGCCGACGATTTGGCGACATGGGTGCGGGACGTCAATCCGCAGTTCGATCCCACGCACTTCGGGTTCCAGGAATTTGCCGAACTGCTGAACTTCGCCCAGGACAAATTGTTGGTACGCATCGAGCCGGACGAGGAAAAGGGGCTGTTGGTCCATTTGGGCGCGGAATTCTATCCGCCTGCCCTGCCGCCCGAACCAGCCGAGTCGGCCGACGAAGTTCCGGTGGACGAGCCGCAACCGGTGGTGGAAGGTCAACCGACCGCCATCCCGGTGGACGAGCCGCCGAAGCCGCGCAAAAAGGTCACTCGCCGCAAGACGGCCGCCAAGGCCGAAGGCGGCGCGGCTCCCAAGCGCGCCGCTCGGCCGCGGCGAAAGAAGGCGCCGGTACACATCGGACCAATGGTGTAGAGCCCGATCTCGAACGGGCGAAGTGCGCGCAGCACCCCAGCGAGGATTGGTGTAAGCGGCGCTCGACGCCGCTACATTGTTGCGATACGATCTAGATTTCTGGTTTACAGAAAAGGAGTCGCTATGTCCGGACCGCGAAGGGACAGCCGTGGAGAGTGGCGTTTCCAGTTCCGGCATCAACTGCTGGCATCTGACACGCCCGACGGCGGCTTCAGTTCTGGTGGCGGCGGAGTTGCCCCTGCGGTCACGCTTGGGGAATTAGTCAGATGTCACGACGAAGAGTTCGTGCGCAACGCCTACCGCAGGATATTGCTTCGAGATCCCGACCCAACTGGCTTGTCGAACGCGGTGGCGATGCTGCGCGGCGGAGACCTGGGAAAGATCGACTTGCTCGGCTCGTTGCGGTATTCCGAGGAAGGCTGTGCGGCCGGGGTCGAGATACATGGGTTGCGGCGAGCCTATCTGCTAAACAGCTGGCTTCGGTTGCCGGTGGTTGGCTATCTGTTGCGTTCGGCAGAGGTGCTGCTAAACCTGCCACGAATCGTCCAGAACATGGAGCGCTTCGAGGCGTTTACCAACGCGCGGTTTACAGGCGTGCAGGCGGCGCAGCGGGCTTTACGCGGAGCGAGCGACACTGAACGGTTGTCTAACCGGCTCGATGCGTTGGAGCGGAGCGTTCGCGACATGGCCAACGTTCTGTATCTCGCCGACGACGAACTTGGCGGCGGTGGCATTGCGCGTCAACCCGCGGCGCGTCCGGCTTCGGTGGATTCGGCGATCGCGGCGCTGCGCGACACAATTCTGGGGCGCTCCCCCGAGGCTGGTTCCGGGCGCGTGGCCGACCATACGCCTGGGGAGACCACTCTAGTGGGCGACACTCAGAGCGTCCACCAACTCGCCGAAGCAGCGAAGGCGGACTCGGCGTCCCTGCGCATCCGTGTGGAGCAGTTTGCGAAGGCGCTGGCAGCCACAGGCGACGCACTCGTTTCGGTGAAGAGACAGTTGTCGGATTTTCAGAAACAACAGGAGCGGTTTGAGAGAGCGCTGCCGTCCATTCGGGAGGATTTCAAACAAGCGCGTGTCACGCTGCAAGAGGAATTGGGCCAGGCGCTGGTGGATCTGCGAGAACAAGCGGCTGAGGAGACTGAGGCAAGGGCAGCGCTTGGGCTGGAGTTGCGTGGGTTGTCGGCCCAAGTTGACGCGGACATCGCGCGGTTGCGCGCGTCGGTAGCGGAGGGAAGCGAGCAACTGGACCGGCGCCTGGAAGCGGAGATCAAGGTGCGTGAGGCGCTGGCGTTCGAGGTGAAAGCCACCGCCGAAGAATTGCGCGAATCCGCTCGATCGAGTGTTTCGCGAGTTGAGCTTGCGCGGGTGCAGGCTGAGTTGCAGCAGCAAATAGCCGCGGAGATCGGAGCCAGGGAGACGCTCGCGCTGGAAACGCGTGGACTGCTGGGGCAGATTGATGCCGACATTGCGCGGCTACGCGCGTTGCTCAAGGAAGGAAGCGAACAACTGGACCGGCGGCTGGAAGCGGAGATCAAGGTGCGTGAGGCGCTCGGTGAGGTGGTTCAGTCCAACGAAGTCGAGCGTGGTGCATCCGCGGAGTCGCTGAAAGCCGAGATCCAACATCTTAGTGTGCAGACCGCTGAAGAGGTCAAGGCTCGGGAGTTGTTGGGAAGCCACTTCGACGACGAGTTCGCGAAGCGGCGCGAACTGGAAAATCGATTTGCAGAACTGGAGTTGGTGGCGCATCAACTCCGAAAGGACCTGACCTACGCCGACTGGCGGATTGCCAATTTCGTTTCCGAGACGCGGAAGCGGTTCCCAGAGGTGCTAGAAAGACCGCAGATCCAGCACATTGTCGAAGAACACGATCAGCATCGGTTGGACTCCCTCTACGCCGCTTTCGAAGACGCTTTTCGCGGTACCCGGGAAGATATCAAGACCAGGCAGGCCGTCTACCTTCCGTACGTCAAGGAGGCGAAGGCCGGCAGCCGGAAGTCGCCTATTGTGGACATTGGATGTGGGCGAGGCGAGTGGCTTGAGTTATTGCGGGAACAGGAACTGGAGGCGTGCGGCGTCGACTCGAATCGTGTCATGGTGGAGCGCTGTACCGCGCTAGGGCTCCACGTCGAGTTGTCGGATGTGCACACGTACCTTGGGAAGCTGAAAGACAGTTCGATTGGGTGTGTCACAGGCTTTCATATCGTCGAACACTTACCCTTTGACGCGTTGATCGGGTTGTTCGATGAAGTGTTGCGAGTGCTGCGGCCGGGCGGAATGGTCATTTTTGAGACGCCAAATCCGCGGAATATTCTGGTGAGCAGCACGGAATTTTTCAACGATCCGACACACAAGCGGCCTCTGCCTCCGCATGTGCTGAAATTTCTGGCGGAGTCGCGAGGATTCTGCCGGATCGAAGTGCTGGAGTTACACCCGTTTCCGAAGGTATACACTTTCGAAGATGACGGTAAGGTGATGACCCGGCGGCTGAATGACTATTTCTACGGCCCGCAGGATTACTCCATCGTTGGTAGGAAGGCTTGACGGGGCTGAGCTGTCCAGGACGGGGGTGCGCTCTGCTCAGAGGGCGCAGTTGGAACAGAAGTGGCTTTTCTATTTACGCATCAAAGCATCGTCGATCATGACGCGATTGGGCAGGATATCTTAGGTATGTACAGGGCGCTCGCGCCGTCGAGCGACTGTTACATCCATGGAGACTATCTTCAGGGAGTCTCTTGTTGCCGCGCACTTCCACGCGAGATGCTGCGCGACTTTCTCAGCGATCCCGCCAACACGGTTGTCTACCACCACAGCAACTATTGGCCGGAGGCCGAGGAGTGGCTGCCCAGTGCCAAAGCGCAAATCGTATTCAAGTATCATAATCTGACTCCGCCCGAATTCTTTAACGGGTATTCGGATTACGCCGAGAGATGCCGGCTCGGCAGGGAACAGACGGTGCGCTTTAAGTATGAGTGCCCCCAGGCACTTTGGCTGGGCGATTCCCGTTTCAACCTGGACGAGGTGGAACTGGACGGTGCGACGGCCAGTTTCGTGGTTCCACCCTTTACGCCGCTCACAGATTCGCGGCAGGTTCGGCCCGATTCGTCGCTATTGAGGTCGTTGGTCGACGACAAGCGTCTGCAGGTGCTGTTTGCGGGACGGTTCGTGCCTAACAAAGGGCACCTGCTGATGCTTTCGGCGATTAGCGAGTACGTGCGGCGTTACGGCGGCGACATCGTTGCGAACGTGATTGGTAAGTTGGATCCCGTCTGCCGGCCGTATTACGACGGCGTTATGAATCGCGCTGCCGAGTTGGGCGTGGAGAAGTGCCTCTATTACGTTGGCGAGCTTTCCGATGAGCAGTTGCTTTCCTACTATCTGGGATCGGACGTGTATCTGTGCTGCAGTGATCATGAAGGCTTCTGCGTGCCAATTGCGGAGGCACAATTCGCGCATCTGCCGGTGATCGCCAAAGCCAGAGCGGCGGTGCCCGAGACAACGGGCGACGGCGGTATCCTGTTGGACGAGGACCCGGTGGCATATGCCGATGCAATGCACCGGCTTTACGAAGACCGCGTTTTCCGGCGCGGCATCATCGTCAGAGGGTACGCCAATTTCGTCCGACGGTTCAGCTACACGGCGGTCGAAACCAGACTCCTTTTCGCTTTGGAGCGGTGGATGGGGGTAGCACTGTGAAAATCGCAATCGCGACCGTGCAAGTACCATTCATTCAGGGTGGTGCCGAGATATTGGCGCAGTCGCTCAAGATCGAACTGGTGGAGCGGGGACACGATTGCGACATCGTCACTGTGCCGTTTAAGTGGTATCCACCGGAAGCGCTTGCCGATTGCATGACGATGGGAAGGATGCTTGACGTCACCGAGGTGAACGGTGAGAAGATCGACGCAGTCATCGGGCTCAAGTTTCCGGCATACTACACCCGCCACGGCCGCAAAGTGATCTGGCTATTGCATCAGCATCGCCAGGCGTACGATCTCTGGGATACCGAATTCGGCGACCTGCACACATTCACGGCCGGTGAAGAGCTGCGCCGGACTATTGTCGACCACGACACGAAGTACCTCGGTGAAGCTCGCGGCATCTTCACGATCTCAGAGAACGTCTCTCAACGACTGGCGCATTTCAACGGTTTGCGCTCAACGCCCCTTTATCATCCTCCGACGGGCTATCGAAACTATCATTGTTCCGGCTATCAGCCCTTCCTGTTTTGCCCGGGCCGAATCGACAAGATGAAGCGGCAGCGCCTGGTGGTGGAAGCGGCCCGATCGCTTCACAGCGAGATGAAGATCGTCATCGCCGGCCAGGGCAGCCGCAGTGAGACGGACTATCTGACGCAGTTGATTCACGACTACGATCTGTCCCAGCGCGTGGTGCTGGCTGGTTATTTGAGCGAAGCGGCGAAGCTTGACCATTTCGCGCGGTGCCGCGGTGTCTTCTTCGGCGGCTACGACGAAGATTACGGCTATGTCGCACTCGAAGGGTTCTACGCCAGAAAGCCCGTGATTACTCTCAACGATACTGGAGGTGCGCTTGAGTTTGTCGAAGACGGTGTGAATGGGTACATTTCACCCGTCGATGCAAACGAACTCGCTCGCCGGATTGACTGGTTGGGCGATGACCCGGCGCTGGCTGAGAAGTTGGGCGCTGCTGGACAAGCCACACTCGCTGCAAAAAACATCGGGTGGGACTATGTCATATCGAGTCTTCTGAGCGCCGCCAATGCCTAAACCACGACTTCTTTACGCAAGCCCGTTTCCGCCCCAACAAAGCGGTATCTCGGAATACTCGCGGGTGCTTGTCCGGGCTTTGCGCGAAGCATTTGATGTGACGTTGTTGACCGACAACTACACAATCTCGGATACCGAGTTGGTCCGGAACTTCGCGGTGGAGATCTATCACAGCAACCGCGGGGACCTTGTGGAGCTGTATCCCTACAAGATCTACAACATCGGGAACAATCCCTGGTATCACCGGTACATCTATGAGTGCTGCTTGCGATCACCGGGCGTCGTCATCCTTCATGACGCGGTGATCTACTTCCTCGTGGTCGATATTTTGAAAGACCATCCCGATTTCCTCGGCGAAGTCTACCGGCTGGAAGGCGCTCACGGTGTGTCACTGATCAAGGAGCAGCTCAAGAGCGGTGAATCGCTGTTAAGGTACTCCCAGCCGCACTTGCTGCCATTCCTGCGCGAATTGCTCGATTCCGGGAATCGGATTCTCGTGCACTCCGACTATGCGTTGACGCAACTGCGGCGGAAGTGCCGGGCCGATTCCAGACTCGGACGAATCGACATGGCGATTGAATGCAACGGGCAGCCCAACCATCAACACTCGGCACAACTGCGAGAGCGGCTTGGTATTCCCCATGATGCCGTGTTGGTGTGTTCATTCGGTTTTGTCGCGCCCACAAAGTTGAATCACCTGGTTTGTGACGCGATACACAACGTCCGCGCCAAAACGTGGAAGGACATTTACTATTGCATGGTGGGGGAAGGCTCATACGTTGACGAACAGCTTTCCGGCCACGTGCGTGTGACCGGCTACGTTCCAGAGGATGAATACGAAGCCTACATGCGTTGCGCCGACGCAGTGGTGAACTTGCGTTACCCGTCCATGGGCGAAACATCCATTGCGTTGTTGCGCGCTATGTCACTCGGCAAGCCGTGTGTCGTTACCAACCACGCGTGGTTTTCCGAACTGCCCGACTCAACGGTGTTCAAGACCGGGATACCGGGGCGTGAGGATGTCGTTGGGCAACTAACTCAGGCGCTCAGCCTGTTCCTGGAGCGGCGTAGTGTGTTTGATCAAATCGGGGCGGCCGCGGCGGAATACGTGCGTTCTCGCTGCGCGCCCAGTGCCGTGGTAGAGCATCTGGCGCAGTATCTGGGTTGATCCGTTCGAGCGGCCGCCTACTTCAAGTCGCCCGCCAATTCCGCCAATTCCGCGGCGGTGAACCGGCGTTCAACGTTGTAGTGTGGATGATCCACACGCAGCGATGCGCCGCGCGGGAATCGCTCGGCCTGCTCCGGCGTTAGCTGGAACTTGATGTACTGCACGGAACTCACGCGGTCGGTCGAAATCTGACGCTGGTCGAAGACCGCGGGTGCTGGCGCCGTGCCGTCCACCACCAACCAAACGTGGTTCTCGATTCCCAGCAGCGCGCGTAGTTGCACGTCGCGCTCCTCCGGCGTGTCGTATTCGATCAGCAGACTCGCCGAGAGTTGATCCGGCCCAGGGATCAACTCGTTGTAGGTTTCCACTTCGTGCTTGATGTCCCGCGGGTTCACGATGCGCTCGATCCGCATCATCTCCTGGATTTGATAGCGCACCGTCTCGCGGTTCTCAAACAGAAACGTCAGGTGGCCGCCCACGCGCACCCGGCGGCGGTCCTTGATCGCCATGACGCGCGGACGCAGCGTTTCACGTTCCACTTCGTAGTCGTTGATGTGCTTGATTTCCTCGAAGGCTACTGGCTGCATCCCGTTTTACCCTTGCTCCTCTTTCTTTTCGATCTTGGTTTCGAATCCGTCGGCGCGGTACGCCTTGGCCAGCACCTGAATGGGGTGCACCGGCCGCTTGCCCAGAGCCTGCTCGAACTGCACGGCGGCTAGCGGACAGTCCGTCGCCATGGTCTTGGCTTCGGCCTCGCGCATTTCGTCGAACGCCTTCTTGCCCGCCAATTGCGAGAGCGGGAAGAACTCCTTCTTCATGGCCCAGGTGCCGTCGTGCCCGCAGCACTGCTCCACCATTTTGATGCTCGCGCCGGGAATGAGTTTCATCATGTCGCGCGAGCGGAAGCCGATGTTCTGCGCCTTCAGATGGCATGGCACATGGTAGGCCACGCTCTCTGGTGTCGACTGGAAGTCGCGATTGAACCGGCCGGCCTTCTTAAGTTCGAATAGATATTCGCACAGGTCGCGCGTCGCTTCGCTGACTTTCTTCGCTTCGGGCGTTCCCACCAACTCGGCGTACTCCTTGCGCAACATGTAGGAACACGTCGGGTTGATCGCCAGAATCTTCTTTCCGGCCGCCACATGCGGATAGAGCGAACGCACGTTGGCTTCCGCCAGGCTTTTGGCGAGCTGTATATCGCCGGCTTCCAGCGCGGGCATTCCGCAGCAGTTCTGCTTTGGACAGGTAAGCGCCACTCCATTGCGCGAAAAGACATCCACCGCGTCCTTGCCCACCTGCGGGTTGTTGTAGTTCACAAAGCAGGTGTAGAAGAGCACGGCCTTGGAATCGTCACCCTCGGGCTTGGGCTGCTTACGGTACCAGTCTTCAAACGTCTCGCCATGGAAATCCGGAAGCTGCTTATCGCGATGAATGCCGATCATGGCTTCCATCGCCGAACGCATCATCGGCTGGCGGTTGGCCCAGTTGGCCAGCCCCGGCGTGAGTTTCGCGAACTTCCCGAGCAGCTCCGGCCGCGACAGCAGCCGCGAACGCAGGCTGATGCCTTTCTCTTTGGCGCGCAGCGCCACCATCCGCATCAGCAACCGCGGAAAGTCGAGCTGGAACTCATGCCCGTCGTCCGGCGTGTAAGGACACTTCACATAGCACAGCTTGCACTGGTAACAGGTGTCCACCACCCAGTCGGTTTCGTCTTGGGTGAGCTTGCGGACGTCGCCGTCGTGCCCGTCCACGGCGTTAAACAGCGCCGGAAACGACGGACAGAGGTTGAAGCAAAGGCGGCAGCCGTTGCAGATTTCGAACGCCCGCTCGACTTCCGCATCCAGGGCCTTCTTGTCCCAATATACGGGATCGTTCGGGTTGTAGCTCATGCCCGGCGTGGGGGCACCCTTAATCACGTTTTCCATGGTTCTAGTTCACGGACAGTAATAAGGTACCCCATTTCCCGCGCCCAGAGGCAGTCCGGGAAATGGGGCTTGCCTATCCTGTCTCGGGCTGCGTTAGGAAACGCTCGCAAGCCCCTGGCTGAAGCGGCCGGCGTGGGACTTCTCAGCCTTGGCCAGCGTTTCGAACCAGTCGGCTATTTCGGCGAAGCCTTCCTCGCGCGCCATCTTGGCCATGCCCGGGTACATATCGGTGTACTCGTGCGTCTCGCCGGCGATGGCGGCCTTCAGGTTGGCCTCCGTGTCGCCGATCGGCAGATCCGTGGCCGGGTCGCCGACCTTCTTCAGGTAGTCCAAGTGGCCGTGCGCGTGCCCAGTTTCGCCGTCGGCCGTGTCGCGGAACAGGCCCGCCACATCCGGGTATCCCTCGACGTCCGCCTGCTTGGCGAAGTAGAGATAGCGGCGATTGGCCTGCGATTCGCCGGCGAAAGCGGCCTTCAGATTCTCGTGTGTCTTGCTGCCCTTCAGAGTTGCCATTATCGATGCTCCTTTGAATACTTCAGTTGGTTTGTTCGTTGCGCGAACATTGCGGACAGAGGCCCAGTACCTCCACCGCCGTCCTTTCCGCGCGGAATCCCTTGGGTAGTCCGCGGCGCAGTTTCACCGGCTCGACGTCTTCCATCCGTAGGTCGTGGATGGCCTTGCACCGCAGACAAATGAAGTGATGGTGTGGTTCCAGATTCGCATCCAGCCGGACCGTCGCATGTTCCGGACTCACTTCCCGCACCAGCCCCAATTCCACGAAAGTCTTGATGGTCTTGTAGACGGTGCCCAACGAAATGGACGGCATTTCGTGGCGTACCTGTTCGTAGACCATCTCCGGGCTGGGGTGGTCGGCCGACATCATCAGAGCGCGATAAACCACCTGCCGCTGATGCGTAAAGGCCAGACCGCTGGCCGAGCAACGGTGCCGGAACAGTTCCATGAGGCGATCCGGGTCGAGCGTATGGAACGGCGCCCCTCTGTTCATACAAATTATTAAACGATAATTATTATCCGTTGTCAAGGCCCCGGTACTTCGAACGTGGGGGATACGGTGGTGTAAGGGACGCCGTGGCACTTCCCTAAGTGTGAAAACGGTGGTTGCCTCGAACGTCCATGGTGTAGTCTGTGGGAAGAGCTTCATGCGCCGAATCCTGTTCGCGGTTTTTCTGGCGGCACCGTTGGTGCTTCAGGGCCAAGGCCCGCAGTTGGGTCCTCCTCCGGTTGCGCCGGAGCGCCCCGCCGGAACCATCAAACGCGACGCTCGCTCGCCCGCCGAGGCGTCCAGCGCGTATTGGATCGATACCTCGGATCGCGCGGCAGTGAAGGATTTCTACAACAACGTTTTTTTGCCTCTCGCGGGAGTGCCGATGGGCTGGGTCGGCAATCTCGATACGGGAGTTGCCGGCAGCACGGCCCAAGCTTACCGCGACGCTACGGCGGCCAGGATCAACTGGTTCCGCTCGATGGCCGGTGTGCCGGCTTGGATCTCGCTCGATTCCACTTACAACGCCAAAGACCAGCAGGCCGCCATGATGATGAGCGTCAACGGCCAACTGAGTCATAGCCCCCCGTCATCATGGAAGTTCTATAGCGCTGAGGGAGCAGAAGCGGCCGGCCACTCCAACCTCTGTATGGGGTTCTCCTCGGACCCGGGTTGTTTGGGCCTGTACATGGACGACTTCGGTTCAAGCAACGGCGTCGTTGGCCACCGCCGCTGGGTTCTCCACCCGCCCACTCACTACATGGGGACCGGGGATGTGCCGTTCGTGAGCAGCTATTGGAGCGCAAATGCGCTGTGGGTGATCGGAGCCGATGTGTGGGATCCACGGCCCGCCACGCGCGAAGAGTACGTGGCATGGCCTCCCAAAGGGTTCGTGCCCTACCAGGTTGTCTATAACCGGTGGTCGTTCTCCTACCGAGACGCGAACTTCTCGGCGTCGACGGTGACCATGGAGCGTAATGGCGCGTCGCTGCCGGTTCGTCTGGAGACGCTTGGGCAGGGCTACGGTGAGAACTCCATTGTCTGGGTTCCGGACAACCTGGACGCATCCTCACCGTCCGCAACGCCGAGGCCGGCGACGGACACCGTCACGAATGTTTCGGTCAAGAACGTGCTGGTGGGCAGTACTTTCCGCGACTTCTCGTATCAAGTTACCGTCTTTGATCCTTCCACTCGCATCACCATCGCGACACAGCCGGCGGGACTGCCGGTCATTGTTGACGGCACCCAGTATACGTCGCCCGCGAGTTTTAGCTGGGCGCCGGGCACCGTCCATAGCCTGGATGTGACGTCGCCCAGATCGTTGGGAGCCGGTGTCAGGCAAGTGTTCCAGTCGTGGAGCAACGGCGGCGCCAAGTCGCAGAGCTACACGGCACCCGCGTCGGACACGA
>CAZDIZ010000179.1:9502-11992 GCA_964505625.1 uncultured Solibacteraceae bacterium | reverse complement strand
CCCGCGCTCTACGACGCCAGCGTGACGCTCAGTGACAGCGCGGGCCAGGTGCTCGACGAGCATCGCTCGCAAATCGGCATCCGCACGGTGCGTCTACAGCGCACGGATCTCACCACGCCGTCGTCGCCCGGCGAGTTCTGCTTCGTGGTCAATGGCGAGCCGTTGTTTATCAAAGGCACTAATTGGACACCGCTCGACGCGCTGCACAGCCGCGATCGCAACCATCTGGAGCAAGTGTTCCCGATGTTGCTCGAGTTGAACTGCAACATGATTCGCGCGTGGGGCGGCGGCGTTTACGAATCCGACCGCTTCTTCGATCTGTGCGATCAGTCCGGCATCTTGGTCTGGCAGGATTTTGCGTTCGCTTGCGGCGTGTATCCGCAGACCGAGGCGTTTCTGAAGGCCATCGCCGTCGAGGCTGAATCGGTCATCGCGCGTCTGCGCAATCACGCATGTCTGGCGTTGTGGTCGGGTAACAACGAATGCGACGAGTCGTACTTCAACGCGGGCATGGACAATCCCGACCCGAATCTGGACCGCATCAGCCGCGAAGTGCTTCCCCGCGCGGTCAGCAACTTCGATCCTTACCGGCCCTATCTGCCCAGTTCGCCGTACTACAGCTCCGCGGTGGTGGCTGCCGGTGGCAACATGAAGCTGATGCCGGAGGTGCATCTGTGGGGGCCGCGAGGTTACTTCAAAGCGCCGTTCTACATCGACGTGAACGCGCACTTCGTCAGTGAGATCGGTTACCACGGCTGCCCGTCGCGTGCGTCGCTGGAGCGCATGTTCGATCCGCAGTACGTGCAGCCCTGGGTGAGCGGACACGAGTGGAACGACCAGTGGTTGACGAAGTCGGTGCGGCGGCTGCCCTTGTCGCCCTACACGGTTGGCCGCAATGACCTGATGTTGAAACAAGTGCAGGCATTCTTCGGGGCGGTTCCGGACAGCTTGGACGATTTCATTCTGGCCTCGCAAATCACGCAGGCCGAAGCGATGAAATTCTTCGTCGAATTCTGGCGCCAGCAGAAGGGCCGCAAACGCGGCATCCTGTGGTGGAACCTGCGCGATGGATGGCCCGTTTTGTCGGATGCGGTGGTGGATTACTATCTCAGCAAGAAACTGGCGTTTCACTACATCCAACGTGTCCAGCGCGATGTGCAGGCCATTTGCTGCGAAGTTCGGGACGGACAACACGCTGTCGTGGTGGTGAACGACACACTACAGCCGGTCCGAGGCAAGTTGCGCGTAGCCCGAATCGGACAGACATCAACGCTGCTCGACGTTCCGTTCCAGGTCGCACCAAACGGTGTGACCAAGGTCGGCGCTATTCCGCATCCTTCGGCAACCGAGATGTGGACGCTGGCCTGGCAGATCGACGGCGGCCCCGCGTTCCGAAGCCACTATCTGGCAACCAACACCACGATCCAATTCGGCGAATATCGAGAGTGGATGAAGCGGCTGGGGATCGATTGAGTGTAACGCGAGGCTGGCTGCGGCAATTATCATAGGGGCCATGAATTCCCCTTCGACGATAGCGTGCACGCCGGCATCCATTGTGGAATGACAACACGATGCGCGCCGCCTACCTGTACGCGAAGCACATCTGTCTCAGACTGAAGTACGTGGATATCTGGCGAAGAGCGAAACTCCACCCTTGGCGCATCTTCACACTCATTCAGATTTCAGGGGCACTCTGTCAAGCCGTGTTGCCGTACGTGGTCGGAAACGTCGCGATGTTACCGTTCTTGAGTCTGCTGGCCGGACTGGTTCTACTGCTTCCGGGAAGTGTCATCACGGTGGTATTGATGCGGCTTGTTTATCCCACTCCGTTGACACCCCGGACGGAGGAACTTCTGGCGCTCTTGATTGCGGTCGCCCTGAACTGCGTGATCTTCCCAATTCTCTCCAGGATCAGGTGGCGGCCGATGTTCGGTTCCGGTCTTCGACTATGGCTGTTGGTTGCAGGTATGAGCAACGCGGTTGCTCTGGCTTTTATGTGGCTGTGGTTTCCCGGCGCCGGTTTGGACGGCCTTTTCGAGCTACCTCATGTGCAACGGGTGGTGGCGTCAATCGCACTTACCGCGCTCGCGGTTGCGGTAGTTGCGGTGGCCTTCCTGGTACGGCGCGGTTTCAAGTACACGTCCTGGGCCGTGCTACTCATACACTTCGTGCGTCTCTTGCCGGTTACTCAGGCTATGAAGACGTGGCCGGGCGGTGATGATGGTTCCGGAATGGGGTGGGTCGGCATCGTCATTCCCTTTGCCTGGATCCTCGCCTTGGTTGGTGTCGCGAGCTACATTTGGGGTTCTCGGCGGTCAGTTCCCCACGAGGAGCCTGCCGTATCGGAAGTGAACGTCGGTTCAAGCTAGATGGAATGCTTGGTCGTCTGGTGCGGACGAAAGGACTTGAACCTTCACTCCCTCGCGGGAACTGGAACCTAAATCCAGCGCGTCTGCCAATTTCGCCACGTCCGCACTTGGGGTGGGTATC
>CAZDIZ010000179.1:2746-9402 GCA_964505625.1 uncultured Solibacteraceae bacterium | reverse complement strand
GTAGCCGACATGGCGTAGCTTTTGCGGCGCGGCAGGCGGTGCAGGCCGGTGAGGCGCGGCGCGTACTCGCCGCATTCGCACTGGGAACCGTGGACTTCCGCCGCCAGGCCCGTGGCCAGGCGCACCAGCGGATACTCCAGACTGACCAGTGACGTGTACAATATCTCGCTGCCGGACGGCGTCTCGTCAATCTCCATCAGACTGTCGGCGGCGCAGATGTGCAGGCCGTTGTGTGCCTCGCACTCCATGGCGAGCAGTTCGCCGCCTAGCCCGCGCAATTGCTCGAATATCGGCACCTGAAACACTTGCCAAAACAGATCACGGTCGGGCTGGCGCAGAATTCCGTGTTCCAGACCTGTAAACACGATGATAGCGTGGGTAAGCGGCGGCATCTCAACGCGTCCGTCGCGGATGGCCAGCGCCAGCGCGCGCAATACCCCAGCCGGACCGGCGACGGCGTTGGGACGATAGCGTCTTAGTTTCTGGCTCCAGTTGTCGGCGAACATACGCACCGAGCGCGTTTCACGGAAGCCTGGGAACAGGATGGCGGTTCGTGGTGGCGCGTCCAGCGGGTAACATAGCTCCCGCGGTTCGGGCCGCATTCCGGCGGGATTCCTCAGCAATTCGAAATCTTCCAGTATGCTGGTCAATTCGGAGCGTGGCAGTTGAGCCAGGACATCTTCAGCCGATTCGACGGCTTCAATCCGGCCGGGTTCTAGCAAACCCGCCAGCTCCATGCAGGGTCGGTAATAGGCGGTCCGGGCCGCCGACGCGAGAACTCGCCGAAACTGCCTCAGTCTAGCGCCGGAAACGGGGGAGGACGCGAATACACTACACTCCGATGTCGCGTTCATTTCCGATCTAAGAAAGAGTGTGCTGAGTTAGGAATTATTCTCAGCGATATCGGGAGCGGGGAACCGCGTCAGTCCAGCAGACAACGCCAACTGCGTCAATCCAGCGACGTTGTTGACGTTGAGCTTCTTCATCATCGTTTTGCGATAGCTGCGTACGGTCTGCAAGCCCAGGTCCAGCACCACCGCGATTTCCTTGCTGGTCTTGCCTTCGGCTACCAGGCGCAGCACCTGTAGCTCTCTTGGCGAGAGCTTTTCGAGCGCCGTCGGCAGCGCCTTGGAATCCAGGTCGCCGCGCTGTATGCGGTTCAGCAGGCGGTCGGAAACCTGAGGACTCAAGTACGAACCGCCCTTGGCCACCGTGCGCAGCGCGTCCAATAGATCGGCATCGGATGCTTTCTTGAGCACGAAAGCGCGAGCGCCGGAGCGGATGGCGCTTACCACCGAATGCTCGTCGTCGTACATCGACAGGATGATGACCTTGGTGTTTGGGCAGTGCCGCAAGATTTCGGTGGTGGCTTCGATGCCGTTGAGTCCGGGCAGTCCGATGTCCATCAGCACGATATCGGGCAAGCTCTTACGAGCCAATTGCACAGCATCCGCGCCATTCTCGGCTTCGCCGGCGACATGGAATTCCTCACCGCGCTTCAGAATCGCTCTGATCCCGTCGCGCATGATCTTGTGGTCGTCAACCAGCAGGATGTTATAAGGCATGTTATCGCGACATCTTCTAAATCCCGGCTGAAGACAACGCTCCCTCCGGCGCCTTAGAGACGGCCTTCACAATTGTACCCCTTCCAAGAGAACTTGTGATCGAAAAATCCAGACCTGCCCGCGCCGCCTGGAACTCCATCAGAAGCAAGCCCAAGTTCTGGCACCCTTCCTTGGCCGCCTCAACATCGAAACCGGGGCCTTCGTCGCGAATTTCCAGTACTACGCCTGCCCGGCTGGGACGCAGCAGGATCTCGACGGGCGCGCCTCCCGCGTGACGCACGGCGTTGTCAAGTGCTTGTTCAGCAATCCGATACAACGCATCCGCCGTCGCCACCGGCAAACGCGCCGCCGGGTCTATCAGCAACCGCACTGGGGCCGAGTGAGCCTCGCGCACGCGCCCCACCAGGCGGCTGAGCGCCGAGCCTAGCCCAGCGCGCCCCACCATGGAGGGATCCAACTCTCTGCTCAGATCACGGACTTCGTCGATCGCCTTTTCCAGAAGCTGCTGGATCTCGGCCGTACGTTCGGCAACTTCCGGATGCCGCTGCTCGAAATCCATGCGCAGCACGTCCAGTTGCAGACCAACGGCGCTCAGCACCTGGCTGACTTCATCGTGGAGGATACGTGAGGTCCGGGCGCGCTGCGCTTCCTGCTCTTCCAGGAATTGAAAAAGCTTCTGCGCGGCGGCCCGGCTCGGTGACTGCACGGTGGTTCCCGCCTGCACCGTCTAGCGCTTTCGCGCCAGAACACGGCGTGCAGCCGCGGCAATGTCGCGGCCCCGCAGACCATATTTGTCCAGCAGCCCGTCGGGCGAGCCGGATTCGGCGTAGGTATCGCGCACGCCGACGAACTCCATGGCGCATGGCGAGGTTTCGGCCACCACTTGCGCCACGCGGACACCCAACCCGGCATCGGTGAGGTGTTCTTCCGATACCACGATGGCGCGCGTTTCCGCGGCCGCCTTGGCGATGGCGTCGCGGTCGATCGGCTTCACCGTGTGCATGTCGATCACGCGGGCCGACACGCCTTCGGCTTCCAGTATCTCGGCCGCGCGGATCGATTCCGACACCATGGTGGCGTTGGCGATCAGCGTTACGTCGTTGCCTTCGATAAGTTCAATGGCCTTGCCGATTTCGAACTTTTGTCCCGCCGTGTACACCACCGGCACTTTGGGACGGCCGGCGCGCAGAAACACCGGGCCAACGTGTTTGGTGGCGGCTTCCATCAGCGCCGTCATGGCCACTTCATCGGCCGGAGCCAGCACGACGAAGCCGGGCAGCGAGCAGGCCAGGCTGATTTCCTCGACGCTCATCTGCGACGGGCCGTCTTCGCCGATCGAAATACCGCTGTGCGTGCCCACCACCTTCACGTTGAAGCCGGGGTAGGCCGCCGACACGCGCAATTGCTCGAAGGTCTTGTTCAGCAGGAAGCAGGAGAAGCTCGCGGCGAACGGGATCTTGCCCGCCGCCGCCAAACCACCTGCGATCGACACCATGTTGGCTTCGGCGATGCCGCACTCGAAAAACCGGTTCGGAAACTCCTTGGCAAACCAGTGCGTCATGGTGGACTTGGAAAGATCGGCGTCCAGCGCCACCACGTTCGGATTCTTCTTCGCCACCTCAACCAGCGCCTTGCCGAACGCTTCGCGGGTGGACAAGCCAGCCTTCAGTTCGAATTTCGTTTTGGCCGCCATTACTGGAGCTCCTTCAGCGCTGCCGCGACTTCTTCGGCCGACGGCGCAACGCCATGATATTTTGGATTGTTCTCCATGAAGGAGACGCCCTTGCCTTTGATCGTGTTGGCCAGCAGCACGGTGGGCTTACCCTTGGTCGCCGACGCTTCGGCGAACGCCTTCTGCAGCGCCGCGATGTTGTGCCCGTCTGCTTCGATCACGTTCCAGCCGAACGAACGCCACTTGTCGGCAAGAGGCTCCAGCTCCATGATGTCCTTCACGAACCCGTCAAGCTGAATCCGGTTGTAGTCGACGATGGCCACCACGTTGTCCACTTTGTGGAACGAGGCGAACATGGCCGCTTCCCAAATCTGGCCTTCCTGAATCTCGCCATCTCCCAGCACCACGTAAGTACGGAAGTCCTTGCCGTCCAGCTTCGCCGCCAGGCCCATGCCCAAAGCGATCGAAAGCCCCTGGCCCAGGCTGCCCGTCGAACTTTCAAGCGCCGGGATGAACCTGCGGTCGGGATGGCCCTGGTAAATCGAGCCGAGCTGACGCAGCGTCTTGAGCTGATCCACCGGTGTGTAACCGCATTCAGCCATCACGGCGTACAGCACCGGGCAGGCATGACCCTTGGAGAGGATAAAGCGGTCGCGGTCCTCCCAATCGGGCCGGGCCGGATCATGCTTCATGACGTCGTAGAAAAGGGTAACCACGATCTCGGTGGCGGAAAGCGATCCACCGGGGTGGCCGGACTTCGCGGCGCCGGTCATTTCGACCACATGCCGCCGGACGCACTTGCAGATGTCCTGCAATTCGGAAAGATTCTTGGTCTGCTTCATCGGGATAAAACATCAATGTACCATAGCGTAAGGAGACAACTATGGCGCAACAGATCTCGAAGGTTGAATACTACTCCATCATGATCCCGAACAAGACGGGCGAGGGTGCCCGCCTGCTGCGGACTTTCAGCGACGCCCGCGTCAACCTCGTCGGGTTGTGGGGCTACCCGAAGGGCGCGGGCAAAGCGCAACTCGACATCGTCCCGGCCGACATCAAGGCGTTCGCCGCCGTGGCCAAGAAAGCCAAGATCAAGGTCGGCAAAAAGCTAACCGGTTTCCTCTTGCAGGGCGCCGACAAGGTCGGAGCGGGCACCGACGCGTTCGAACGCCTGGCCGCCGCCAAGATCAACGTCCACGCCGTGCAAGCCATCAGTTCCGGCCGCGGCTACTACGGCATGCTCCTGCAAGTAGCGCCGAAAGACACGCGAAAAGCCGCCAAAGCGCTAGGCGCGTAACGAAGGGCTGTTACGCAGCCAACCGCCGGCCGTTACAGGTCGCCGGGCGTCAAGCGCGTCTATCGAGCTAGTGGCGAAGCTCCAGGATGGGGTGAGACCGTGCCGTTCATGGGGCCGGGCACGGCTTAGCCATGTTCGAGCCGTCAGCGATGAGGCGCAACGCCAAAGCCTGGACCGCCGCGGCAGCCTCTCTTTTAGTGCGGCCATAGGCCGTCACGCCGGGCAACGCCGCGATGTCGGCCAACTATCGCCCGTCTTCTTCGCGATAGTATTCGATGGCGAGCGAGAAGGCTTCCCGAGCCACCATCTTTGGCATGTCTCTATCGTGCCACCAAACCGGCTTTGCCGCACTGCGTTCCCAACCCGCCACATGTGCTAGATTGCACTGCATGAGAAAGTGCATCTGGCTTTTGGCCGCGCTGGCGGCTGTTCTCCCGCTTTCCGCGCAGATCTTCCGTTTCTCGCGCGAGGAACTCGTCAAGTACACGGCCGAGAATCCGTTCGAACGTTTCCCCGACGGGCGGCCCAAGGTTCCCGATGCGCTGCTCGAAAAACTGCGCGCGCTGTCGATGGAAGACGTCTGGCCGGTGCTGCGCGAGGCCAAGTTTAACAATCAGTACGAAGGTGGTTGGCGTCTGCTTCAGCCCGGCAAGAAACTGGTGGGACGCGCCGTCACCGCGCAGTACATCCCGGCTCGGCCCGACGTGGGCGCGGTGATTGCCAAGGAAGGCGCAGCGGCCGGGCGCACCGGCGGGCAGAACCAGTGGGTGATCGACATGCTCCAGAAGGGGGACGTGCTGGTGGCGGACGTCTTCGGCAAAGTTGAAAACGGTACCATGATCGGCGACAATCTGGCCACCGCGATCCACGTTTCCACCGGCGCCGGCTTCGTGATTGACGGCGGCATACGCGACCTCGAAGGCATTCACCCTATCGGCATGGTGGGCTACTATCGCGGTGCGCACCCCACCGCGTTCACCGACCTGATGTGCTCGGGCATCAACATTCCCATCCGCATCGGACAGGCCACGGTGATGCCCGGCGACATCGTGCTCGGCGATCGCGAAGGCATTTACTTCATCCCGCCCGCGCTCGCGCAGAAAATCGTCGACCGCGCCGTCGAAACCCGCATCCATGACGATTGGACCCAGATGAAGCTGCGCACCGGCAAATACAAATCCAGCGAGATCTATTCGACGCCGCGCGACCCTGAACTCAAGCGCGAGTATGAAGAGTACCGGAAGAAGCGTCTCGGTAAATAGCGCTACTTCATCAGCGCGTCGAGCGCTTCGTGAATCTCCTCGACGAAGACGAACTCCATATCGCGCCGGACGTCTTCGGGGAGGTCCCGCAGGTCCTTGTTGTTCGGCTTCGGCAACAGGATGCGCGTGATGCCGGCGCGCCGCGCCGCCAATACTTTCTCCTTCACGCCGCCGATGGGGAGAACCAAACCCGTCAGGGTGATCTCGCCCGTCATCGCCGTATCCGAGCGCAAGGGCTTGCCGGTGTAGAGCGACGTCAGCGCCGCCGTCATGGCCACGCCCGCCGAAGGACCATCCTTCGGGACCGCTCCCGCCGGCACGTGTATGTGCACGCCGGTATCTTGAAACGCCGCGGCGTCCAACCCGAGGCCGGCCGCGTGCGCGCGCACATAGCTCTGCGCCGCCTTGGCCGATTCCTGCATCACCTCGCCCAGTTGCCCGGTCAGCGTCAGACCCTGTCCCTTGGGCAGCAACAGCGTTTCGATGTAAAGCACTTCGCCGCCGGCTTCGGTCCAGGCTAGGCCCGTGGCCACGCCGGCCGGTAACTCGCGGCGCGCCTGCTCGGGGAAGAAACGTTCGGGGCCGAGCATCTCGGCCAGATCCTCCGTCTTCACCTCCACCGGTTCCAACTGTCCGGTCGCCCTCCGCAGCGCCACCTTGCGCGCCACGCCTCCGATGGCGCGTTCGAGTTGCCGCAAGCCCGCCTCGCGCGTGTAGCGCGAGATGATGCCGGCCAGCCCGTCGTCGGTGAATACGCAATCCTCGGAGGTGAGGCCGGTTTCTTTCAACTGTCGCGGAATCAGATAGCGCCGCGCGATGGCCATCTTCTCTTCACGGCTGTATCCGGCCAAACGCAGCAG
>CAZDIZ010000179.1:0-2646 GCA_964505625.1 uncultured Solibacteraceae bacterium | reverse complement strand
CCCAGGCTGATACGTTCGAACTTACGACCCATGGCGCGCGCGATGGACTGTCCGAGCGAAGTCTTGCCCACGCCCGGAGGACCCACGAAGCACAGAATCGGCGCCTTGGCCTTAGGATTCAGCTTCAGCACGGCCAGGTGCTCCAGAATGCGCTCTTTGACTTCCTTCAGATCGTAGTGATCCTCGTCCAGAATCTCGCGCGTGCGCGCGATGTCGAGTTCGCCTTCGATGCTGGTCTGCCACGGCAGTTCGCACAACAGCTCCAGGTACGTGCGTATGACGTGATAATCCGGAGCCGCCGCCGGCAATCGTTCCAGCCGGTTCAACTCCCGCCGGGCCTCCTTTTGCGCTTCCTCGGGCAGGCCGGCCTTTTCCAGACGTTCGCGCAGCAGATCGACTTCGGTCTGTTCCGGGCTGCGCTCGCCGAGTTCCTGCTGAATGGCGCGCAGTTGCTGGCGCAGGAAATACTCGCGCTGCTCCTTGCCCATCTCGTCCTGCACGTTGCCAGCGATCTTGCTGCGCAGTTCGAGCACCTGCACTTCGTAGCGCAGATAGGCGTGCATCAGGCGCAGCGCATCGGCGCGTGTTTGCGCTTCCAGTAGCGACTGTTCCTTGGCCAGGTCCAGACTCAACAACGAAGCCAGGAAATACACCAACCGCAGCGGATCGTCCGAACCCGCCAGCATGCGGCTGATTTCCTGCGACGCCTGCGGCTGCGCGATCGAAACCGCCTGCGAGGCCAGTTGCAGTACCTCGCGCTGCAGCGCTTCCACCTCGGGGCCGGTATCGTCGGGCGTCGGCAGCGACTGCACACGTGCTCTCAGGTACGGCTCCTCGTCGACGATGCCCAGAATGGTCACGCGCTCGATGCCGACCACCAGGATTTCCATGGCCTGCTCGTTGCGCGACACTTTGCGCACCGACGCTTTGGTGCCCACCGTGTACAGATCACCCTGCTTGGGCGTGTCCACGTTGGGATCGCGCTGCGCCACCACCAGGATTTCCTTTTCCTCGGTCCCCAGCGCGGCATCCACCGCGGCAATGGAATTCGGTCTGCCCACCGCCAACGGCATGGGCAGGAACGGAAACAGCGCGCTGTTTTTCAGCGGTAGTACCGGCAGCGTTGTGCCGATCTTCTTCTCAGCCATGTTGAGTCGCCTTTCCCGCCGATTGCACGGTTGAAAACTCCAGTTGTTCGCTGCCCGGCACGTGATTCACCAGGGCCGTCTGTCCGTCACGCAACTCGCCGGCCAGAATCCGGCGCGCCAGCGGCGTTTCCACTTCGCGCTGTATGGCGCGCTTGAGCGGGCGCGCGCCGAATGACGGGTCGTAGCCTGTGCGCACCAGAAACTCGCGCGCGGCTTCGCTCAGTTCGAGAACGACGTGGCGTTCCGCCAAACGCGCCCGCAGCACGTCCAGTTGGATCTCGACGATCTTCTTCAAGTGCTCCTGGTTGAGCGCGTGGAACTCGATGATCTCGTCCACACGGTTCAGAAACTCCGGCCGGAAGTGCGCGCGCAGGCTTTCGCGCGGATCGCCTTCCACCGGAATGTTCGACGTCATGATGAGGATGGTGTTTTTGAAATCCACCGTGCGGCCCTGGCCGTCGGTCAGACGTCCTTCATCCAGGATCTGCAGCATCACGTTGAAGATGTCGTGATGCGCCTTTTCGATTTCATCAAACAGCACCACCGAATACGGCCTGCGCCGCACGGCTTCGGTGAGCTGTCCGCCCTCTTCGTAGCCCACGTATCCCGGAGGCGCGCCCAACAGCCGCGCCACGGTGTGACGCTCCTGATATTCCGACATGTCGATGCGGATCATGGCCCGCTCGTCGTCGAACAGGAACTGCGCCAGCGCGCGCGCCAGTTCCGTTTTGCCCACGCCCGTCGGCCCCAGGAAGATGAAGCTGCCGATGGGACGCCGCGGGTCCTTCAATCCCGAACGCGCTCTGAGCACCGCCTGCGCCACCGCGCTCACGGCTTCGTCCTGGCCCACCACTTTGCGGTGCAATTCTTCTTCCAGATGTAGCAGCTTTTGCACCTCGCCTTCGAGCAGTCTGGACACCGGCACGCCCGTCCAGCGGCTCACCACCGCCGCGATGTCTTCCTCGTCCACTTCTTCTTTGATTAGGCGCGTGCCGTTGGCTTCGGTGATGGCTTTCGTCTTGGCCTCGAGTTCGCGTTCGAGCGAGGCCAGCTTGCCGTACTTCAACTCCGCCACGCGGTTCAAATCGTAGCTGCGCTCGGCTTGTTCGATTTCGAGTTTGGTCTGCTCGATCTGCTCGCGCAGGGTTCCCAAACGGCTTACGTTTTCCTTCTCGGTTTGCCAGCGGGCTTGAATCGCCGCCGTGGATGCCTTGATTTCGGCCAGTTCCTTTTCCAGGCGCTCCAGACGCTCGCGCGAAGCGTCATCGGTTTCCTTGGTCAGCGCCGCGCGCTCGATTTCAAGCTGCATCTGGCGACGCGTGGCTTCGTCCAGCTCCGCCGGCATCGAATCGATCTCCGTGCGCAGTTTGGCGGCCGATTCGTCCACCAGGTCGATGGCCTTGTCCGGCAGGAAACGGTCCGTGATGTAGCGGTTCGACAACGTGGCCGCGGCCACCAGCGCGGCGTCCTTGATGCGCACGCCGTGATGCACTTCGTA
>CAZDIZ010000178.1:0-12120 GCA_964505625.1 uncultured Solibacteraceae bacterium | reverse complement strand
AGGTGCTTGTCGTTGATGTTGACGCCCTGCAGACGGTAGACTTCCTGAATCTCGTTGACCAGGTACTTCTGCAGTTCGTTTTCACCGAGCACGTGCATGATGTCGTGCGGATTGCGCGGACCGTCCATGAGCGGATCGCCAGCGCGCACGCGCTCGCCTTCCTGCACGTTGATGTGAACACCGCGCGGGATGGCGTATTCTTTCGACTGTCCATCGTCGCCGGTGATGTAGATCTTGCGGACGCCCTTGGTGACTTCGCCGTACTTCACCACGCCGTTGATTTCGGCGATGACCGCAGTTTCGCGCGGCTTGCGGGCTTCGAACAATTCGACCACGCGCGGCAAACCGCCCGTGATGTCCTTGGTCTTGGTGGTGGCGCGCGGGATCTTGGCCAGCACGTCGCCGGCGTGCACTTCTTCGCCGTCGCGGACCATCAGGTGCGCGTGCGTGGGCATGAGGTAGCGCTTTTCGTCGGACTTGCTGCCGCCGGTCGGGCGCACGGCAATGGCCGGCATGCGCTTTTCGTCGGGCGAGTCCGTCACCACCCACTGCGACATACCAGTGATTTCGTCCACCTGCTCCTGCAGGGTGACGCCGTCAATCAGGTCGCGGAAGTGAATGGCGCCGCTGACTTCGGTCAGAATCGAGAACGTGTACGGATCCCACTCGAGCAGGATCTGGTTGGCCTTCACCGGAGCGCCGTCCTCGACCAGGATGCGCGCGCCGTAAACCACCTGGTAGCGTTCTTTTTCGCGGCCCTTCTCATCCACCACCGCCAGAATACCGTTGCGGTTCATGGCGATCAGTTCGCCCTTGGCACTGCGCACCACGGCGATGCCGATATACTTGGCAAAGCCGCTGCTCTTGGCGTCCTGCGTGGATTGCTCGCTCACGCGGGTGGCCGCGCCACCGATGTGGAACGTACGCATGGTGAGCTGCGTGCCGGGTTCGCCGATGGACTGCGCCGCGATGACACCCACCGCTTCGCCGCGCTCCACCAGGCGTCCGGTGGCCAGGTTACGGCCGTAGCAGAGCTGACAGACACCACGCTTGGATTCGCAGGTCAACACCGAGCGGATCTTGACGCGCTCGATGCCGGCCGCCTGAATCGCGGCGGCCAGTTCCTCGGTGATCTCCTCGTTGACGTGGACGATCACGTTGCCTTCGTAGTCGAGCTGATCTTCGAGAGCCACGCGGCCCACGATGCGGTCGCGCAACGGCTCGATGATTTCGCCCGATTCGACGATCGGCTCGACGTAGATGCCGTCGGCGGTGCCACAATCCATCTCGCTGACGATAACGTCCTGCGCCACGTCCACCAGGCGGCGCGTCAGGTAGCCCGAGTCGGCCGTCTTCAGAGCCGTATCGGCCAAGCCCTTGCGCGCGCCGTGCGTTGAGATGAAGTACTGCAACACGTTCAGGCCTTCGCGGAAGTTGGCCGTGATCGGGGTTTCGATAATTTCGCCCGACGGCTTGGCCATCAAGCCGCGCATACCCGAGAGCTGGCGGATCTGCTGTTTCGAACCGCGCGCGCCCGAGTCGGCCATGATGTAAATCGGGTTCAGGTAACGGCCGGTGCGGTCGTCTTCCTCCATCACCTTGAACATCTCCTCGGAGACGCGCTCGGTGACCTTGGACCAGATCTCGATGATCTTGTTGTAGCGCTCGCCGTGCGTGATGGCACCTTCCTGATACTGCGTCTGCACTTCCATCACGGCCTTCTGGGCGTTCTTCACCAGATCCGCCTTCTGCGACGGCACCACCATGTCGTCGATGCCGATGGAAATGCCGGCGCGCGTGGCGTAGAGGAACCCGAGTTCCTTCACCTTGTCGAGCGCCTGCACGGTGGTCTGCAAGCCGAAGCGCAGGTAGCAGTACTGCACAAGCTGCGTGAGGCCCTTCTTCTTGAGCAGGCCGTTGATGAACGGCATGTCCTCGGGCAGCACGTCGTTCAAAATGACGCGGCCCACCGAGGTTTCCATGTACTGCTTGTTGAACTCGATCGGTTCGGTGTGCAGCAGGTTCTGGGTGTCGAAGGCGTGCACCAGGTCGATGACGCGGCCGGTGTAGCGCAACTTGATGGGGCTCAGCGTCTCGACTTCGCCCATCTCGAGCGCGATCAGAACGTCTTCCACCGAAGCGAACGTGCGGCCCTCGCCCTTGGCGCCGGGGCGCGCTTTGGTCAGGTAGTAGAGACCCAGCACCATGTCCTGCGTCGGCACGGCGATGGGAGCGCCATGCGCGGGCGACAGAATGTTGTTGGCGCTGAGCATCAGCGTCGAAGCTTCAATCTGCGCTTCCGGCGAAAGCGGAATGTGCACGGCCATCTGGTCGCCGTCGAAGTCCGCGTTGAACGCGGTGCAGACCAGGGGGTGAATCTTGATGGCCTTACCTTCCACCAGCACCGGCTCGAAAGCCTGGATGCCTAAACGGTGCAGCGTGGGAGCGCGGTTAAGCAGGATCGGATGGTCGCGAATGACTTCTTCGAGGATGTCCCACACCACCGGGTCTTGCTGTTCGACCAGTTCCTTGGCCTGCTTGATGGTGGTGCAGTGGCCGCGCTGTTCGAGCCGGTGATAGATAAACGGCTTGAACAACTCGAGCGCCATCTTTTTGGGCAAGCCGCACTGATGCAGCTTCAGTTCCGGACCCACCACGATGACCGAGCGGCCGGAGTAGTCGACGCGCTTGCCGAGCAGGTTCTGACGGAAACGGCCCTGCTTGCCTTTGAGCGTATCGGAGAGAGACTTGAGCGGGCGGTTGTTGGCGCCGCGCAGCACGCGGCCGCGGCGGCCGTTGTCGAACAGCGCGTCCACGGCTTCCTGCAACATGCGCTTTTCATTGCGCACGATGACGTCGGGAGCGTGCAGTTCGATCAGCTTCTTCAACCGGTTATTGCGGTTGATGACGCGGCGGTACAGGTCGTTGAGATCGGAAGTGGCGAAGCGTCCGCCATCCAGCGGCACCAACGGGCGCAATTCCGGCGGGATGACCGGGATGACCGAAAGAATCATCCACTCGGGCTTATTGCCGGACTTGCGGAACGATTCGGTTACGCGCAGGCGCTTGGCGTACTTCAGCTTCTTCTGCTGCGAAACCTCGGTCTTCATCCGGTCGCGGATTTCCTGGCTGAGCGATTCCACGTCCAGCTTCCGCAACAGTTCGCGAATGCCCTCGGCGCCCATCATGGCGACGAACTTGCCGGGGAAATCCTGTTCGAGCTGCCGCTTGCGCTCGTCGCTGATCACCTCGCCGCGACGCAGTTCGGCGACTTCACCGGGATCGACGACGACGAATGCCTCGAAGTAGAGCACGCGCTCCAGTTCGCGCAGCGTGATGTCGAGCAGATAACCGATGCGGCTCGGCAGGCCCTTGAAAAACCAGACGTGCGAGCAGGGGCTGGCCAGTTCGATGTGGCCCAAACGCTCGCGGCGCACGCGGTTCAGCGTCACTTCGACGCCGCACTTGTCGCAAATCACGCCGCGGTGCTTCATGCGCTTGTACTTGCCGCACAAGCACTCCCAATCGGCCACCGGACCGAAAATACGCGCGCAGAACAATCCGTCGCGCTCCGGCTTGAAGGTCCGGTAGTTGATGGTCTCGGGCTTGGTAACCTCGCCGTGCGACCAGCTACGAATCTTTTCAGGAGATGCCAAGCTGATACGGATCGAATCGAAATCCGCGATCAGATTGGCTCTGTCGTAGGGAGAAGATCGGTACAAGGTTGCCTCCTATTCTGACTCCAGACTTGCGTCTCCTGACTTCATGGCGTCAGTCCGCCGCCAGCGCGGTGTCCATCATCTCGCGCGGCGCTTTCATCAATTCCACGTCCAGGCACAGCGACTGCAACTCGCGGATCAGCACGTTGAACGACTCGGGAACGCCCGGTTCCGCCGCCGCCTCGCCCTTGACGATCGCCTCGTAAATCTTCGCGCGGCCGTAAACGTCGTCCGACTTGGCCGTCAGCAATTCCTGCAACACGTAAGCCGCGCCGTATGCTTCGAGCGCCCAGACTTCCATTTCGCCGAATCGCTGGCCGCCGAACTGGGCCTTGCCACCCAGCGGCTGCTGCGTGATCAGCGAGTACGGTCCGATCGAGCGCGCGTGAATCTTGTCGTCGACCAGGTGCGAGAGCTTCAGCATGTAGATGTAGCCCACCGTCACCGGCTGCTCGAACGGCTGTCCGGTCATGCCGTCGTGAAGCTGAACCTTGCCCGAGGTCGGCAGGCCCGCTTCCGTAAGTTGTTTCTTGATGTCGCGTTCGGTGGCGCCGTCGAACACCGGCGTCGCGAAGTGCCGGCCCAGAGCATGCGCCGCCCAACCCAAGTGCGTTTCGAGAATCTGTCCCACGTTCATGCGCGAAGGAACGCCGAGCGGATTGAGCACGATCTCGACGGGCGTGCCGTCGGGCAGGTTCGGCATATCCTCTTCCGGCACGATGCGCGCGATGACACCCTTGTTGCCGTGGCGGCCGGCCATCTTGTCACCGACGCTCAGCTTGCGTTTCATGGCGATGTAAACCTTCACCACCTTGATGACGCCCGGCGGCAGTTCATCGCCCTTCTTCAGCTTGGCGATTTTTTCGTCGGTGATCTTTTCGAGAACGGCGATCTGGCGCGAGGTCATCTCTTCGATCTCGTCGATCTGCTCGTTCATCCGCGCGTCCTTGTCCTTCAGCTTCATGCGCTTCAGGTCGCGGGCGCGCAGGCGTTCGACCACCTCGCGGGTGACGTCGGTGCCCTTGGACAGCAGTTTTTTGTTGGTCTTTTCGTCGTGCAGGTCGGCCAACAATTGCTTGTCGCCGAACAAGGCTTCCAGGCGCTTGGCGCGCTCGTCGTTCAGGATGCGCTTTTCGTCCTCGAGGTTGCGGTACAGCCGCGCCACCTGCGATTCCTGAATCATCTTCGAGCGCTCATCCAGATCCGCGCCCTTGCGCGAGAACACCTTGCAATCCACCACCGTGCCTTCAATGCCCGGCGGGCAGTAGAGCGAGGCATCCTTCACATCGCCGGCCTTTTCACCGAAGATGGCGCGCAGCAGTTTTTCTTCCGGCGTGAGCTGGGTTTCGCCCTTGGGCGTCACCTTGCCCACCAGAATGTCGCCCGGCTTTACCGTGGCGCCGACGCGGATGATGCCGCTTTCGTCCAGGTTGCGCAGGAAGTTCTCGGCGATGTTGGGAATGTCGCGCGTGATTTCCTCGGGGCCCAGCTTGGTGTCGCGGGCCTCGATTTCAAATTCTTCGATGTGGATCGAGGTGTAGTAATCCTCGCGGACCAGCTTTTCGCTGACCACGATGGCGTCCTCGAAGTTATACCCGCGCCACGGCATGAACGCCACCAGCACGTTGCGTCCCAGCGCCAGTTCACCGACTTCGGTGCAAGGACCGTCGGCGAGCACATCGCCCTTCTTCACGCGCTGCCCCATCTGCACGATGGGCTTCTGCGTGATGCAAGTGTTCTGGTTCGAGCGTTTGAACTTGATGAGCTGATAGATGTCAGCGCCGACTTCGCGCGACATCTGGCCTTCGTGGATGTTGCCTTCGACGCGCACGATGATGCGCTCGGAGTCCACCGAATCCACCACGCCGCTGCGCTTGCAGATGACCACGGCGCCCGAGTCGCGCGCCGTAACACGCTCCATGCCGGTGCCGATGAGCGGAGCCTCGGCCCGGAGCAGCGGCACCGCCTGGCGCTGCATGTTCGATCCCATCAGGGCGCGGTTGGCGTCGTCGTTTTCAAGGAACGGGATCAAGCTGGCGGCTACCGAGACCAACTGCTTCGGACTGACGTCCATGTACTCGATCTCGTCGCGGTTCTTCAGCACGAAGTTGCCGGCTTGCCGAGCGTTGACCAGGTCCGGCACGATCCGGCCGTCTTCGTCGAGTTCGACGTTGGCCTGCGCGATGATGTACTTGTCTTCTTCCCACGCCGATAGATATTGCGAGTGAGCGTCGAATTCGGCGGGCTGCTTCTTGGCGCTCAGGTCGCGGTTGGCCTTCTGCACTTCACCGCGCGAACAGACGTCGCCCACCTTGAAGGATGTGTCGCCGGGGTTGGTGATCTTCACTTCGTCCACCACCACGCCCCGGATCACGCGACGGTACGGGCTTTCGATGAAGCCGTATTCGTTGATGCAGGCGTAGCAGGACAACGATGAGATCAGACCGATGTTCGGACCTTCCGGCGTCTCAATCGGGCAGATGCGGCCGTAGTGCGTCGGGTGCACGTCGCGCACTTCGAATCCCGCGCGCTCACGCGACAATCCGCCTGGGCCCAACGCCGACAGGCGGCGCTTGTGGGTGATCTCCGACAGCGGATTGGTCTGATCCATGAACTGCGAAAGCTGGCTGGACCCGAAGAATTCGCGGATGGCCGCCATCACCGGCTTGGCGTTTACCAGGTCGTGCGGCATGGCCGTCGACATTTCCTGGTACACCGACATCTTTTCCTTGATGGCGCGTTCCATACGCACCAGGCCGATGCGGAACTGATTTTCGAGCAGCTCGCCCACCGCGCGCACGCGGCGGTTGCCCAGGTGATCGATGTCGTCCACCGAACCGATACCTCTACGCAGCCGCAGCAGGTAACGGATGGTGTCGCAGAAGTCGGCTTCGTCCAGAACCTTGCGGTTCAGCGGATCCTTCTTCTGGTTGTCTTCACTCTCCAGCCACGACGCCGGCGCGTAATCCACCTTGTCGTGCAGCTTGATGTTGAACTTCATGCGGCCCACGCGCGAGAAATCGTACTTGCGCGGGTCGAAGAACATGCCCTGGAACAGTTGCGTCGCCGTGTCGAGCGTCGGCGGATCGCCGGGCCGCAACTTGCGGTAGATCTCCAGCAGCGCGTCGTTCTGCGACTTGACCGGGTCCTTGCGCAGCGTCGCTGAAATCACGTTGCCCACTTCGTCGCGCTCAGGGAAGAACAGCTCGAAGCTTCCGATCTCGCTGTCGATCAGCCGTCCCAGCACGACCGTGGTCATTTCCTGGTTGGCTTCGCACAGCACTTCGCCGGTCGACATGTCGACGACATCAGCGGCGATGAAGGCGCCATCCAGATCGTTCGGCGCCACTTCCACCTGCTCGATGCGGTGTTTCTGGAGCTCCTTGAGCAGCGAGGGAGTGATCTTCTTGCCCTGTCCGACGATGGTTTCGCCCGACTTCGTGTTGATGGCGTGCGACAGGCGCATGCCCGCCAGTCCCGGCGAAACCTGCCAAAACAGCTTCTTGTCGCGGATGTTGATCTTGTCGACGCGATAGAAGGTGCGGATGATCTGCTCGTCGCTCTTCAGTCCCAGCGCGCGGAGGAACACCGTGCCGTAGAACTTGCGCTTGCGGTCGATGCGGACGTGCAGCAGATTCTTGTTGTCGTATTCGAATTCGACCCAGCTTCCGCGGTAGGGGATGATCTTGCCGAGGAAGTAGCCCTGCGCCTGAACGCGTTCAAAGAACACGCCCGGCGAACGGTGCAGCTGGCTGACAATGACGCGCTCGGTGCCGTTGATGATGAAGGTGCCGTTGTCGGTCATCAGCGGGATTTCGCCGAAGAAGACTTCCTGCTCCTTGATGTCGCGGACCGTGCGCGCGCCGGTTTCCTCATCCTTGTCGTAGACCGTCAACCGGATGGTGACCTTCAGCGGCGCGGCGTAAGTCATGCTGCGCTCTTCGCATTCCGGCACGTCGTACTTGAGCTGCAATCCCACAGGGTCGCCGCAGCGGTTGCAGAACGTCACGATGTTCTTGTTGAAGGTTCCGCAACGCGGGCAAAGCACGTCGCCGGCAAGAAACGGGTCCGTGCGAATGGTGGCTCCGCAACTAGGATTGCGGCAAGTCGAGCGCAAATGGTGCAAACCCTTTAGGTTGCCGCACTTGCACTCCCAGTTGCCGATCGAGTAGTCCACAAACTCCAGTTGCGACAGGCCACGGAAGTCGGTGATGGGGAAAACGGAGTTAAAAACGCTCTGCAAGCCCGTATCGTCGCGTTCACTGGGCAGAAGATCCATCTGCAGGAATCGCTCGTAGGACTGCTTCTGGACTTCGATCAGGTTCGGGATGGCGATCGAAGCTTTAATCTTGGAAAAGTCGATTCGTCCGCGGATGGCGCCGTTCGCCTGATTCTGCATTTTCCACTCCTCAAGGGCCGCTCGGTACGGCTCTAGTGTCAGCGTAAGAATTCAAACACGAAAGCGGGTCGCCCGAGCGCATAGCTCGGCCACCCGCTAAAGTTCTGAAACGTTATCAGGGGTCTATGGAGTTCCGGCACGCCGGCCACGGGATGTCCAATTAGGCGAGTAAAAAACCGGTTCGATGAGGGAAGCTTGACACACTCCGCCCCCTGGACACACGTATACTTTGCACACTTCTGGGCAGTTCTAGACAGACTGCTGCCGCAAACGCGGGATGCGAGGTTCACAAGCGCAAGTTCCGGCTTCGACTCCGGCTGAGACACCCCAAGTGTATCAGACGCCTCCGGCCCCGTCAAACCGCGCCCACCAAGAGCGCAGGGACGAGCCATAGCTCGTCCTACTTAATCTCGACGGTCGCCCCGGCTTCCGTGAACTTCTTTTTGATAGTCTCAGCTTCGTCCTTGGAGACGCCTTCCTTCACCGGCTTCGGCGCGCCGTCCACCAAGTCCTTGGCTTCCTTCAGTCCCAGGCTGGTCACTTCGCGCACAGCCTTAATGACATTGATCTTATTGCTGCCGACCGACGCCAGCACCACGGTGAACTCGGTCTTCTCTTCCGCCGCCGGAGCCGCCGCCGCGCCCGCCGCCGGAGCCGCCACCGCCACGCTAGCCGCCGCGGCCGATACGCCCAGCCGTTCCTCCAACGTCTTCACAAGCTGCGACGCCTCAAGCAGCGTCAAACCCTGAATCTGTTCCGCAATCGCGTTGATGTCCGCCATTTCTCTAAACTCCTACTCGCTCAAATTCCTTCTAGTGTTCACCGAACGTTTGATTATTCAGAAAACTTGTTTTCTTTGGTTCCCTGGTCGATTACCACCGCCAGGTTCCGCCCCACGCCATTGATGGCCGTAACCAACCGTTGCGCCGGGGCTTGAATCAAGAACAATACCTTGGCCAGCAACTCCTCGCGCGATGGCATGGAGGCGATGTCCTGGATGGCTTTCACATCCACCACCCGGCCCTCGACCATGCCGGCCTTGAACGTAAAACTCGGAACGGCTTTCGCGTAGGTGGTCAGCGCCTTTGCCAGCGACACCGGGTCTCCCGCGGTGTACGCCATCGAAGTCATGCCCCGCAGACCCTTTACAAGATCCGCCGCCGGCGTGCCTTCGCTGGCCTTCTCGACCAGATTATTCTTCACTACGCGATAATTGGCGCCCGCCGCCCGAACCGCCTTGCGCAGATCGAAATCCTGCGCCACGGTCAGCTTCTCGTACCCGGTCACGAAAACGTGCGGGTTCTTCGCCAGCACGTCGCGCAACGCGTCGAGATCCTTCTGTTTTTCGGATTTCTTCTTCATGGTTTACTCCACGGGCCTTAGACGAGCTTGGTGTTGTACGCCGTCACATCCAGCGACACGCCCGGGCCCATCGTCGAGCAGATCGTGGCACTACGAACATACTTGCCCTTGGCGGCCGCCGGCTTGGCGCGCAAAATCGCCTGAATCAGCGACTGGGCATTCTCGAGCAACTTGTCGGTATTGAAGCTGACCTTGCCAACGGGTGCGTGAATCACGCCGGTCTTGTCCACGCGGAACTCCACCTTACCGGCTTTCACTTCCTTCACCGCGCGCGCTACATCCACCGTCACCGTGCCGGTCTTGGGATTCGGCATCAAGCCGCGGGGGCCGAGCACTTTGCCGAGTTTACCCACCGAGCGCATCATGTCCGGGGTGGCCACGACAGCGTCGTAGTCGATCCAGCCTTCCTGCTGGATCTTCTGCACTATCTCCTCGCCGCCCACGATGTCCGCGCCGGCTTCCTGCGCTTCCTTCTGCTTCTCGCCGGAAGCGATTACCAGCACTTTCTTGGATTTGCCCAAGCCATTGGGCAGCACCACCGTGCCGCGCACCATCTGGTCGGCGTGCTTCGGATCCACGCCCAGGCGCATGTGAAGCTCAACGGTTTCGTCGAACTTCGCGTATTTCACCTTCTGCACCAACGGCACCGCCTCTTCAACCGTGTAATTCTTACGGTCGACTTGAGCCGCGGCAGAACTATATTTTCGTCCCGATTTCTGTGCCATGTGTTTACTGGTCCAAACGGCTTCGGCCGTACCGGCCTCTGCCTCCCACGCAAAGCGAGGTTAAATTGTCAGGAAAATTACAGTTTAGCAAAACGTTCGGGGTATGTCCAACTAACCCCGGCTGGTTTGCTAGACAACATCCACTCCCATGCTGACCGCCGTGCCCTTCACGCACTCCTTGGCCGCATCCAGCGTGAAGCAGTTCAGGTCCGGCATCTTGATCTTGGCGATTTCTTCCACCTGCTTCATGGTGATCTTGCCGACCTTGGTCTTATTCGGTTCGGACGATCCCTTGGCCAGGTTCACCGCACGTTTGATCAGCACCGGCACCGGCGGCGTCTTGGTGATGAACGTAAAGCTGCGATCCGAGTAGATCGTGATCACCACCGGGATGATCAGGCCTTCCTGGTCCTTGGCGGAGGTCTTGGCGTTGAACGCCTTGCAGAACTCCATGATGTTGACGCCCTGAGGACCAAGCGCCGTGCCCACCGGAGGCGCCGGAGTGGCCTTGCCGGCCGGAATTTGAAGCTTGACTTGCGCGACTACCTTCTTCGCCATAAATACCCTTTATTCACCGCGTCCAACGCAGAACCCGCCGCGCGGCGCTACACTTTCTCCACTTGCAGAAAATCCAATTCGACCGGCGTCGCCCGCCCGAAAATCGTCACCAGCACGCGCAACGTATTGCGCTCGGCGTTGACTTCGTCCACTTTGCCGGAGAAATTCGTGAACGGGCCGTCGATGATGCGTACGGTCTCGTTCTTTTCGAAAGTCAGCTTCGGCCGCGGACGATCCGCGCTGGTGGCCTGCCGGTTCAAAATCTGGTCTACTTCCTGGGGGCTCAGCGGAACCGGCACCGTGCCGCCGCCCACAAAACCCGTCACCCGCGGAGTGTCCTTTACCGCATGCCACAACTCGTCGCTCATTTCCATTTCGACGAGCACGTAACCGGGGTAGAGCATCCGCTTGCTGGTGACTTTCTTGCCCCCCCGCAGTTCAACCACTTCCTCGGTCGGGATCAGAACATGTCCGATCTTATCGGAGTACCCAAACGCCTGCGCCCGGGTCCGCAACGATTCGGCTACTTTCTGCTCGAATCCCGAATAGGTATGAATAATGTACCAGTGCTTCGGCGGGCCCTGCTGCTCGCCAGCCTCGACCGCCACCGGGATTGCGCCTTCGCCGAATGCCTGAACCTCGGGCGTCTCACCGCTCCCCTCGTCGGGGAACTCCGGCCCGTTTTCGTTCAGGATGTTCTCATCCGCCATCGGGACACCACCTAGCTCGACTTCGCGAACGTCTGGAAAATCCGATCGATCAGACGGCCCACCGCCGTGTCAACCACGGCGAAATAGGCCGCGAACGCAAATACCGACAGGATGACAACGGTGGTAGTGGCTCGCACCTGCTTCCAACTGGGCCAGGTCACACGCCGCATCTCGGTCTGCAACTCGCCGATGTAGTCCTTCACCCTCACCGGCCACGCTTTCAGCTTTTCGCCGATACCTTGCTCTTCCATAGCGTCTGGTTCGCCTTTGCTCCTCTGGTTGACCAGCGAGGCGAGAAATCTGGCAGGGGCGGAGGGATTCGAACCCCCACTCGCGGTTTTGGAGACCGCTGGTCTGCCGTTAAACCTACGCCCCTACTCTCGTTAATCGCGGACGGCGGAGGCGAACACCCCCGCCACCTTTCAGTTTACTTCACTTCGCGGTGCGGCACTTGCTTGCGGCAAAATGGACAGAACTTTTTCAGTTCCAACCGCTCCGTAGTGGTCTTCTTGTTCTTCGTCGAAGTGTAATTACGCCGCTTGCACTCTGTGCACTGCAGCGTGATGTTCTCGCGCGGCATCCGTCAGACTCCTTACGCCAAAATCTCGGTGACGGTGCCGGCGCCCACCGTGCGTCCGCCTTCGCGG
>CAZDIZ010000177.1:8794-12210 GCA_964505625.1 uncultured Solibacteraceae bacterium | reverse complement strand
TTTGGGGGCGCCGACAGCCTGGAACGGATTCACTCCAGGTCGTCTTACCAAGTGGGACGCCGCAATGTGGAAGCGGCGCTGGAAGCACTTGCGGCGCGAGGCCTGGCGCCGATGTCGCGGAGCGTGGGCGGATCGACCGCCTATGTCATTGAATTCGACGGAGCCAGCGGCGACGTGAAGGTACAACGCCTTCCTGCCGGGCGTGGCACCGACCGAAAGAGGATGGCGTGAAGAAGATACGGGTTTTGATCGTCGACGATTCGGCGGTGGTCCGGAAAACGCTCACCGAGGTACTCACCTCGGACCCGGAAATCGAGATCATGGCTACGGCCGCCGATCCGTTCATTGCCGCCGACCGGATCGCCGAGGAAATCCCCGACGTCATCGTGCTGGATGTCGAGATGCCGCGCATGGATGGCGTGACGTTTCTGCAGAAGATCATGACCCAGCACCCCATCCCGGTGGTGATCTGTTCGAGTCTGACCGACAAGGGCGCTGAAACCACGCTAAGGGCACTCGAATACGGCGCCGTGGACATTGTCACCAAACCCAAACTGGGCTGCGAGGAATTCCTTCGAGAGTCGTGCGAGTTGTTGTGCCATGCGGTCAAGGCCGCCAGTTCGGCGCGCGTACACCAGATCCACCCTATTGGCAGAGCGCTCACGGCCGACGCGGTTCTGGCGCCTCCGTCATCGAAAGCCATGTCCGCCACCACGGAAAAAGTGGCGTTGCTAGGAGCCTCCACCGGAGGCACCGAGGCGTTGCGCGTCGTATTGGAAGCCCTGCCGGGCGATTGTCCGGGAATTCTGATCGTTCAGCACATGCCCGAGAAGTTCACCACGGCGTTCGCACGGCGTCTGGACGGCCTTTGCGCCATCTCGGTCAAGGAAGCCGAGAACGGCGACACGGTGTTACGCGGACGCGCGCTGCTGGCGCCGGGCAACCGCCACATGCTGCTAAAGCGCAGCGGCGCGCGCTACTACGTCGAGGTGCGCGACGGTCCGCTGGTGTGCCGGCACCGTCCGTCGGTGGATGTGTTGTTCCGCTCGGGAGCGCGCTATGCGGGCCGCAACGCCGTGGGCGTATTGATGACGGGAATGGGAAATGACGGAGCGCAGGGCCTGCTGGAGTTGAAGCAGGCCGGAGCGGCTACCATCGCGCAGGACGAAGCTACCAGCGTGGTGTACGGGATGCCGCACGAAGCCGTCAAGTTAGGAGCCGCGAACCGGGTGCTGCCCTTGCAGTCCATGGCCGCGGCAATTTTGAGTTCATGCCAGTAGAAAGGAATGCGCCGGCCGGCTTTACGGTCTGCCAGGAAACGTGAAGTTGGCGGAGAGTTTTCCCCGTTTCAGGCTACGACTATTTTGGAGCGGAGCAAATCAGGAAAGGACCAGCAACAAACATGCACGGAAGCGATGAATTGAAAGTCCTGCAGGCGTCCCAGGAAGCCGGAGAAGTGATCGTCTTGGAAGGGGATTTGCGTCTGCCTCAAGCCGACGGCGTGCGCCGGAGGCTCCTGGATGCCATGCGGCCCGGGCAAACGACCTGGGCGGATTTGTCGGCCGTCACCGATGTGGACTTAGCGGGCTTGCAGTTGATCTGTTCAGCACATCGCGGCTACCGCAAACACGAAGCGGCCTTCGAGGTACGCGGCATGCCGGATTGGATGCGGGAAACCGCGGCATCGGCCGGTTTTGAAGCCCATCATTCCCTGTGCCCCAACCGCGGTAAGGGTATCACGTGCCTTTGGCTGGCATAGGAGGATCACATGGCGAAAACCATCCTGACGGTAGACGATTCGGCCAGCGTACGCCAGTTGGTGGGCTTTACGCTCCGGGATGCGGGGTATGAAGTCATTGAGGCGGTGAACGGAAGCGACGCGCTGAAGCAAATGAAAGGACCCATCCATTTGGTGGTGACCGACATCAACATGCCGGTGATGGATGGCATTGAACTGGTCAAGAACATCCGCGCGATACCGGAGTACAAGTACACGCCGGTGGTCATGCTGACCACCGAATCGCTGGAGAGCAAGAAGCAAGAAGGCAAGGCGGCCGGCGCGACGGCATGGATTGTGAAGCCGTTTACGCCGGCGCAGTTGCTGGGAGTGTTGAAAAAGGTACTGGGATGATTGACCGGCAGAGGGAAGCCTACCGTGAGGAAGCCGCCGAGCTGTTAGCGGAACTGGAAGTTTCGCTGTTGGAACTGGAGCAGCGCCCCGACGACACCGAACTGATCGGACGTGTATTTCGGGCGCTACACACCATTAAGGGTTCGGGTGCGATGTTCGGATTCGACGACATCGCCAGTTTCACACACGATCTTGAGACGGCTTTCGACGGGGTCCGGGAAGGACGCATCGCGGCCACCCCGGAACTGGTGGGCATCACTTTGTCGGCGCGGGATCACATACAGGCATTGCTGCGGGCCAGCGCGGGCGGCGAGGCGGTAGCGCCCGAAGCTGGGGACGAAATCCTGGCGCGGTTGCGGAAGCTGATGCCGGCAAGCGGCGCCGAAACAGAACAGGTCCGGGCGGCGGCGCCCGCGGCCGACGAACAGCGACTCGAAGAACTGGTCAGCTACCGGGTCCATTTTGAACCCACTCCGGACATCTTGCTGACGGGCGCGAATCCAATTCTGCTGTTCAAGGAAATGGAAGCGATGGGCGACTTCAGCCTCGTCGCTCACCTGGAGCGCATCCCCGGCCTGGAAGAATTCGACTGCGAGCGTTGTTACGCATACTGGGATGGCGTGTTGACCACGGGGATGGGCGAGAACGCCGTGCGCGACGTCTTCATCTTCGTCGAAGACCGGGCCAAAATCGACATCCACCCAGTGAGCCGCGCCAGCCAGGAAGAGCATCGGCGGTTGGGCGAGTTGTTGGTGGAACGCGGCGATATCGCGCCGGAGGAACTTGACCGGATTCTCAGTGGGCTTCCGCGCATTGGAGACGTTCTGATCGACCGTGGGCTGGTAACCGCGGACAAGGTTCATGCGGCGGTCATCGAGCAACAACACTTCGACAACGTTCGTGAGAAACGGAAGAAGGCCGAGGCGGCAGCCACGTTGCGGGTACCGGCGGCAAAACTGGACACGCTGATGAACATCGTCGGCGAACTGGTCACCGTGCAGGCCCGCTTGAGCGGATACACGCTCAACTGCGGCGACGCCGAGATCGGCTTCATCGCCGAAGAGGTGGAGCGGTTAACCGAGATGCTGCGCGAGAACACAATGAGCATCCGCATGTTGCCCATCGGCGAGACGTTCAACCGCTTCAAGCGCCTGGTGCGGGACCTTTCGGGCGAACTGGGCAAAAAAGTGGATCTGGTTACCGAGGGCAACGAGACGGAACTCGACAAAGGCGTGATCGAGCAGTTGAACGATCCGCTGGTGCACCTGATTCGCAATTCCATCGA
>CAZDIZ010000177.1:6080-8694 GCA_964505625.1 uncultured Solibacteraceae bacterium | reverse complement strand
CTGCGGGCCACGCTGACCGTCACAAGCAATGCCGGCCAGGGCACCACCATCACGCTGAAGATTCCGCTCACGCTCGCCATCATCGACGGGCTGCTGGTCGAGGCCGGCGGCGACTATTTCGTGCTGCCGCTATCGAACATCCTCGAGTGCATCGAATTGGTGCGCGAAACCGAAGGCGAGGGGGTGCGGCGCAGTCTGGTGACGGTGCGCGACGAACTGGTTCCTTACATCGTGCTGCGCGACCGTTTCTCGATCGCGGGCGAGCCGCCGCGCATCGAGCAGGTGATCATCGCCGACACGCACGACGGCAAGTGCGGCTTCGTAGTGGACCGCGTGATCGGCGACCATCACACGGTGGTGAAAAAGCTGGGAAGCCTCTACCGGCACGTCGACGAGGTGTCCGGCGCCACGATTCTAGGCGATGGGACCGTAGCGTTGATTCTGGACCCCGACAAACTCTCCGCCTCCGTCCTGCGCGAAACGGTGCAATAGACCGTCACCGGTACGCTAGCCTGGAGTACATGAGCGGAAGCAAACGCTTTCTCCTGGCGGCGTGTGCCGTGGTGTTAGGGTGGGGCGCCTGGGCCGCCGCCCCGGACACGGATCTGGCCGCGGGCTTCGCGGATCCCCCGTCCTGGGCGAGGCCGCGCGTCTTCTGGTGGTGGCTGCAAACCACGCTGCGCAAGGACGAACTCACGCGCGATCTCGAACAGATGAAGCGCCAGGGCATCGGCGGCGCGTTGCTGTGGGATGGCGGATCGGGACCGTCGGTGTACGGTTTCACCATGGCGCCGCTCCCGCCCGGACCGCGTGTGATGAGCCCGGAATGGCGCGAGATGGTCCGCCACGCAGTGGCCGAGGCGGACCGTTTGGGCATTGAGCTCAGCCTGAACATGGGCACGGGTCCCAACTGCGGAGGACCGTGGATTCCGCTGGAGCACGCCGCCAAGATGCTGGCCTGGAGTGAAACCACAATCACCGGCCCGCGCAGATTTTCCGGGCAATTGCCTTCGGCCGAAAACGCCAGGCGCTGGGCATCGGTGCCGGGCATTGAGCGCGTGGTCGCGCGATTCTCCAAACAACCGGTTGCACTCTACCGCGAAATCGCGGTGCTCGCCGGCGGCGGCGATCATCGCTGGATAGACATCTCCTCGCGCATGGATCGCGACGGGCGCCTCGAATGGGACGTGCCGGAAGGCACCTGGACCGTGCTGCGCTTCGGCTACGTGGTGACGCCGCAGAAGCTCAGCTACGGCAGCCCGGGCAGCGATCGCGACCACGGCATGTTCGTCGATCACTTCAGCGCCGAGGCCGTCGATTTTCAGGTGCGCAGTTTCGTCGAGCCGCTGCTCCACGATGCCGGCCAGCACGCCGGGCGCAGTTTGAAGTACTTCCATTGCGATAGTTGGGAAATCGATTCGGCAGGCTGGACGCCTAAGCTGCTCGACGAATTCCGTTCGCGGCGCGGATACGACCCGCTGCTCTACCTGCCGGCCCTGGCGGGCAAGACGGTCATCAATGACGACGTCTCCGAACGCTTCCGTCACGATGTGCGTCGAACGCTCGCCGATTGTTTGAATGACCACCACTACGCGCGTCTCTGGGAACGCTGCCATCAACTGGGCATCGGCTTCCATTCCGAAAGCGGCGGGCCGCACCCATTCCCGGTGGACGCATTGTCAGCACTCTCCCGCAACGACATTCCGATGGGCGAATTCTGGATCAAGGCCGCTACGCACCGAACCACCGAGGACACGCGGCTGTTCATCAAGCCGGCGGCCTCGGCCGCACATCTTTACGGCAAGCGGTTCGCCGCCATGGAAGCGCTCACCAGTGAAGGGCCGCATTGGGAAGAAGACCCGCGAGAGCTGAAACCCATCGCCGACCGCGGTTTTGTCGAAGGCGCCAACCGTCTGGTGCTTCACACCTTCACGCATTCGCCGGCCGCGGCCGGCAAGCCCGGCTATGAGTATCTGGCCGGCACGCACTTCAACCCCAACATCACCTGGTGGAATCAGGCGCGCGCGTGGACCGACTATCTGTCCCGCTGCCAATACCTGTTGACCGAAGGGCAGTTCGTCGCCGACGTGCTGTACTTCAACGGTGAACAGATCCCCAACTTCATCGAACGCAAGAAAGTGAATCCCGAATTAGGTTTCGGCTACGACTACGACGTGGCGAACGCCGAAGTGATCCTGACGCGCATCACCGTGAAGGATGGATTCCTTACCTTGCCCGACTGCATGCGCTATCGCGTGCTGGCGCTGCCGCGCCGGGATGCGATGAGCGTGGAAGTACTTCGGAAGATATCCGAGTTGGTACGCGAAGGGGCGACGCTGGTGGGCCCACCGCCAACCAAGTCGGTTGGCCTGCGCGATCACGAAGCCAACGATCGCGCCATCGGCGAATTGACCGCCGCCATGTGGGGGGCTTCGGCCGGAGAGCACCGCTACGGCAAGGGGCGCGTTATTTGGGGCAAAACATTGCGCGAAGTGCTGTCGGCGGATGGCGCCGGACCGGACTTCGCCCACACAGGAGCGAGCGCCAATTCCGAAATCGACTACATACATCGCCGCACGGATTCGACCGACGTCTACTTCGTTTCCAACCAGTG
>CAZDIZ010000177.1:4718-5980 GCA_964505625.1 uncultured Solibacteraceae bacterium | reverse complement strand
CATCCGAGTACCTCGTGTGGAAAGCGGGCCGTCATGAACTGCGGCGCGCCGATGGACGCACGATTTCCGTCCACGTGAAAAGCATCCCCGAGCCCATTGAAGTTCCGGGACCCTGGACCGTCACGTTCGCCGAAGGCTGGGGCGCTCCGGAGCTGGCGACATTTGCCAAGTTGATTTCGTGGACCGAGAGCGCCGACGCCGGCATACGCTACTTCTCCGGCACGGCTGTCTACCGGACGCGCTTTCGTCTGGAGCGGCGGCACGTGACTGAGCACCTGGAACTCGAACTCGGCCGCGTCCGGAACCTCGCGGAGGTGAAATTGAACGGGCGCTCGCTGGGTGTTCTCTGGAAAGATCCGTGGCGCGTTGAGATCGGAGAAGCCGCGCGGGTGGGCGACAACGAACTCGAGATCGCGGTGACAAACCTGTGGCCCAACCGGCTGATCGGTGACGCCGCACTGCCAGCGCAGAAGCGCTTCACGCACACCAACGTCGACAAGTTCAAAGCCGATTCACCGTTGCGCGAATCAGGCCTGTTGGGACCGGTGCGAGTATTCACCGCCGTGGTGAAGCGCGTTTTATAGGGCGGTCCCTCCGCGTCACGGCGCCACGCTGCGGAAGTATGTGTTCGACGTCCAGTGCCAATCGACGTCGTTCCAGAGCGAGAACAGCGGTTCGGCGTAATTGGAGAGGCTGCTTCCCTTGAAGTCCATCGTGGAAACGATGCGGATGGCGTCGGCGTTGTAGCGTTTGTACCACTCCCAATTGACGGCGGGATGATCCGGCCAGAAGCAGGGCCCGAACGATTCGGTGATGATCGCCACCAGGCGCTTGCCCGAAGGGAGCGTCACGTGACGCAGCGCCGTTTCATGATAGTCGCGCACGCGCTTGAGCATGTCCGGATAGTGCTTCCGGCAAACGCGATCCCACACGCGCGAAAACTCGCCGAGGTCGGCACGTTCGAACTCGGCCCATCGGATGGGGCCTTTTGAGCCACGCGTGGCGTGTTCGAACGCCGCGTTGTCTACTTTGTCCGTAATGACCGGCGGCATGAAGTGCGCGTCGACTACGTCGTAGATGTCAGTGAGCCGGTCGGCATAACGTTCAGCGCCGAGCGAGGAATAGGAGAGCGGAATGCGGTCGCGGTGGATCTCGTCTTTGATCGGCGCTCCGATCCACTCGTTGACCCGGCGGTAGATTTCGTCTTCCTTGCGTTCCTGCTCAAGTACGGTTTCGCCTTCATCGCGCGCGCGGCGATGTAC
>CAZDIZ010000177.1:0-4618 GCA_964505625.1 uncultured Solibacteraceae bacterium | reverse complement strand
AGCGCGTTGTAGCCGCGTTCGCGCGCCTGCGCCACGCAGCGATCCAGATCCTCGAAGGCGCCGCCTGGATGATGTGCGGTCAGCCACGAGGTGTCCCACATGGAGATGGTGAGCCTCGTGCCTTTGTCGAAGTAGCAGTGAGACTCTGCGGCTTGCGCGCGGCTCTCCGCGGCTCGTAAGGGCAGCGCCAGAGACGCCGCCTGAAGCAAACTACGACGATCGAAATGCATTCCGGCTCTGGTTCCTCCTTATATGTGGCGGAGAGAGCCGCCGAGGTACTTCTGCTCTCTCCGCCTTTCGCTGTCAGACACTCAGAACGATAGCTTCGCTCCAATTTGCACGTTGCGCTCACCCGCGGAACTGGTGATGCGTCCCACGGTGGATGTGTTGCTGATGTTCGCCGATGGATTGGAGAACATGGGGTGATTCAGGAGGCTGAAGCTCTCCAGGTAGAGCTGCAGATCCGCGCGCTCTTTCAAACCGAATTTCTTGATGAGGCGCGTGTCCCAAGACCAGCGGCCAGGACCCCACAACAGGTTGTAGCCGGCATTGCCGTAAGTGAAGTCGACCGGCTTGGAAAAGGCCGTGCCGTTGAAGTAGTTGGTGATGGTGCGAGTCGAAGGATAGTATGCAGCGCCCGCGACAGCGTCGGGACGGCTGGAGACGGCGCCTTGCGTCGAGGTCGAGAAGGACGGCGAGAACGGAGCGCCCGACATCGCGTACAGAATTCCCGCGAGCTGCCATCCGCCGACAAGCATATTCAAGGGACCGGACGCCTTCGAGACCAGCGCCTGACCCTTTCCGAACGGCAGGTCGTACGCGTAGGCGGCGGTGAAGTTGTGCTTGCGCACGTTGCTGAGGTTGCCTCGCGAATCATTCCAATTCCACGACTGGCTCATGAAACTCTCGGTGCCGATGGCGCGCACGAACTGGTATTCGACGCTCAGCAGCAGACCGTTCGAATACCGCTTCTGGATGCCGCCCTGCAACTGGTGCGAAGCGCTCTGGAACATGGGAACGTTCGGTGTGGTGATGCCGGAGAACGGCTGGTAGGGACGACGCGGCTGAAGCGGACCAGGTGCCGGCAGCATGTTGTTGTAGTCGTAGCTGCCGAGCAGTTTCACGTTGCGCTGGCCATAGTAGCCGATGCGCAGGCCAGTGTTCCACGGAGCTTTGTGTTCGATGGTGAAGTTCCATTGCAGCGTGTACGGCGTCACAAACTTCAATTGATACTGCGATCCAGGATTCGCCGGGAGATTGCCGGTGGACGGAAATGGATTGCTCATGGTGATGGTGGGAGTGGTGCCGGCCGGCTGCTCGACGGTCTCGTTGGTCACAAACGGCACCTGCGAGGACAAGCCGGACAGCAACCCGCCGGCGAGCGCCAGGTAGTACAATCCGGCGCCGCTACGAACCACCGTGTTGGGCCCCACGCGCCAGGCCACGCCAACGCGCGGTGCGAAGTTGTTCAGGTCATTGCCAACGTAGTCAGACACGTTGTCAGGGAGATTCAACGTCGACGAGAGCGCGATGTTGTACAGGCTCACCAGGCGCTGCTGCGTGATGATCGGGAAAGCCGTGCCGAACACCACATTGTTGGCGCGGCTCGGGATGAACATGCTGGCCTGGCCGTGCGTTTCCTGCTGCTGCGGAACGAAGTCGTAGCGGATGCCGAGATTGAGCGTCACGTTGCGCGTGATGTTCCAGTCGTCCTGGAAGAAGAACGCCGAGCGGATGTCGCGGTTGCCGGTGCTCTTCCATCCGGGCAGGCCGCGTTGCGTGGAGATGGGCCAGCCGAGCAGGAAGTCGGCGAAAGCATGGCCGGTGTATTTTCCGTTGAACTGGAACAGGCCGCGGTAGGGCGAGACCTCGTTAACGTTGTTCTGATGGCCCCAACTGAACATTCCGCCGATCTTCATGTTGTGCCGGCCGCGGATCACGATCAGGTTGTCAGAAACCGATCCGATGTGGTCGCGGTCGCGTCCGCCGGTTTCGCCCGTTTCCGGAAGATTGGTGATGAGGATTCTCGGCGCGCCGTTGATCGCGTGGTCGCCAAGCCCCGGGATGATGCTTCCCACGGGAGGCATGTCCACGTTCTGCGGAATGCGGAAGATTCCCACGTAGAGGTAGCCGAAGCGCAGTTCATTGATCGTACGCGGCCCGAAGGAGTGGTTCCAGGAGGTGAATGCGTTTCTGTCCTGATCGCCGAGTTGCTTCAATCCTCCAACCATGCTGGTGTAACCGGAGGACTGATTCGGACCGAGATTGATGACCGACAACCCGCCGCTGACCTGGTCGCGCGACGAGAAGTTGTGATCGATGCGGAAGGACCAGCGATTGGTGTGTTCGCGCACCGGGATGTTCTCAATCAGATTGACGCCCGTGCCCGCGGCTCCCGTGCCCGGTGAGTTCGGTAGCGGATAGAGGAGAGTCAGCAGTTTTTGCGTCACCGGGTTGAAACGGGTGGAGGGTATCTTGTTATCCGGGAATTGAACGCCGGTGAACGGATCGATGATGGACTTCAGCCCCGAAAAATCGCCCTGGCGCATGGCGGCCGTGGCAACTTCGTTACTCACGGTGCTGGCTTGGCGGCGCCGGTAGCCGTCGTAGCTGAAGAAGAAGAAGGTCTTGTTCTTGCCGTTGTACACGTTCGGGATAAACATCGGACCAGCGATGTTCACACCGAATTCGTTGCGGTTGTACTGCGGCATCGGCAAGTGTGTGGCGAAGAAGTTCTTGGCCGCCAGGAAGCGGTTGCGATTGAACATGAACGCCGCGCCGTGGAGTTGATTGGTGCCCCCGCGTCCGACGACAACCACTTGGTTGGCGGTATCGAATTCCGCGCTCGCACCGGAGGTGATCACTTTGAATTCCTGGATGCCTTCGAGTGGTGGCCAGTCACCCAGACCGCGCGCGATATTCGGCGGGATGTTGCGTGTGCCGTCGATGCTCCAGTTGAACGATCCGATTGGTGGAGCGCCGCTGACGGTGGGCGTCATGCCGTAAGCCGGAATGGAATCCTGGCTCGCGATGGCGTTTTGAATGCCTGGCGCAAGCCCCAGCAGACCCGCAATACTCAGGCGTCCGTTGAGCGGCATGAGCGCGATGCTTTCGTTCTCGATGACCTTGCCGACCGACGCATTCTCCGTGTTGATGACGGGAAGTTCACCGCGGACCTCCACCTTCTCCGCGATCACGCCGGGCTGCAGGATCACGTCCACACGCGCGCGCTGGTTCACCTGCAATACAATCCCTTCACGCACGTAGGACTTGAATCCATCGTGTGTGACCGTGAGCGTGTAGGTGCCGGGCGGAAGCAGCGGAATGACGTAATCGCCGGTGGGTCCGGCTTCCGCATTCCGGGTGGTGTTGGTGGCGACTTGCGTGGCGACAACGCGTGTGCCCGGCATCACGGCACCGGTTGGGTCGGTGATGGTGCCGGTGATGGTTGCCGTTACTTCCTGAGCCGACAATGCAAACGCGCCCGCCATGACAAGATAAAGAATACTTAAACTCCGTAATAGCTTCATTCTTCGTCCTCCTTTCCGGGACTTGTTGACGTTGGAGTTCGTGCCGGCACCCCTGGCGCCGGCGCTATCCGATCTTCGTTAAGGGATCAGCCGCAGCGTCACTATCTGGTGCGCGTCCACGGCGAACCCGATCTTGCCGCCTTCCACATGCGCGGGGCCGAGGTTGCGTTCCACCAGATCGGTCCGGTGGACTACCCGCGCTTTGAACGGAAAGCCGGACCAGACAACGTTCCGGGAGACACCGTTGGTCTCCTGAAACCGTACGATGTACCCCTGGCCGTCTTCCGCTTTCTTGAGAGCTTGCAGAACTACGTTGTCCGGCAGACCGTCCGAGAACGAAGCACGGTTTGCCGGCAGCGGCCCCTCTTGTGCCGCTTCAATCACTCGCGCGGAGAGCGGCGCGTTGTGCTGCCAACCGAATCGCGTCGAGCCGCTATCGCGCCAGTCGCCGTTGTGGCTGGTGAGAGCGAAGTTCAACTCCAGCACTCCGCGCCGCCACGATTCGTTTCCCTGCCAGAGCGCCTGGTTCGTATTCCAGCGATTGTTGATGACGTAGAAGAAGAACGCGCTCCGCCGAGGTTCGTATTGCACCGCCCAGTCGTTGGTGCGTATGGCCCCGAATTCGACGACCGGCGCTTCCCTTGTAGCCACCGTTACGCCGAATTCGCGGTTGGAAACATCCACCCAGTGTTCGATCCCGCTGTAGCCCGTGAACGAACCCGGCAACTGATCGCGATGCGGCTCCATCACCGCGCCGGGCAATCCCGCGCGCATCCGGAAGTTGTCCACCTGGAAGGGGAAGCTGTAATAGACCTCTTCCTTGGCGAGAGTGGCCTGCTTGCGGATGCGATTGCTGAAGTCGATGCGCTTGATACCCGGATACAGAATCACTTCCTGCGTGATTTCCGTGGCCGGCTCACCGTCGAAACGAATTTCACCGCGAAGACTCGTAAGAACCGGCCCTGTGTCTCCCGGCACGATGCGCACCGCGCCGGGTGTTTGCAGAGAGAACTGGAACTGGCCGGCCGGAATGCGCCCCAGATGCGTGCGCTTGTCGTTGTACAGCGCTTCGTGGCTTCCGTTCAGAC
>CAZDIZ010000176.1:0-12225 GCA_964505625.1 uncultured Solibacteraceae bacterium | reverse complement strand
GCGGCGCAGGTCGAAACGCACGCGCAGCAGTTGCCCGCGCAGGCTGCTCACGTCGGTTGCTCCGCGCCAACTCATGGGCGTCCAGAGTTGTTCGCCGTCGAGGCCGTCGCAGTCTTCCAGCGCGAAGCCGGGGAACGGTTTGCCCTCGCGGTCGGAGATCTCCACCTTTATTCGCGCGCCCTTCACACCCCAACAATTGATCAGCAGGCGCGAGCCGGTGAAGGTGGCCGGCTGCGTCCAGAACTCGCCCGCGCTTTCCGCTTCGAGCGCCATGTAACCGTCCTCGCGCAGCATCGCGAGCCGGATGCCGCCCTGCGTGGGCTCTTGCGGCGTGGGGTGAAAGTACATGTTGTGCGTTCGCGGGTAGCAGGCAACCGGAAATGCCCAGGTGGCTTTGCCGAGCGGCACGGTTCCGCGCCCGGCATAGATGGAGCCTTCGCAGCCGGAGCCGGCATCGCCGTTGGCAATGAACGGTTGCTGTTGGACGAATTGCCAGCGCAGCCCGTCGTGGCTCGACGCCAGCCGCAAGTCCACGGTGTCGGCCGAGCGATGATAAATGGCCGGCGTCATCAGGTACGCCTGGCTTGCGCCGGGCCAGCGCTGGTAGGAGTTGGTGTAAATGTCGACGTCGGGCGCTTCCTGCGGCCCCATCGACAGCACCGGCACCGGGGCGGGGAAGTTGCCGAACTCGGCCGACTCGGTGCGCATGACGATGCGGCGGCCGCCGTAGCCGGCATTCGATTGCGGTTCCCAACCGCGCACGTAGAGCACGTACTTGCCGGTGCGTGCGTCGTACTCGGCCACCGACTGCGTGTCGCTGGTGTGCTTGAGCACCGGTTCCGGCAAACGCGTCCAGTGGATGCCGTCGGGGGAAACCGCGCCGAACAGAAACGCTTCAATCTGTTTGCCGTTGTGCTCTTGTAACGGAACTTTGTCAAGATGCACCAGCTTGTATCGTTCCGAAGGTTTCGCCGAAGGGTCGATGAAGACGCTGGCTCCGTGGCCGCGGCTGTAAATCATGTTGTTGCGCTTGGAGCCCTGACATTCGAGGATGCCCAGTTCGGGCTTGACCCAATCGAAGCCGTTGTCGGATTCGGCGTAGCAGATGCGGGCTTCTTCGTCCTTGCCCATGTTGGGAAGATAGCTTTCATACCAGAATCGGTACTTGCCGCCGTCTTTGAGCAGCGTGCAGTATCCGCCCATGGTCACGCCGTCGGTGGGACGGTCCGGACGGATCACGGGCTGCGGCGTGAGTCTCGGTTGTCCGGCGCGCAGACGAACGCCGCGCGGCATGAAGACCGATCCGTCGCGCGTCGCAAGTTGCTGCCGTTCGGAGAATGCCAGGCCGTAACCGGCTTCCACGAACCACCAGTCGCAGAACATCATCTTGCCGGTGTCGAATTCGATGGGGCGGATGCGGATTCTCGGAGGCGGTGCCGCCGCCGTCACACGCACGCCCGCCAGCGCAGCGGCGCCGGTCTGTTGAAAGAACTGTCTGCGGTTCACCGTTAGCTATCTTATCCGATCTCTTCAACTGATACCCTAATAGTCTCGGGACAAAAATGGGCGGAATCGAGTGGGTGCAACCGGCGGGGCCGCGCAGGCGGCAGATGGAAGACGCGGAGTCGCGCGAACAGCGTCTGGCGCGGATTGACACGGCCATAGGCGGTTCGGCCACGGCGCTGGTTGGAATGCGGCACCCCGATGGCTATTGGTGCGGCGAGTTGACCGCCGACGCGACGCTCGAAATGGACTACATCCTGTTGCAGCTTTGGCTGCATCCGCCCGAGGGCGACGGCTGGAATCCTCCCACGCGCGCGCGCATCGACAAAGCCTGCGGCTCGATTCTGTCGCGTCAGCTTCCCGATGGCGGTTGGGAGATCTTTGCCGGAGGCGGCGCGGAAATAAACGCCACCGTGCGCGCCTACACGGTGCTGAAGATCTGCGGCCACTCGCAGGACGCCGAATACATGCGGCGGGCGCGGGAGCGTGTGCTGGCGCTGGGTGGTTTGCAGGCCGCCAACAGCTACGCCAAGATCAACCTGAGCCTGTTCGGCCTGTTTCCGCGTAAATACACGCCGACCGTTCCGCCGGAAATCGTGCTGGTGCCGTTGGACATTCTCTATGAAATGTCCAGTTGGACGCGCACCATCATCGTTCCGCTGGCGATCGTGCAGGCCATAGGGCGGCACCGCTTGGCGCCGAACGGCGTCACGATTGATGAACTTTTCGATCCGAAAAAGAAACTGGCAATGCCGAATCGCAAAGGCATGGCCATTCTGTTCAAGCATCTGGATCGCGTGCTGAAATTGTGGGAACGCCGTGGGCTGAAGAACGTCCGCAGCGCGGCCATCCGCGAAGCCGAACACTGGATTCTGGACCGCACGCGCTACACCGAAGGGCTGGGCGCCATCTACCCGGCCATGATGTACACGATCATGGCCATGGACTCGCTCGGATACCCCGACGATCATCCGGACCTGGTCGAAGCCATCCGCCAGTTTGAGGATCTGCTCATTGAAAACGAGGACCGCTTCCAGTTCCAGCCCTGCGTTTCGCCCTTGTGGGACACGGCCATCGCGGCATTCGCGCTGGGGGAAGCGGGCCAGGGCGATCCGGCCATGATGACGCAAACGGCCGATTGGATGCTGTCAAAGGAAGTCCGCCGCCGCGGCGATTGGAGCGTGAAGCGGCCGGATCTGGAGCCGAGCGGCTGGGCGTTCGAATTCGCCAACGAATATTACCCGGATATCGATGACACGGCCATGGTGCTGCTGGCGCTGCTGCACGCCAAGGCGAGCGATCCGGCGCGGCAAGAGCGCGTTGAACGGCGCGCCATCAACTGGTTGCTCGGGATGCAGTCGAGCGACGGCGGTTGGGCGGCGTTCGATGTGGACTGCAACTGGGACATCCTCAACAGCGTGCCGTTCGCTGACCACAACGCCATGCTCGATCCGTCGTGTCCGGACATCACGGGCCGAGTGTTGGAATCGCTGGCGCGGCGCGGGTTCGACGCCACCCATCCCGCCATCAAGCGCGGTGTTGAGTGGCTGCTGAATCATCAGGAAGAGGACGGAAGCTGGTACGGGCGCTGGGGCGTGAACTACATTTACGGGACGTTCCTGGCCATGCGTGGATTGAAATACACGCGTGCCGCTTCGGCGCGCCCGGCCGTGTTGAAGGCCGCCGAATGGCTGCGGGGTGTACAGAACGCCGATGGTGGTTGGGGCGAGAGCCCGGCCGGATACCGCGTAAACCGCTTTGTGGCCGCTCCCAGCACGCCGTCGCAAACCGCTTGGGCGCTGCTTGGTTTGTTGGCGGCCGGCGATGCACACTCGGAAGCCGTCCGGCGCGGCGTCGAATACCTGGTGGCGACGCAGACCAGCGAAGGCACCTGGGACGAGACGCTTTTCACCGGCACGGGCTTCCCCAATGTGTTCTACCTGCAGTACCACCTGTACCGGGATTACTTCCCGCTTCTGGCGCTCGCTGGCTGCCGCGCGGCCATAAGCGGGACCGTCTAGGACCAATAGATTCTTTTTCTTGAACCTGGCGCGGGGAATCTGTTAGGATGCCCCGTATGCTTGGAAAGGTTATCTCGCAGCTATTTGTGTATCTAATGGCCGCCGGGATGTTGCTCGCGCAGGGCACCACGTCCCGAGTTATTGGCACCATTCAGGATCCCACCGGCGCTGCTGTCGCGGGCGCCAGTGTCAAACTCACCAACGAAGCGACGGGTGTGGTGTTCGAGAACAAGTCCGCCGCCAACGGTGCTTATTTTTTCGAAGCCGTGCAGTCCGGCAAGTACGCGTTGACGGTCGAAGTGCCCGGTTTCCGCAAGTTTTCGGCCCGCAATAACGTCGTCAGCATCGGACAGCCGGCGACCATCAACGTAACGCTCGAAGTCGGACAGGTGACCGAGCAAGTGGAAGTCTCAGCCGCTTATGAAGCGGTTCAAACCAGCACGTCTGGCAACATCGGCAACCTTTTCAGCGACCGCATGCTGCGCGACCTGGCGGTGCTCAACCCCGGTACGCGCGGGCGCAATCCGCTCGACCTGGTGTACTTGCAGCCGGGCGTGGTGAGCGGCGCCAACACCGGCGGCGGTTCGCACGTGCACGGCGCGCGCGACCGTGCCTGGAACTACACGCTGGATGGCGTCGACAGCAACGAGACCAGCTTCGGCGGTTCGAATATGTCGCCCACCAGAACCAATCCGGACTCGCTGGCCGAGTTTCGCGTGATCACCAGCAACGCCACGGCCGAGTACGGACGCAATAGCGGCGCGCAAGTGGCCATGGTGACGCGTTCGGGCGGCAACGACGTGCACGGTTCGCTGTTCGAGTTGTATCGCACGCCCCGCCTCAACGCCAACGAGTGGGAAAGCAATCTGAACAACTTGGGCAAGAAGCAGTACGTGCAGCACATCTTCGGCGGCAGCGTGGGCGGGCCGGTGATCAAGAACAAGACGTTCTTCTTCTTCAACCTTCAAGCGCTGCGCGCGGTGCAGACGGCGCAGGTAGACCGCGTGGTATTGACCGCCGACGCACGCAAGGGAATCTTTCGCTACGTGAAGGGCGGGCGCAACCGTCCCTACGGCGTGTCCGGTGCTTCAATTGACGCCAGCGGCAATCCGCTTGCCGGTTTGAACATCGGGACCTACAACATTGGGACCAGTGATCCGCAGAAGCTCGGGCTGAATCAGAGTATCCAGTCGAGCCTGGCCAGCATGCCGCTACCGAATAACTGGGCCTATGGCAGCGGTGATGGATTGAACACCGCCGGTTACACGTTCGTCGCGCCCGAATGGGAGCGGCAGCGCGATCACACGTTGAAAGTCGACCACATCTTCAGCCCCACCAACACTGTGTTCGCGCGTATTGCCTGGGGCCATCAGAACACCATGTGCGACGGCGCCAACGGCGGCCGTCCGCTGTACCCGGGCATGGATTGTCCGGAAAACACCATGCGCCTGCCGCGCAACATGGCGTTCAACTGGCGCTGGAATCCGCGTCCGACCATCACCAACGAACTCGTTTTCGGCGAAAACCGCTTCACGTTCGATTTTCCGCAACCGCTCGCCGGGATCGACAAACTGACGTTGAATCCGCCGCTGAGTATGTACATTCCGGAGAGTTACTACACCGTGAGTAATCTGCGCCGGCTGCGTACCTATCAGATTGTGGATAACCTGGCGTGGTTCCGCGGCGCGCATTCGCTCAAGTTCGGCACCAACATACGCCTCCAGCAGCACAACGACGTGCGCGGTTCGGTGGCCGGTTACTACATCACGCAGAACAGCGACTTTAGCACCAGCATCAACACGGTGGATCCGACGACCTTTGGGCTGCCTTCCGATATCAACACCACCTACGACCGCCCGACGGCGCAGAGCGCCATCAACTTCCTGTTGGGCCGCGTCGGCACCATCAATCGCTCCTTCGTGCGGCAGGGTGACCAGTTCGTGTCCAATTTCTACAACTTCAAAGCGAACTTCCCCGAATACGATTTCTATGCGCAGGACACCTGGAAGGTCCGCAAGAACCTGACCATCGACTTGGGCCTGCGTTGGGAAGCCAAGCTGACGCCCACGAATCCGGACGGTCTCATTTCGCACCCCAACGCGCTGATGACGGCGGGCGCCACGCCCACCAACACCGTGCGCTGGGTGCCGGGTTCGGTGTTCGACAGCAACTACGGCAACTTTGCGCCATCCATCGGTATTGCCTGGGATCCGCAGGGCGCCGGCAAGATGAGCATCCGCGGCAACTATCGCATGGCCTACGATCGCCTGAACACCTTCGTGCTTTCCTCGGCCGTTTTCCAGAGTTTGCCCGGCAACACGCTCGGCATCGTCAACAACGATTACGGTCAGAACGGCGGACGTCTCACCGGCATGCCGGTTCTTACAGCGGGCAGTGTGAAGCCGTCGGACCTGACGCAGCCCATCCCATTTTCGAGCGCCATCAACACGGTGGTGGACCCGGGCATGAAATCGCCCACCACGCACATGTGGTCGCTGAGCATTCAGAAAGAAATCGCCAACCGCACTGTTGTCGACGTGAGCTACATCGGGCGGCGAGCTTATCATCTATTGGGCGCCTACAACGCCAACCAGATCGACATCTGGCGCAGCGGGTTCCTGGATGCGTTCAACACGGTGAAGGCGGGCGGTGAGTCCGCGCTGATCAATCGTCTCGTGTCGGCTGATTCGCGCTTAAACGCCGGTGAGACGGGTTCGCAAATGGTGCGGCGGCTCTATGCGTCGGACCTGAATCTGGGCTCAGTGGCGGCCATCGCCAACGCGCTTGGCACGCGTCTGCAGAATGGACGTTCGGTCACCGACCTGAGCGGCGCGGGCGCCTTCGCGTTGATCCGGTTCCCGCAGTACGGCGGCGGGTTGCGCGTGATCGATTCGAACGACTACTCGACCTACCACGCACTCGAGATACAGGTCGAACGGCGCATGGCCAACGGTCTGACTTATCAGGCCAGCTACACGTTCTCCAAGGCGCTGGATTCGCGTTCTTTCGATCCCACGCAGACCATCTACGGATCGGGGAGCAATCAATACGCCTCCATGTTCGATATCTACAACCGCGATCTGAACTACGCGATTTCGGACTTCGACCGCACGCACGTGTTCCAGTCCTACAACGTATATGAGTTGCCGTTCGGCAAAGGCAAGAAGTTCGGCGCCGGTTTGAACGGCGCTTTGGAGCGAGTGATCGGCGGCTGGCAGATCGGCAGCGGCCTCCGCATTCAGAGCGGCCGTCCCATGACGGTGTTCTCCGGTTCTTACACCTTCGGCAGCGTGCAACAGTCCACGGTGAATTGCACCGGTTGCACGCGGCAGATCGGGTCGGTGGGCGATATCGACGGCTACAAGTGGTACTTCTCGGCCGCCGAGCGCGCGCAGATGTCGGCGCCGATCGCCGGGGAACTGGGCAACACCGGCCGCAACTACTTCCGCGGTCCCGGATTGTTCAACCTGGATTTCTCAGTGATCAAACGCACTCGCATTAACGAGCGCTTCAACCTGGAACTACGCGGCGAAGCGTCCAACCTGACCAACACGCCGACGTTCGGTTTCCCGACGCTGGTCTACACCAGCTCGACTTTCGGCCGTATTCGCGACACCGTGTCCAGCTATTCGCGTAAAGTGCAGATTGGCGCTAAACTGCACTTCTGATATGCAGGCAGCCGGCAAGCCAACCTTCGACGTAACGGTTTGCCGGCTGCACTTCACAAGCCGTGGCGTGCTGGCGTTTCCGCCCGCCATGGCTTCAAATGTGGTGCGCGGCGTGTTTGGCGCGGCGCTGTTCTCAACGCCGGCTTACGCGCGCATTTTTGCTCCACGTGCCGCCGCGGGTCCCAGCGGTTTGAAGGATGTTCCACGCCCGTTCGTCCTGCGCGCTGAGCATCTGGACGGTCTCAAGCTCGAAGCCGGCGCGCCGTTCCACATCGGCGTGCATCTGTTTCTAGCGGGAGAGGATGCTCTCGGCTGGATCCGGGACGCTTTCGCGCATTGGCGCGGCGCGGAACTGCGCGACGTCGAGACGTCACGTGTTTCCGTGCCGCTTGAGCTTCCATCCGGCCCCGTCGATCGCCTGCGCGTTCTCTTCCTAACGCCAACCGAATTGAAAAGCGGAGAGAAGATCGTCGAACGGCCAGATTTTCCGGTGCTGTTTGCGCGCGCACGCGACCGCGTCAGCACGTTGCGCGCAGCCTACGGTACAGGCGCTCTGGATATCGACTTCGCGGGCATGGCGGAGCGCGCCGCGCTTGTGCGCGCCATCTCATGCGACATCGAGCGCACTTTCGTCGAGCGGCTGTCAAAAGCGAGCGGACAGCGCCACCCGTTGAGTGGCTTTACCGGATGTGCCGTCTATGCGGGCGAGCTGAGGGAATTCATGCCGATTCTACGCGCCGCCGAATGGACCGGCGTGGGGCGGCAGACGGTGTGGGGACACGGTGCGATCCGCGTCGAGGTATAACCCTACCCCACGAAGCCTCGGATCACTTCCCTACGCGCGCCGCGCGCTTAGCAAAGATGAGAAAGCTCGCTGTCCAGGTGCGCCAAGGCCGCGCGCAGAACTTTCTCGTAGCGCGGATTTTGGGCACTTTCCAGGTCGTGCAAGACACGGACCTTGGACAGTTCCAGGTTCTCTCGCTGCCGAATACGCGCAAGTTCTTCTGGACTAGGGCCTTTCTTCTTCTTTGACGGGGAACGTTTCTGTGATTCGGAGGTTTCTATCTGGGATTCCACGGACTTACTTTCCCAACCGCGTGCCAAGTCTCAGTATAGCGCGTTCACCACGCGCTGGGCATGTAAAATCGCGGCTAACCGTCGAAACGCTTGAAAATCAGACAGCCGTTGGTACCACCGAAGCCAAACGAATTCGATAGCGCGTACTGAATCTTCATAGGACGCGCCTTGTTCGGCACGTAGTCCAGATCGCAATTCGGATCCGGCGTTTCGTAGTTGATGGTGGGTGGAGCGATCTGATCGCGGAGCGCCAGCACGCTGAAGCCCGCTTCAATACCGCCGGCGCCGCCCAGCAGGTGCCCGACCATGGACTTGGTGGAGCTGACCGCTACCTTGTAGGCGTGCTCGCCGAAGACGCGCTTGATGGCCAGCGTCTCAATGCGATCGCCCACGTCGGTGGATGTGCCGTGCGCGTTGATGTAATCGATCTGCTCGGGTTGCAGGCCGGCGTCGCGCAAAGCGGCGCGCATCACGCGGTAGGCGCCGTCGGCATCTTCCGAAGGCGCGGTGATGTGGAATGCGTCACCGCTCATTCCGTAGCCCACTACTTCGGCCAGGATCTTGGCGCCACGCGCGCGGGCCATTTCCAGTTCTTCGAGAACGATCACGCCCGAGCCTTCACCGACCACGAAACCGTCGCGGTCCTTGTCCCACGGCCGCGAAGCGCGTTCCGGCTCGTCATTGCGCGTCGACAACGCGCGCATGGCCGAAAAGCCGCAGATGCCCATGGGACAGATGCAGGCCTCGGCGCCGCCGCAGATCATCGCGTCGGCGTCGCCGCGTTGGATGATCTTGAACGAGTCGCCGATCGAGTGGCTGCTGGTGGTGCACGCCGTGGCGGTGGCCGAATTGGGCCCCTTCGCTCCCGTGCGTATGGACACGTATCCGGAGGCCAGGTTGATGATGGTCGCCGGAATGAAGAAGGGACTAACGCGCTCGGGACCGCGTTCCAGCAGCACTTTGTGTTCGCGTTCGATCACCTCGAACCCGCCGATGCCGCTGCCGATATACACGCCGACGCGCTCGGCCAACTCCGGGGTGATCTTCAACCCCGATGCATTCATCGCGAAGTCGGAAGCCGCCACGGCGAACTGGATGAAACGCCCCAGCCGCCGCACTTCCTTCTTCTCGATGAACTTGGCCGGATCGAAATCGCGAACTTCCCCCGCGATCTTGGCCGGAAACGCCGTGGCGTCGAACGCGGTGATGCGTGAGATCCCCGAGCGGGCGGCGAGTACCGCCTGCCAGGTTTCTTCCGTCCCCGTGGCGAGGGAGGACACAATACCTACACCAGTAACGACGACTCTACGCGGCAAATTTGACACTCCTGGTATGCGTCGAAGCGGGCAGGCGCCGCCTACTTCTTGGCCTGCTTGGCTTCAATGTAGTCGACGGCGTCCTTCACCGTGGTGATCTTTTCGGCATCCTCGTCCGGGATGTCTAGTTCGAAGGCCTCTTCGAAGGCCATGACCAGTTCCACGATGTCGAGGGAGTCCGCGCCCAGGTCATCCACGAACGAAGCGGTGCTGTCCACCTGTCCCTCGTCCACTCCCAACTGCTCAACGATGATCTGTTTTACTTTCTGCTCAACAGACATGATTCCTCCACTCAGATTCACAAACTCACTGATTCTAGCGACGATCGTGGCTGGCCGCAAGTAGGGGTGCCACGTCCAACCAAAACTATGGTGTACCACAGGCTAGGGGGGGCATGGCAATCACCCAGCGCAACATTCCTTCACCAGGATAGAATATCCGTGGCTCCGGCGCGAGGCGCCCGGGCCGGAAAGCGAGTCCAGCCATGGCGAACGTTCTGGGAAGACGCGAGTTTCTGACGGCGGCAATGGGCGCCGCCGCCGCGCCTGCCTCACCGCCCAACGTGGTCATGATCTACGCCGATGACCTGGGTTATGGCGACCTGGCCTGCTACGGATCGCGGTTGAGCACTCCCAACCTGGACCGCATGGCGGCCGAGGGCGTGCGCTTCACCGAGTTCTATTCCGCCAATCCCGTCTGTTCGCCTTCGCGCGCCGCGCTGATGACGGGCCGCTATCCCACGCGCGTGGGCGTGCCGCGCGTGCTGTTTCCCAACGACACCGTGGGGCTGCCGGATTCCGAAACGACCATCGCGCAAACGCTGAAGACGCGCGGCTACCGGACCATGTGCGTGGGCAAGTGGCACCTGGGCCATCTGCCGCGTTTCCTGCCCACCAATCGCGGCTTCGACGAGTACTTCGGCATTCCTTACAGCAACGACATGAAGCCGCGCCCGCTGCTGCACAACACCGAAGTGGTCGAACCCGAAGCCACTTTGGAAACGTTGACGCCGCGCTATACCGAACAGGCCGTGCGCTTCATTGAGCGCTCCAAGGGCGCGCCGTTCTTCCTATACATGCCGCATACCTATCCGCACATCCCGCTGGCCGCCTCGGCGCGCTTCCGCGGCAAGTCCCCGGCGGGCCTGTACGGCGACGTGATTGCGGAGTTGGATTGGAGTGTAGGCGAAGTGCTCGCCGCGCTGAAGAAGAACGGTTTGGATAGAAACACGCTGGTGATGTTCTCTTCCGACAATGGACCGTGGTTTCAGGGTAGTCCGGGCCGCCTGCGCGGGCGCAAAGGCTCGACTTACGAAGGCGGTGTGCGCGAGCCCTTCCTGGCGCGCATGCCGGGGCGCATTCAGGCGGGCCGCGTCGTGAATGCCGTTGGCTCGACGATGGACATCCTCCCGACAGTGGCAAAACTGTGCGGCGCGGCGCTGCCATCCAGCCCGCTCGACGGCAGCGACATCTGGCCGCTGCTCAATGGCACTAGCAAATCCATCGAGCGCGAAGCGCTGCTCTACTTCGACAATTGGAACGTGCAGTGCGCGCGCTGGAAGCGTTGGAAGCTGCACTTTGCGCGTTACAATTCGTTCGCGTACGGACCGGCGCCTGCAGGCGGGCGCATGAATTTGCCGCTTAATCCACCCGAGTTGTACGACATTGAATCCGACCCTGACGAAAGCTATGACGTGGCCGCCGAGCGGCCCGAAGTAGTGAAGGAAATCCTGGCGCGCGTGGAGCGTCTGATCCCAAGCTTCCCGCGCGAAGTGGTGGATGCCTGGCAGGCCACCCGTGCGCGCCAAACCAAATCCAGCGCCACGGGCGCATTGCCGCGCCTGTAGAAGGGAGGTGCGCGTGTTGCATCGCATCGTCCTCGCCTTGGCGATCCCTCTGTTCGCCTGTTGTCAACAACTGCCGCCCGGTATGGAGTGGGCCGACCCAGCTAAAAACCAGGCAGCCAAAGCTCAGACGGCGCGGCGCAGTGCGCCAGTGGGACGGCCGCCAGTGCCCAGCAAATGGGAAGGAGAAGCCTCCGGCGTCGTTTATGGCCGCGAGTTCCGCCTGCCGGTCTTCATCGAGCTGAGCGCGCCGATCGAGTACGAGAATAATCCGTTTCACTTGTACTTCGGCACCGGTGAAATCGAAAGCGTCGGTGACGTGCTGCTGGTGAGCGCGGCGTCGTTCTCGAGCGCGGGTTTTGGGCCGACGGCCGTTTGGGGTGGACGCGTCGGCGTGTACTATAAACGCGCCACGCCGCACTCGGCCAGGCCCATCGTGCGCCAGCAGGGCGCCACCTTGCGCTACCTCACCATCACGATGGCTGACGCCCGCGTGAAGGCCACGCTCACCGACACGAACGCCGCCGCGGCCGCCGTCATCAACGGCTTCACGGGACCGAACGTCAGCGCGAAGGAGGCCTCCGACGTGATGCGCGGCGTGATGGAGAGCTTCGGCCCGACCGAGATCTTTCTGTTCAATCAGGGCGCGGTGCTCACCCTGAAGTTCGAAGGTTCCGCGGTGAGTGGCGAATTCGAAGGGCAGGGAAGAAGCGCGACCAACACTTCTTCCGATGTCACCTATCGCTGCAAGTTCCGCGCCAAGCGCGTCGAGTGAACGGGGCCGAAAAACCGGGGAC
>CAZDIZ010000175.1:10669-12270 GCA_964505625.1 uncultured Solibacteraceae bacterium | reverse complement strand
CGTTGCCCGCGCTGTTCAAACTGAACCGGCAGTGCCAGGAACAAGGCTATTGGATGGCCGAATTCGAGTTCAAGATGCTCGGGTTCGGTTACCTGTTGGACAAGGGGCGTTACTGGGAAGCGATTCGAGGCCTCCATCGGCTGCATCAGCAGTTGCGCACAAAGCAGGGGCTGGTGAAGGTGCCGAAGTTCGCCGACAAACGTGCGGAACTGGAATTCTACCTGGCGCTTCAGAATCCTCGCACCGGCGCTTTCATGGACGAGACGTTGCCTTATTGCACTTGGGATGGACCTACGCAGAACGTGCTGGCGCATCTGCAGGCGCTGGCTGCGGAAACCGGACAACCGCTACGTTTGCGATACCCGCTCCGATACCTGGATGCGATCAACACTCCGTCGAAGCTGACAGCCTATTTGGACGACGTGTCGAACGTGGGCTGGATCGCGGCCAGGTTTCCGCAAACTTCCTTTCACTTCGCGCGGGAGCTGCTGGGCTATTGCGAACCGAAAGATCTGCTCAACCGCGCGGGGCTCTACGCTTTCTCGCCGGAGTGGCGACAGACGATGCTGGCCTGGTTCTACAATTTCCAGGACGCGGAGACCGGGCTCTGGGGACCGAAATCGCGCAGCACCGGAAAGCTATTGAAACGCGATCTGAACAACACGAGCTCGATCGTCAAGGCCTTTGTGGACGGAGAAGGAAACGATCGCTACCCGGAGTTCCCGCTGCGGCACAAGGCGGAGCTGTTTGCGTCGGCGCTCGCCGTCATGTCCGCGCCGCTTCCCTCCGAGCGCGATCTGGATCAGTGGCATGAATGGGGGTTGGCGAGCGGCAAGGGTGTTAACCTGCTCACTCGGTACTTGTGGAAGGATGCCAGCAAAGAACAGCGCGTTGCGGCGGCGAAGGCGTTCGAGCATTACCTGCGTATCAAGTGCGAGCGCCACTTTGTCCCGGCGGAAGGGGCCTTCAGCAACTACCCCGGCGCGCGTCATGCGACGCTCGACGGCACGCGCGGTGCCATGAGCGCTTACGTTGAGTTGGGCGCGTTCTCGGCGGAGCGGCAGCGTCGTTTGTGGGGTGGCGCCGCTGCGACGTGCCGGGACCTCGGCCAGCAGACGCTTCCAACGTTGACGGCCCGCGACCTCGCACCCATCCTGGACCAACAGGCCATCAACTCCGTCCGCTTCTATGCCGGCGTGCCGAACGAGACGGCCTACGCATCCGCAACGGCTGGCGTATTCTATCCGCGGCCGACGCCAGTGCTGGATGCCGTGGAGCTGGTCGATCGAGTGCGGCGCTGGCTCGCGGTGACCGGGCAGAGTATGGGCAACTGGGTGTCGCGGGCAGATCTATCCGCAAGCCTTGCGAAGACAGGAGTCACTGAGGTGCCTGTGATGCGCGGGGCTGCCCCGCTGGCTGAGCTAAACCGAATCATGCGCGAGCGCGACGCTGTCACCGTGATTGGTTTCGACGCGCTGCAAGTTCCGCGGTTGCGAATGACGTTTCACTCGCGCGCATTGAAAAACTAGTTCTTCCCGTAGAACCAATCCAGTTTGACTCTGGCGACTTGAATGCCCGCGAGCGAGTGATAGTTGATCAAA
>CAZDIZ010000175.1:0-10569 GCA_964505625.1 uncultured Solibacteraceae bacterium | reverse complement strand
GTGCTTGGAATTCTCTTCACGGTCTGCGGCGCCAGCGGTGACGGCAGTTCCAGATATCCGACATCGCTCCAGGTGTCGCCCCGGTCGCTCGAATAGGCGCGGCCCACGTACCCATTCCGGTTGCGGAATACCATCAGCAGGCGTCCGTCCATCAATTCGGCGACGCTGGGTTCTTCGGTGGTTGTGCCGACGTCGACGTGCCCTTTTCCACGAATCCAGGTGTAGCCGTCGTCAGACCAGTAGCACAACGACACCATGTGGCCGGCCTCGCCGCCACCTACCGCGAGCGTGCATTCGGCCGGCACAACGATGCGGCCCGACGATAGCTGTATCACGCGATCCGGGTTCACCGTGTGATAGCTTTCGTGCGGCGTGGCGCAGACCGGATCGGACCACGTGCGGCCTTCGTCGTTGGAACGCCGCACGTAATACTTGCCGTCGTAGAGACGCAGGTCGGTTCCTTCGTAGCGGTTCAAGACGTTGTAGCCAAACAGGAGTTCGCCGATTTTCAGGCGCAGCAGGCTGGGTTGCAGCGTCGCCAGGCGCGCGACGTGCTTCTGCAGCACGAACGGACTCTCCCAACTGCGCCCGCGGTCGCGCGAGATGCGCGCCACAACGCCCGAGCGCGTGTTGTCGGTCCAGTGTTCTGGATTGGCGTGCGCGAACAACACGGAACCGTCGCGCAGTTCCACCATGCTTCCGGTTGAGCCACGATGCGTGCGATTCGGCACCATGGGCACCACGACCGAATCCTGCAACAACGGTTCGGAGCCCAGAAGCGCCCCGGCCGCAAAGCCGTGAACCAGAAAGCCGCGCCGATTCATGCCTTGCCTACCCCCGTTGCATGATACCAGGACCGGATCATACTAGATTGATGATGAAAGCCGCCGCCGCCCTGCTGCTGTGCTCCTGCGCGTTCGCCGCCACTAGTGCTGACGTGGTGGTGGACCGATCGACGCTCAGTGGAGCGAACACGCCGGTGAGCGTGCGGCTCGATTTCTCGGCCTTGGGCGCCGCGCAGTATGATCCAGCTTCCATCGAGTTGGTGTGCCGCGGCGCGCGCGTGCCCATACGGCTATCGGAATCACTCGAACGCGGCGAGTCCGTGGGAACCATCTCGTGGGTTGTGCGCGACAAAGCACAGACTTCGTGTCAGGTTCGATGGAAGACCGGCGCGCGCGGGTTTCGCGACTATCGCGAACCCGTGGGCATCGGCGATAACTTCACTTACAATCGCCCGGGCGGTGTCGATCCCTTGTGCGCGGGGATGCGTAACGACGGCGCTATGAACGTCGATTGGGACGGCGACGGCCGGATCGATTTGCTGGGCCGCATTCTCTACTCCACGTACTTCGATGACCCTTGGTGGGGGCTGGTGTTTTGGCGCAACATCGGTTCGAACCATGCGCCGCGTTTCGACCGCGCCGTGCGCCTTCAAGCCGATGGGCGCGTGATTCAGGATTACTACGCCACTTATCAACTGGTGGACTGGAACTCGGACGGGCGCATCGATATTCTGTGCGGCATTGGCGGGCGGCGCGAGCGCGGCAACATGAAGGTGTATCTCAACACCGGGCGCCGCGACCGTTTCGGTTTGCCGATTCTCACCGCCGGCCCGCGCGTCGAATGGCAGCGCCAGGGCACGCTCGACTACGACATGCGTCTGCTCGATTGGAGTGGACGCGGCGTGCTGGACCTGTTCACCTTGCGCATGCGCGTCCAGTACTTCCCGACGCAGGAGTTCGACGCCACCTGGTATCGCCATCCGAATCTCGCTTCGCGCGGTTCGACGCCGCGTTTCGGTGCGCCGCAACCACTGCGGCTTGCCGGCTCGACGGTGTATCGCGACGCCCTCCCAACGGATTTCGTAGACGTGAATCGTGATGGACTGCCCGACGTGGTGGGATCGACCAGCGGCCTGGCGACGAAGCCGCTGCGCACGTCGGTGATCGCATGGCTGAACACAGGCACGCGCGAGGCGCCGTCGTTCGACAAAGCGCTCATCACGCTCATCGACACCTCGCCCGAGCCTTTGGCGGCGCCCGTGGCGGCCTATCGCGGACTATTCGGCGCGTACATGGGCGGATGGCTCAAGTACTACGAACACACCGCGAACGGTTTTGTGGATCGCGGCGCCATCGAAGCGCGCGGCATGGCGTGTTCGTCGGGCGGGTATCTGAGCGTCGACGTCGTGGACTGGGACGGCGACGGCGACCTGGATTTCATCGTGGGTAACGAGATCGGCTACGTGCATCTGATCGAGAACACCAGCCGCGGCGGCCGCACCATGTTTCAGACGCCGCGTCTGATCCGGCTCACTGACGGAGCGCCGATGTACGTCGCACGCTGGCATTTCATCGACGACGCTGACCCGGAAAAGCCCCTGGGGCAATCAAAACCAGCAGTGGTCGATTGGGACGGCGATGGCGATCTGGACATTCTGGTGGGCAACAACAGCAACCGCATCGCGTATTTCGAAAACGTGGGCACGCGGCGGCAGCCTCGCTATGCGCCGATGCGAAAACTCATGCACGATGCGGGCGAGCACTTCTCATTTCGCGTGCGGCCGGCGCCAGCGGACTGGAACGGCGACGGTCTCGTCGATCTGGTGGCCGGCTACGTCGGCGCGCGCGATCGCAACGATTCCGCCGATATTCCCGTGTGCCGCTACATGCGCTATCGCGACCCGAGTGGGGCGCTGCGTTTGGCGAAGCCAGAGATTCTGAAGCTCGAAGACGGCTCTGAATTCCGCACGCCGATTCCGTACCACCACGGTTTCGAAGTCGCCGATTGGGACGGTGACGGCAAGCTCGACATTCTGGCGAATCAGAAAAGCATCAACGTTTGGTACCGCAACGTCGGGACCAACGCCGCGCCGCGTTTCCGCCGCGAGTTGCTGCAGTTCTACAGCAAGCAGATCCTGGTCAGCCACCACGAAACCAACCTGCGAGCCGTTGATTGGGACCGCGACGGAACACTCGATCTCATCACCGGCGGCGAGTCCGGCATGATCTACTTTTTCCGACGCGCCACGCTCGACGCAGCGGCGCCGCCGCGCGTGAAAGTGGTTGGATCTAGGTGAGCGTCACCGGCCCATCGTAGATGCGCACCTCGTAGACGCGCGCCGAGGCGGCGCCGTTGGTTTCGTGCATCTCGATCCGGACGCGGTCGCTTGTCACCTGATCGAAGCTCAGAACGCGGCGCCGCATGTAGTTATCCGTCTCGCCTGCGACGCGCTTCCAACCGGACGGCTGCCACACCAGCACGTCGTAGCGCTTCACACAATCCGGATAACGGAACAGCGGAAGGCGCGAGTGGCGGTTGATATCTGTGTCGAAGGTGATCTGCACGGTGGAAAAACGGCGCACGGAGGCCAGCTTCAGTTCCAGCCACGCGGGCAGTTTATGCGCGGGGTCCGAAACAAAGAGGTTGGTCCAACGGTCCGGGCGATTGGTTCCGCGAACCACGTTCTCCGCCGCGTAGGGACGCTGCTCGGGCGTGATGCGGATGCAGAAGTGGCAGCCGCGCGTGAAACGATGCCAACGAGTTGGACCGGGCAACTCGGCGGCGGTGCAACCGGCGGGCGATACGGCGGCAGCATCGACGTCGTCGTTGTGAATCGCCCAGGAGAGCCCTTCGACGGTTTCTAGATGCGCGATGTAGAGGCGGCGCGGTTCAACGCGCGCTCCAAACGGAAAGCGGACGTAACCGCGCGAATGCGGCTCGACGATGGCCGTGGCCGTGGCGATGTCCGCGCTGGGACGGAAGTCGTAAACGAACTCCGCGGGACGCAGACGCAATGTCACACGCACGGGCGTCGTGCGCGTGGAAGCGAGCAGCAGTTCGATCGCGTCGATGCGATCACTGGAAACCGGGAACAACTGCGCGGTGGGCACTTTCAATGCAAACAACTCCGCGCTTTCGGCGAACACAAGCGACGCATCGCTCGATGAGGTGACTTTGGCGGCGCGGGTCAGATCGCGCGGGTCCTCGTTATCGTAGCCCGGCAGAAACGCGTCCTGCGCAAGCAGCACCTGCCGAAGTTCGCCGGCGTGTTTGGCTGCCAGTTCGCGCGGGCTGCAATTGCGTTTGCGGCAGAGCGCCGCCGCGGTGCCAACGCCTTGGCCAACGATGGCGCCGGTACGCAGCACGCGCGTCGAGGAAAACGCTACGTAGCTCGCGCTGATGGGACGGCCGGCCATCATCAGATTACCCACGTTGCGTGAATAACAGGACCGCAACGGAATGCCAAACGGAACGGTGCTCTTCACTTCCCAGGGCGGCGCGACGTTGGGCGCCTGGCGCGCCAGAATTCCGCCCGGCTTGTGAACATCCAGAAACCAGCAGCCGAAAGCGATAGCGTCGGGCCGGGGCTCGGGATCGTGCAGATCGCGCTGGGTGAGAATGTAGTCCCCCATCAATCGACGCGCTTCGCGTTTGTACGGCCAGAAACTGACGAATTCCAGCCCGTAGTTGCGTGCCTGCTCCTTGCGCGCGCAGCGATTCTTGATGTGGTCCCAGACGCCCAACAACTGCCGCAGCGCTTCGTGCCGGATCTGTTCGTTGTCGCGAATCTGATGCATGGGCAGACCGACTTCGATCCACCAGTAGCCAGCGTCGATGCGCTGATGATTACGTCCGCGCAGATCGTCTTCGGTTTCAAACGTGGCGGCCCACGACGGCGGCTCGTAGGGGACCGGAACACCGGCATCGCGAGCGCGGAAGAACAACGTACTGCCCATCTGCGGCTGGTTCGAGGCGCGTTCCGGCGCTTCGGATTCGTTGAATTCGCCGCGCGCTTCCATGCCCCAGCGGAATTCGGCGCCTGCACGATAGCCGATGGCGCCATCGCCGGTCGCGTCGATGAACAGCGGCGCGGCGAACAGGAAACGGCGCTCGCTGCCCATCTGCACGCCGTGCACTGCGAGGATGGTGGAGGAATCGCGCATCTCGACTTCGCGCACGGTGGTGTTCAGAAACAACGAGATGTTCTTTTCCTGAACCACCCACTCATAGAGCACCAGATCCCAGACCGAGTTCATGAGACCTTCGATGTACGGTTCGTGGTTGCGCTTGCGTTCTTCGACGTGGATTTCATCGAGGATGCCGGTCTCCTTCGACCAGACGTTGTGGTTGGTGCTGACTTCCGGATACAGGCGCACTTCGCTCGATGAATTGCCGCCCAGCATCGAGCGTTCATGCACCAGCGCTACCTTCACGCCGTTGCGCGCGGCGGCGATGGCCGCGCAGGTGCCCGCAATGCCGCCGCCGACCACCACCACGTCGAACTCACGGTGAAGAGTCTCTTCCTTACCGGCCAGTATGTAGCCGCCCAACGCCCCGGGGCGCGTGCTTGCGGCCGACGCGCCGGCCAAGCGAGCACCACCCGCTCCGAACCATCCCGCCAAGCATTCGAAAAAGCCACGGCGATAGAATCGCATTGATAGATTATGCCGCGCCGCCCCATTGCCGGGGGACATGGCGGTCGCGCTATCCTGAGGGGTTCAAGGGCATGGGACAAACTCAAAACATGGAAAACCTGCTGGTGATGAAATTCGGCGGCACCAGCATGGGCTCCACCGAGCGCATCAAAGTGGCCGGCCAGATTATTCGCGGTGAGAGCGCGCGGCGGCCGGTGATCGCTGTGGTTTCGGCGATGTCGAAGGTGACCGACCTGCTGCTGGACACGATGCGGCACGCCGAATCGGGCGACGAAGCCGGCATGGAAGCGAACGTTCGCAAGCTGCGCGAGCGGCACATGGAAACGTGCCGGGAGTTGCTGCCGGCCGACAGCCTGGACGCCGTCCAGGAGGGCGTGCAATCGCTGGTCGCGGAGTTCGAACGCCTCACGCGCGGCATGCTCATGTTGGGCGAACGTCCGCCTCGCGCGGTGGACGAAGCGCTATCGGTGGGCGAACGCTTGAGCGCGCTGATGCTGGCGGCGCATCTGGAAGCGGAAGACCAAATGGCGGTGGCGGTGAACGCGGCGGAAGCCATCGTCACCGACGCGGTGTTCGGCGAGGCCACGCCGCTGATGGCGGAAACGCGCGTGATGTGCCGTGAAAATCTGCTCCCGCTGCTCGAGTCCGGATCGATTCCCATTGTCACGGGCTTCAACGGCGCCACCGTGGACGGACGCCCGACCACGCTCGGCCGCGGCGGCTCCGACTATTCGGCGTCGATTCTGGCCGCTGCGCTCGACGCCGGCGAAGTGTGGATCTGGACCGACGTTGATGGCATCATGACGGCCGACCCGCGCCTGGTGCCGGACGCCGCCGTGTTGGAGGAAGTCACGTATCACGAAGCCGCGGAACTGGCCTACAACGGCGCGAAGGTGCTGCATCCGCGCACGCTGGCGCCGCTGATCGAAAAACAGATTCCGGTGTGGAGCAAGAACAGCTTCGCGACGGCCAAGCCGGGCACCAAGATCGTCCCCAGCGTGGAACCATGGCCGGTGCCGCGCGCGGTGACATCGCTCGGCGAAGTGGCACTGTTGTCGGTGGAACCGGCGGGCGCGGGCCTTGCGCCCACCGTCATCATGTCGCGCGCGCTGGACGCGTTGTCGCGCGCCGGCGCGGAGCTTCTGGTGTTCACCAGTTCCAGTTACCGGCAGAACTTCTCGTTCCTGGTGCGCAAGACCGAGCTGGCCGCGGCACTCAAGCACCTGGAAGAGAACTTCGCGCTCGAATTGGCGCACGGATATTTGAAGCCCATCGAGGTGGATGAGAACGTCGGCCTGATGGCCGTGGTGGGCGAGGGCATGCGCGGAACACCGGGACTGGCGGGCCGCGTATTCACGGCCATCTCGCGCGAGAACGTGAATATCATCGCCATCGCGCAGGGGTCGAGCGAACTTGTGATCGCGGTGATCGTCAGCCGCGACGGCCTGGAAAAGGCCGTGAAAGCGGTGCATTCTGAATGCAAGATGGGCGAGCACGCCCGCAAGCACTCGGCACACCGGGATTCATAGCGTCACGAAATCGGGAGAAAACAAAATGACACGTTCGTGTTTCTGTGCGGCGCTAGCCGCGGCTGCCGTATTGTGCGCGCCGTCGTTCGCCGCAGGCATTCAAATCACCAGCGGCGCAGTGGACCGCCAGGTGTTTCAACGGGGAACGGATAATCGCGCCGACATCGCGGTAGCCGGTACGGCGGACGATGCGGAAGCGAAACGCGTGGAGGCGCGCGTACTGGCGGCCAAGAGCGCCGTCTCGGGTCTGAAGTGGCACGGCGTGGGGACGGTAACCCGCGGCAAGTGGAACGCGACTATCAAGGGCGTGCCGGTGGGCGGGCCTTACACGATCGAGATCCGCGTGGCCGGAAGCTCGAACGTGACCGCGGTGAAGGAGATTCTGGTCGGCGATTTGTGGGTGCTCGGCGGGCAGTCCAACATGCAGGGCGTGGGCGACCTGGTGGACGTTGAACCGCAGAACCCGCAGGTGCATTCCTTCGACATGGCCGACAACTGGGTGATCGCCAAAGAACCGCTGCACGTGCTGGTGAGCGCCACCGACCGGGTGCATTGGCCGCGCAACAAGGAGAAAGTTCCCGAACGCTACACCGGCGAGAGGCTCACGAAGTTCCTGGCCAACCTGAAGAAGGGCGCGGGGCTGGGCATGCCGTTTGCGGCTGAGATGGTGCGGCGCACGGGTGTGCCGGTGGGCCTGGTGCCGTGCGCGCACGGCGGTACGTCCATGGATCAATGGAGCCCGGCGTTGAAGGATCAAGGCGGCGATTCGCTCTACGGTGGCATGATGCGCCGTTTCCAGGCGGTGGGCAGGCGAGTGAAAGGCATGCTGTGGTATCAGGGCGAATCCGATTCCGGCAGCAAGTCCGCGCCGCTGTTTCAGGATAAGTTCGAAAAGTTGGTCGCGGCCATCCGTGCCGATTTCAAGCAGCCGGACATGCCGTTTTACTACGTGCAGATCGGGCGGTTCGTGAACAAAGGCGGCGAAGCGGGATGGAACATGGTGCAGCAGATGCAGCTCAACGCCGAGAGCCGCATCCCGCGTTCGGGGATGGTGCCGGCCATCGATACAGACCTCGACGATTTGATCCACGTGGGAACGCCGGATCTGAAGCTGCTCGGCCAACGCATGGCCAAGCTGGCGACCACGGACCTGTTCCCGGCGCTGAAAGGCTTCGGCCCGTTCCAGCGCGGTCCGCGGCCGGTCTCCGCCATCTACAAGGACGGCGCGGTACGAGTCTCGTTTTCAAACGTCAATGGTAAGTTGAAGGCCGAGGGCCGCATCGCGGGATTCAGCATTCACAAAGCCGACGGCGAAGCGCTTGCCACCATCTACAAGATTCGCGTGGATGCGAAGGAGCCGGGCACCGTGCTGCTCTACACGACGTCGAAATTGCCTGAAGGCGCCGTGCTGCACTACGGCTACGGCAAGGACACTTACTGCAACCTGCGGGACGAAGCCGCCATGGGCGTGCCGGTATTCGGCCCCATGTCGATTCAATAGGGGGAAACAAACACATGGATGCGATCACAGCATTGAAGACACGGCATTCGGTGCGCACATTCGAAAGCCGGCCGATTCCGAAGGAAGTCCTTGAGGACATCGTGGATTGCGGCCGGTTGGCGGCGAGCGCCATCAACATACAGCCGTGGGAGTTTGTGGTGATTACGAAGCCGGAGATGTTGCACAAGGTGGGTGAAGCCACCGATCACGGCAAGTTCATCGCGCAGGGTGCGGCCTGCATCGCGGTGATTACGCAAACAACCAAGTACTATCTCGAGGATGGAAGCGCTGCCACCGAGAACATGCTGGTGGCCGCCAACGCGCACGGCGTGGCGACGTGTTGGGTTGCCGGCGACAAGAAACCTTACGCGCCGGAGATCTGCCGCATTCTGGGCGCACCGGAAGCGTACAAACTGGTGTCGCTGATCGCGCTCGGTTACCCAGCCGAAAGCCCGCACAAACCTAAGCGCCCGCTGGCTGACGTGCTGCACTGGGAGAAGTACTAGGGGTGTCTATGAGACAATAGTCACTCAGCCTACAATTGAAGGATTCCCATCAAATGAAATCAAAGTTGTTGTGTGCAAGTCTTGTGTCCGCCGCGCTGTGGGCGCAAATTCCCCCGACCACCGCGGCACCGCCCGCGGCGGCGGCGATTACTCCGGACACGGTTGTAGCCACTGTTGACGGCAAGAAACTCACGGCGGGCGAAGTTCGCAAACTGGTCTCGGCATTGCCGCCTCAGAACCAGCAGCATTTCGCCAACGATCCGAAGGAATTCCTGCGCCAGCGCGCGCTGCTCGAGAAACTCTCGAAGATGGCCGAAGCATCCAAGCTCGAGCAGCAGACTCCGTTCAAGGAGAGGTTGGAATATCAACGGCAGCTCATCCTGTCGCAAGCCGAGGTGGAGCATCAGTACGAAACGCTTTCCGCTCCCGAACCGGAATGGAAGGCTTACTACGACAAGAACAAGAGCATGTTCGCGGAAGCCAAACTGCGCGTGATCTATATCCCGTTCAATGCGCGTCCGAACGCCGCCAGCGACAGCGGCGCCAAGCCGATTACCGAAGCCGAAGCCAAGACGCAGGCCGATGCGGCGCTGGCCGAGATCCGCAAAGGTGTGGATTTCGCCGAAGCCGTGAAGAAGTATTCGAAGGACCCCGTGTCGGCGGCTAAGGGCGGTGACTTCGGCATCGTGAAGCGCTCGGCGCAAATTCCGCCCGAGATCAAGGAAGCCATCTTCGCGACGAAGGCGGGCGAAACCTCCGCGCCGTTCCGTCACACCAACGGCTTCTATCTGTTCAATGTGGTTTCCTACAACGAGCCGACCTACGACAGCATCAAGGGTGAGGTCGAGCGCACCGTCAAGCAGGAAAAGTTCGAGAAATGGCTCGAAGGCGTGAGAACCGGCATCGAAGTCAAAGTCGAAAACGAAGCCTTCTTCGCCAAGCCGGCCAAGTGACGAGCGGGCGCGGCGCGCTGGCCGGTCTGGCAGTGAAGGGCGCGCCGTTGCGCGTGCGGTTTCAGCCGCGCTTGTCGGCCTGGCGTGGACGTCTGCTCCAGGCCGACGAGCGTGGGCAACCCGTGCACGCGGGTTCGTTTGTGCGCCGCCGTTTGATCATTCTTGACGCCGAACTGCGCGAGCATCCGCGGGAGCTCGAACGTATCCTCACACACGAGTTGGCGCATTTTGCCTGGGTAAGACTTGGGAATCCGTTGCGCGCAAGTTGGGCAAACGTGCTGGCCGGAGAGATGGAACGCCGGGCGCGCGGCGAGTTGGGCTGGTCCGCCGAGTGGCGCAAAGAGAAGCTCGTACGTGCAGACTGGAAACAACGCACACGCCGCTGGCGCGAGTACGTGTGCGAGAGTTTCTCCGATACGGCAGCGTGGCTGTGGTACGCAGGCCGCGAGCACGAAGAGTTCACGCTGGCCGCGCGTTACCGCGCGTCGCGCCGGCGTTGGTTCGCATCTAATCTGGGGAACCGTCCGATCCCGATATAATCGAAGAGAGGAACCTCATTTGCCAAGCTCAACCAGAATTATGCTGTCGAGCGTGCTCGCCTGCGTTGTGCTTGTGCTCTCGGCGTGCTCCGGTTCCAGA
>CAZDIZ010000174.1:4951-12400 GCA_964505625.1 uncultured Solibacteraceae bacterium | reverse complement strand
TGTCCGGGAGGAGGCTACACGCGTCTGATGATCGACCGCGAAGGACATCAGGTGGCACGTTGGTTGAACACTCTGGGAGTGGCCGCGGTGGTTTTGAAATACCGTCTGCCTCGCGAGGGAGTCCCACGCGGACTTACGACCGATCTGAAAGGTGCGGCCACGGCGTTGCGCACGTCACTGGACGACGCCTGCGACGCCGTACGCTTTGTCAGATCCAACGCCGCCAAGTGGAGCGTACGTTCGGACGCCGTCGGCATGATGGGGTTTTCGGCCGGCGGACATCTGACGTCCATGACCGGAATGCTCGCGCCGCCCGATGCGCGGCCCAACTTCCTGGTGCTGCTCTATCCCGCTATCGCGCACGACTTGGCGGTCGATTCATCCACGCCGCCCACGTTTCTGGCCGCCGCGAGCGACGATCCACGGCTCGCCGCCGCCGACCACGCCGTGCGCTTCTACACTGCTTTGAGCAAAGCCGGAGTGCTGGCCGAGATGCACATTTACGCCAACGGCGGACACGGTTTCGCGCTGCGCAAAGAGGACGGCAACGCAGCTACCTGGCCGAAGGCTTTCGAGGTTTGGTTATCTGGAATCCAAAAACACTGAAAGACCGGAGACAGACTGCGCTGCCCCCGGTCTTTCTGGCGCATTACCGCCAGTAGCCGCCGACCCACACGTGCCCACCCCGGCGAGGAGCCCAGTGCCCGGGCACCCAGTGGGAGCGATGCCGCGGCGGTACCACCCAGCGTCCCGGCACCCATCTGTAGTTGTGTCCGTGGTAGCGGTAATAACCCGGCACCCAAACATGCCGCGGACCCGGCCGCACCACGATCACTTCTCGTGGAGGCGGAGGCGGGCCGAAACGAACGAAGACTTCCGCCGCGTTCGCGCTCGCCGCCGCAAGCGCCAGAGCAAAAACGCCGATTCCGAATAGTTTCTTCATTGTTGACCTCCGAATGTTTCCTTCTTGATGTGCGCTATCGCCGATACCGCTCGTCCCGTCCGCGGTCACGGTCGTGATCGCGGTACCGGTCGCGGTGACGGTCGTGGTTACGGTCACGATCGTGGTGCCTCATTTCGTGCCTCGGCGGTGGAGGAGGCGGGGGCGGGCCGTGCCGTCTGTAGCCCCGCATCGCGCACGCCTCGGTCGTGACTAGCACCAGAAACGCGAGTCCAATTCCAATGAGCCGTTTCATTGCTGACCTCCCTTCTGGTCCAACCCAATGCATCCTCCCTATGTGCACATGGCTTGCCAAGCGCGAAGTAATTGAAAACGCGGCTCTTCGGCATCACGCACCATCGCGAGCGGTGGCTCAAAACCACCAGGCGTGCTTGCCTCCAGCCAATATTCGACGTAGACTGATCTGGCCGTACCCACCCTGCCCAAGGAGGCGCCCATGAACTGGACTCAATTACTCAAAACGGAAATTGAGATCACCTACTCCACGACAGCCAAACTGATCGAGAAGGTCGATCCCGCGACTCTCGATTGGAAACCATCGAGCGGCGACAACTGGATGACCGTCGGCCAGCTTTTGAAGCACCTCGTCAATTCCTGCGGCGCCGGCTGCAGAGGATTCGTCACCGGCGACTGGGGCCTGCCCGAGGGCGTGAAACTCGAAGACATCCCTCCGGAGGAAATGCTGCCGCCGGCCGAAAAGCTTCCCACCGTGGAGGACTTCGCCGAAGTGCAGAAGCAGCTTGCCGACGACAAAGCCCTGACACTCAAGATGGTCGACCAGGCCGGCGAACTCGATCTGGCAATCAAGCAGATCGCCGCGCCGTGGGCGCCGGGGGTGAAATATCCGCTGGGCCGTCACCTCTTGCAGATGATCCAGCACCTGGACCGGCACAAGTCGCAGTTGTTCTACTACCTGAAACTGCAGGGCGTGCACGTCAACACGACGGACCTTTGGGGGTGACGCCTCGCGCAGGGTGGGGCAGGGCGTAGAATGAAGCATCATGCGAAATCTCACCGCCCTGCCACGTAGAAATTTCATGCGGACCGCTTCGGCCGCGATGCTCGCCGGAAGTGTGTTGCGCGCCGAGGACAAACCGGTGCGCGTGGGAGTGATCGGAACCGGCGGCCGCGGCACTGGTCTGCTCCGTACGGTGCTGAGCGTCCCGGGCGTCGTCGTGCCCGCCGTCTGCGACATCAACGAGAAGAATCTCACCCGCGCGCAGGACCGGGCCGAACAGGTTCAGGGCAAGCGTCCGGAACCTTACGGCCGGAATGAGCACGACTACCGCCGCCTGCTTGAACGCACCGATCTGGACGCGGTCATCATCGCGTCGCCGTGGCACTGGCATACGCCCATGGCCGTTGATGCCATGAAGGCCGGCAAATACGCGGCTGTTGAAGTACCCTGCTCGCTGTCTGTCGAAGAATGCTGGCAACTCGTGAACACGCGCGAACAGACCAAGGTGCCGTGCATGATGCTGGAGAACTGGAGCTTCCGGCGCGACAACCTGGCGGTCCTGAACATGATCCGCCAGGGCTTGTTCGGCGAGATGGTGCACTGCCATTGCGCGCACTCGCACGACTGCATCGATCACTGGTTCTGGGACAAGGACGGCAACGCACGCTGGCCGGCGCAGTACCTGATCGACTACAACCGCGATCAATACCCGACGCACAGCCTGGGTCCGGTGCTGAGCTGGCTCGACATCAACTGCGGCGACGCCTTTGCGACGCTCACCGCCACCGCCACCGATTCACGCGGCATCAATGCGATGTTCGCGCGCAAGTTCGGCCCCACGCATCCGCTTGCCACGCGCAAATACAAACAAGGCGACATTGTCACTTCCGTCGTGCGCACGCACAAGGGCCGCTCCATCGTGATCAACTACGACATGCAATTACCGCGGCCGTACGACAATCGCTGGATGGCGCAGGGCACGCTCGGAGTGTACGAAGAAGACCGCGCGGTGCTCTACATCACCGGGCGCAGCCCGAAATATCACGAGTGGGAGCCTTTCGGCCCGTATCAAGAGAAGTACGAACATCCCTGGTGGAAGGCGCTGCTCGCGCAAGCTTCCGGGCATTCGCACGGCGGAACCGATTACCTGGAACTGTCGAAATTCGTCGACGCCGTGCGCGTCAAGACCGACACACCCATCGATGTCTACGATTCGGTGACCATGAGCGTGGTGGTCGCGCTGAGCGGGCAGTCCATCGCGAAGGGCGGCGCTCCGGTCGAATGTCCGGACTTCACCCGCGGCCGATGGCGCACGCGCAAGCCCGCGTTCGCCATGGCCTGATCCGTTTGTTCTTGCCGAGTACTAGCAGGCACCCGTATCATAGGACCAATGGGGGGCAAACGGCTCTTCCCCTCTTCGGGTATCGTGATCGCGCTCGCGAGTGTGTTCGTGCTCTGGAGCGCCTGGCTAGTGGTTTCGACCAACCACTACCTGAGCCAAGTCGAAGCCAACGTCGCCACAATCACCAAGCTGTCGAAGCTCACCAAGGCTCTTCGTGGCTTGTCCATATCAGAGGAGGGCCGTCCGGCTTCCGCTTCGGAAGACGCCGCGCGATGGGCCAAGGCACGGCGGGATTGCGAGCAGGCTCTCGTGGAGGCGCAGGCGCAGGCCGCGAGCCACGACGCTGTAAGCAAAAGCCTTGTCGAGGTTCGCCGCGCGCTTGATCAGATGGACGCGCACGCGCGCGTGCTGGTCGCGCCCGGCACCTCCGACGCGGAAGCCGCGCATCACCTGCGTTTGTTTCACCACGAGACCACTCTGGCGGGCGAAGCCATCGCGGACGCCACTGCCGGTGTCCGTGTGTCGCAAGCCAACATTTCGACGGCGCTTCTGTTCAACTGGAAGCAACTCGGCGTTCTGGCTCTGTTGTCGTGTGGCATTGCGATCACCTTGGCGGTGGTCTGGCGTCTCTATGCGCGCAAGGTCGACGAGGACCGCCGGCAAACTCAGCAGCAACTGGACGAAAGCGAAGAGCGCTACCGCTCGCTGTTTGAGAACTCGCCGGTCCCGATGTGGGAGGTGGATCTGTCCGGCGTGAAAGCGTTCGTCGACGAACTGCACCGTGATCGTATCGCCGACATACGCCGTTATTTCAACGACCACCCGGACGCCGTGCGCAGCGCCTTCGAGAGCATCCGCATGCTCCATGTGAACCGGGCGGGGTTGCAGCTTCATGGCGCCGAGAGCGAACGCCTGTTGATCGAGCACCTCGGCAGTCTATTCAACGAGTCTGAATTGGTCGCCGTGCGGGAGTCAGTGCTGGCCTTTTGTGAAGGCAAGACCTGGTTTGCCGCCGAAGTCCCCACGCTTACGCTTACCGGCGAGCGAAAGCTGGTCGACTTGAAAGTGGCGTTGTCAAAAGGAGCGGAGTCCAATTGGGACTCGGTGATCGTCGCCTTCAACGACATCACCGAAAACCGGCGCATGGAAACACAGCTTCGCCAGGCTCAGAAAATGGAGGCGGTGGGCCGTCTGGCCGGAGGCGTAGCGCACGATTTCAACAACCTGCTCACCGTGATCATCGGCCACTGCCAACTGGCTCTGGCGCGGACGCCCGCCGGCGCCGGCGGGCGCGACTGGATCGAGCAGGTTCTGCGCTGCGGAGAGCGCGCGGCGGCGCTCACCAGCCGTTTGCTCGCGTTCGGCCGCCGCCAGGTCACGCGCCCTCGGCCTATCGACCTGAGTGCCGTCGTCGAGGAAATGCGCAAGCTGATCGAGCGGCTCGTGGGCGACAACATTGAACTGTGCATCGTAACCGGCGCGAATCTGCCGGCCACACTCGCCGATCCGGATCAGATGCAGCAAGTGGTAATGAACCTGGTGGTAAACGCGCGGGACGCCATGCCGCGCGGGGGCCGTCTCGTCATCGAAACGTCATCCGTGGAACTGTCCACGGATGGCGGACAAGCGCGTGACGGCCGTCACGTGGTCCTCAGCGTTTCCGATTCCGGCATGGGCATGGACGAAGAGACCAAGAACCGCATCTTCGAGCCGTTCTTCACCACCAAGCAAGGCAAGGGCACGGGATTGGGGTTGGCCACGGTGTACGGCATCGTGCAACAGAGCGGCGGCTTCACCACGGTTGAAAGTTCGCCAGGCCGCGGCGCCACTTTTAAGATCTTCCTTCCGGCCTGCGAAGGCATGGCGGAATCGCCGGCTGAACCTATTCGCGAAGCAGCCGCCAGCGGCGGCACTGAGACCATTCTGGTGGTTGAAGATGAACCGTCCGTGCGGAGCTTGGTGCGCGAGTCTCTGGAATCGGTGGGCTACCGCGTCGTCACGGCCGAGGATGGAGAAAGCGCCCTGCGGCTACTGGGAAAACTGGATCGAGTGGACTTGCTGCTGACCGACGTGGCCATGCCCGGCATGAATGGGCCGGAGTTGGTGTCCTACGCATCCTGCATCCGCGAAGACCTCAAGTTCCTTTGTATGTCCGGTTACTCGGACAAAGTATTCCAACGGGGTGGGGATGTTGCCCGCGGCGTCTCTTTCCTGCAGAAACCCTTCACTCCCGCGACACTCGCGGAAAAGGTCCGCGAGGTGCTCGGCCCGGCGCAATCATCGCGCGAACCGTTCAAACGCTATAATTAAGAGGATTCATCCAAAATCTCTCAGGAGCATGCATGGCAACTAGACGTATCGGTATCCTCACCGGCGGCGGCGACGTTCCCGGTCTGAATTCCGTCATCCAGAACGTGACTTTTCGCGGCATCGAGCACGGTTTCGAAATCGTGGGCATCCGTCGTGGATGGGAGGGTCTCACCCACCTCAACCTGGACGATCCGTCCAGCAAGGCCCGCTACGTTTTGCCGCTCGATAAGGAAGTCACCCGCACCATCGACCGCACCGGCGGTACCTTCCTTCACTCCAGCCGCACCAACCCCCAGAAGATGAAGAGCCTGCCCGAGCATCTGGCCGGACAGAGCTTCCCGCAGAAGGAAAGCACCAAGAAGGGTGTCACCACGCAGGTTTTCGACGTCACCTCCGCCGTGCTGAAGAATCTGGAAAAGCTCGGCATCGACTACCTGGTGGCCATCGGCGGCGACGACACGCTGAGCTACGCTTCGCGTCTGGACAAGGAAGGGTTCAAGGTCATCGCCGTTCCCAAGACCATGGACAACGACGTCCAGAACACCGAGTACTGCATCGGGTTCTCGACCGCCATCACCCGCGCCTCGGAAGCCATCCAGCGCCAGCGCACCACCGTCGGTTCGCATGAGCGCGTGGGCATCTTCCGCGTGTTCGGCCGCGACGCCGGCCACACCGCGCTTTACACTGCCTACATCACCGGCATCCGCTGCGCCATCCCCGAGTACAAGTTCAGCCTCGAGCGCATGATCGAACTGCTGATGAAGGACAAGCGCGAGAACCCCAGCAACTACTCGATCTGCGTGCTGAGCGAAGGCGCGGAGTGGGAAGGCTACCAGGTGCGTGAATACGGCGACGCCGACGCCTACGGCCACCGCAAGAAAGCCAGTGTCGCAGAGGACTTGGGCGAGGAAGTCAAGCGCCGCACCAAGGAAGAAACCGTCATCAGCGACCTGACCTACGAACTGCGCAGCGGCGCGCCCGATTTCATCGATAAGCTCGTCGCCGGCACCTTCGGCAACATGGCCTTCGATAGCATTATCGAAAACCGCTCGAACGTCATGACGGCCATCGTCGGCGGCTGCTTCGCCATGATGCCGATCCCGGATCCGAAGCTGGGACCGCGCAACGTGGACGTGGCCGGCATGTACGACAGCGGCGAATGCCGTCCGAACTACTCCAACAAAATGGGCATGCCGGTGTTCCTGGCACGAGTCGGCAAATAGGTGTTTCGGCTCAGCCGTTTTTTCAAATCCGAAAAGAAGATAGTGGCGGCGGATCTCCAGACGGAGATCCGCCGTTCGTTTAACGACGCCGCCCGCGACGAGGAACACTTCCCATCGACCATCGATCCGCGCATTTATCACGTGAAACTGCTGGCGGAGTTTTTGGGCGATCTCGACTCGCGGTGCGTGCTGGATGCCGGATGCGGCAAAGGACGCTTCGCGCGCATTCTCAAGGAGCACCACCCAGCCGCGTCCATCTGCTGCATGGACATCGCCGAAGCCATGCTGCGCGTGGTGCCCGAGGGACTCGAGCGCGCCGCCGGTTCGCTTATCGCGCTACCTTACCGCGATGCTGCTTTTGACGCCGCCTACGCCATCGAATCACTCGAACACGCCGTCGATATCGAAACCGCGGTGGCCGAACTGTGCCGCGTGGTGAAACCCGGCGGGCGCGTCTTTATCATCGACAAGAACGCTGAACAGTGGGGACGTCTGGAAACGCCGCACTGGGAAAAGTGGTTCCGCCGGCGCGAACTCGAAAAGCTCCTCGGCCGTCATTGCCGCCAGGTTTCCAGCCGCTTCATTTCCTACTGGGAAGATGTCGCGCCCGACGGCCTTTTTCTGGCATGGCTAGCCATCAAGTAGGTAAGCTGAA
>CAZDIZ010000174.1:0-4851 GCA_964505625.1 uncultured Solibacteraceae bacterium | reverse complement strand
GTCGCGCCCGACGGCCTTTTTCTGGCATGGCTAGCCATCAAGTAGGTAAGCTGAAAGTGTGCAAAAAGGGGACAGACGCATTTTCGCCGGAGCCTCCGGCCCGTTTCGCGCCGGCGAAAAATGCGTCTGTCCCCTTTTTGAGGTGATCTCATGAGTACCGAAAACCAAGCCCTGCCGTTTCAGGAGATCGTCGAAGCCAAGGGCCATTTGATCGACTCGCACATCATGGAGAAGATCTTCGACGCCGTCGTCGCGTCCAATGGCCGCTTCGAGGTCGAGCGCTTCAAAATCGGCCGCACCAACGACGATCCGTCGCATCTGCGTCTGAAGCTGGAAGCGCCGTCAGCCGCCAAGATGCAGGAAATGCTCTCGCACCTGCTCGGCCTGGGTTGTGTTCCGGTGGATTCAAGCGACGCCGAACTGTTCCAGGTGGAACGCGACCTGTGCGCGCCGGAGAATTTCTACTCCACCACCAACCATCGCACCGAGATACGGCACAAGGGCCGCTGGATCGAAGTGGAAGATCAGCGTATGGACGCGCTCGTCGTGGTCGCCGAAGGTCACGCGCGTTGCCGCCGCCTGCGCGACATACGCGCCGGTGACATGGTGGTGATAAACATGCGCGGCATCCGCGTCATTCCGGAAGCCAAGGAACGCGACCGGCTTTCGCACGCATTTTCGTTCATGAGCAGCGGCATTTCGAGCGAACGACAGGTGGATACGGCCGTGCGGCAGACCGCCGCGCTCATCCGGCAGGTTCGCGCGGCCGGATTGCGCACGGTGGTGGTGGCGGGTCCCGTGGTGGTGCACACGGGCGGGGCGGCGGCACTGGCCTCGCTCATCCGCGAAGGCTTCGTCGACGCCGTGCTCAGCGGGAACGCGCTCGGCGTGCATGACATCGAAGCGTCGTTGTTCGGCACATCGCTCGGCGTGCGGTTGGCCGACGGACGCCAACAGGAGCACGGCCACCGCAATCACATGCGCGCCATCAACGCCATCTATCACGCCGGCGGTGTGGCGCAAGCGGTCGCTTCCGGCAAACTGCAAAGCGGCATCCTCTACGAATGCGTGCGCCGCAACGCGCCTTTCGTGCTGGCCGGCAGTCTACGCGACGACGGCCCGCTGCCGGAAACCATCACCGACATGAACGTGGCGCAAACGCGCTACGCCGAACAACTGAAGGGCGCGGGTCTGGTATTGTGCCTGGGTTCCATGCTACACTCCATCGCCGTCGGCAACATGCTGCCGAGTTGGGTGAGAATCGTCTGCGTGGATATCAACCCAGCGGTGGCTACCAAGGTGAGCGACCGGGGCACCGGCCAGGCTGTCGGCGTGATTACCGACGTGGGTCTGTTTCTCGATTTACTGGCGAAGACACTGGTGGAAGCATGAGCAAGAAACGCGAGTATACCGAACAACACGCGCGCGCGGGCGTCAAAGCCCCGCTGCCCGCCATCGAGGTCTGGGAAAATCAGTATCCGGGCTACGAAATCGAAATCGAGATGCCCGAGTTCACCTCGGTCTGCCCGAAGACCGGCCTCCCCGACCATGGCAACATCAAGATCAAGTACACGCCCGACAAGTGGTGCCTGGAGCTGAAATCGCTCAAGATGTACATGATCGCTTACCGCAGTCTGGGCATCTTCCAGGAGAACGTGGTGAACCGGTTCCTGCGCGACGTCGTGGCCGCCGCCAAGCCCGTCTCCATCACCGTCACGGGAGAATTCACACCGCGCGGCGGCGTATTCACGCGCGTCACCGCTAGCTGGAGCCGGAAAAGTGGCCGCCGCTGATCCTGTTCCGGACCGTGAAGCCGAAGAATTGGCCGCGGTGGTTCGCGCCGTCCAGGAACGCGTCCGCGCACGCCATCCCGGCGGCGCGGCTGGACCGTTCGATATCGCACTGCCGGATCTGATGAATGTCGTGCACGCACGCGACGCCGCGCTGGCCAAAGTGGCCGCGATCGGCTCGGTGAATCCGCGTCCGCCGGGGCTCGTCAATTCGCTGATTCAGCGCACCAAGCGGTTGGTGGCGCGCGCGCTCGACTGGCATATCCGCGACCAGGTGGAATTCAACCGCGGCGCCATCAACTGCATCGAAGCGCTGCTCAACGCGTTGGACGAAAACAACCGCGCGCTAGTGGCTCTGGCAAGTGAATGCGCCAACCGCATTGACGCGGGCCAGGCGGCGCAGCGCGAAGCGTCGGCCGCCTTGCGCGCGCAACTGGAGGGCGACGCCGCCTCGCTTGACCGGAAGCTGGAGGAAGTCCAAGAAAGCGTGAACGACCTCAACCGCCAGGCTTCCGCGCTCAACGAAGAAGCGCGCGAACTCAAGGACGTCCGCAAGCATTGGGCCGAGTGGCGCGTGGAATGGGAGCGCAAGCTCTCCATCAACGAGGTTCAATTCCTGCGCAGCGCCGCCGACCTGCAAACCGGCTTCCAGCATCGCGTGACGATGATGGAAAACAACCTGCGCGAGCTCGCACGGACGCAACACGCGGATTTCGAACAGGCGCTCAACCGCTCGGCAGAAGACATTCAGAAGAAACTCTGGGCGGACCTGGAAAAGGTGCGTCTGGAGTACGAAAACATCATCCATCACGAACTGCGTATTGTGCGCCAGCGCGCCGCCATCACCGCGCCGTCAGCCGCCGCTGCCGCCACGCCCGCGCCGACGCTCGACTGGTTGCAGTTCGCCGACAAGTTCCGCGGCCCGGAGCAATACGTTCGCGAACGCCAGCGCATGTACGTGCCGTATTTCAAGGAGTGCCGCGAGGTGCTGGACATCGGCTGCGGACGCGGCGAGTTCCTGGAAGTCATGAAGGAAGCCGGCATCACCGCGCGCGGCATCGACTTGTGCGAGGAAGCCGTGGCTATGTGCCGCTCGAAATCGCTCGACGCCGAAGTCGCCGACCTGTTCGTCTACCTGGACGCACTTGCCGACGCTTCACTCGACGGCATTTTCTCCGCGCAGGTGGTCGAGCATCTTCCGCCGGAGCGTCTGCCGGAGTTCATTCGCCTGGCCTCGGCGAAACTGCGTCGCGGTGGCATGTTGGCTATCGAGACACCGAACCCGGAATGCCTGGCCATCTTTGCCACGCATTTCTATTTGGACCCGACACACACGCGTCCCATTCCACCCGCGCTACTCACCTTCTACATGGTGGAAGCGGGATTCGGACGCTTGGAAGTGCGCAAGCTTACGCCCGCGGTGGAATCGTTTGAAGCGCTGAAAGATCTGCCGGCCGCGTTCCGCGATACCTTCTTCGGCGAAATGGACTACGCGGCACTGGCGCGCAAGATCGCCTAGATCAGCGCTGTCTGATTGCAAATTGCCGTTTGGGGCGGGCCTTCAAATGGCGGACGGAGTACGCGGATCGCTCACAATCAGAAGGGCACTAATCTCACGGAACTGTATTCCTTTGCCTGTGAGTGAGTAATGGTCTGCGAACCTGCTATTGAACTCCCGTTCTATGCTGTCGACACATCCACAAAGCCGTCCGACTCGATCTGTTTCAGTGCTCCGAGTTCACGCTTTGGTAGCGAGTCAAACACCTTGGAGGCTGCCGCCTGCTTGGACGGCCAGAGCACCTTCAGCCCCTCCACAGGCCCTCCAAGATCTTCGACGATGCCAGTGAGAGAAGCACTCACTACCGAGTATGGCACGATGGCCTTCTTGAGCCGTTCAGTTCCGGACTTGCCCCAAACCAGCATGAAATAGTCGCAGACAGGGAAGACTTGTGGAAGCGGGATCCGTTTAGGCCACCAGGGAAAGCCGTCAACCTCCGCCGCCCAGATGACCGTCGGCCGCACGCGGCTCTCACCATCCAGCATAAGTAGAATCGAAGGGACAAACACATCCTCCATGAAGCTATTCTGGTAGTCTTCACGAGCACGAGTGTATTTCCACCAGTAGAGCGACTTTTCGCGACACAGATAGGGTTTGCGGATTGGCTCTTTCTCACGCGCGAGGGCGCGAGTGACCTTGTCGTTATGTTCGATCCAACTCTCAACTAGGACATCTGAACTTGTTCCCGGTGCATACATGCGCTCCGCCTGTGGGTCGTATAGTGCCAAATCCAATGTGCTCGCAATACCTGACACGATTGGCATTACCTCAAGGGCGAACAAGTGCGGTCGCAAGAAGTTGATGGAAACCGAAAGGTCCAGATACTCATACCCGCTGGGCAGCGCGAGAGACTCGGCTTCTTCGCTATCCGGCGCGGTGGACAAATCGAAGAGGCAGTAAACGTCTGTCGCCCGACCTCTGTACTCAAACTGGATTAGGCTGCCGTCATTAGTCTGCGACTCCGTCATGCTTTGCAGACCTTGGAGGTGGCGCTGTACTCGCGCTACATCGATCTTGGTCCCTTCCGGGCCGCAAAAGTACAGGTCGAAGCTCATACGACGATTGTTCCTTTTGAACTGCCAATTTACTAGTTGTCGAGGAGTCGGATCAACCGCAATCGGTGCTCCCGCTGGCCTGAGGACAACTATTGATGAATCACGCACCGCCCCGAGGTTGGAGCGACGCGACGGCGCGGGCAGTCCGCTTCAAGGAGACTTGAGCCTTGCCCCACCTGTCCAGCCCCTTGGCTTGCATCGATTCGCGGGGCCATCCTCCCGCTTGGCGCTGACTGAACAGCGTTGCTCGTAACCTGGGGTACTCAACATGATAGGAACCGCCGCGTTCGCATCACGTCACAAGCGCGACGGACAGTCTCCAACCACCATGGGTTGCATCTTGTCCAGCGGGCGTCGGCGTGGACAGCTCCGATCGTCCCCGGTTTTGCCAGGCTAGATCAATTCCTGCCGCACGGGCACGAACTTTCCGTCCCGGTACTGCCGCCAC
>CAZDIZ010000173.1:10727-12539 GCA_964505625.1 uncultured Solibacteraceae bacterium | reverse complement strand
CCTACTTCAAACTGGCGAGCGCGGCGCTTACGTCTCGCGTGATGTCTTCTTCGACGCGGTCGCTGAACACGCAGACGCTCGGTTCGTAGCCGCCTTCGGCGAAGGCTTTCTTGGTGGGCAGGTAGCCCAGGCATCCGTTGGTCAGTCCGTAATAGAACGTGTGGCGGAACGGCGATTTGGCGCGCATGTTGAGCGCGATTTCGGCGAACAACTCGACCGGAGCGCCCCAGATGGCCGTGTCTTTGTCGATGCGCAGCAGGCGGATGGGAACACGCACGTTGGCCGTGCCGTCGTCGCGCACTTTCAGATAGTCGGCCAATTCCTCGGTCCAGCCGAGGCCGGGCTTGCGCGGCGTTTCCATCACGATCTCGCGCTGGTCGAAGCGGATGCGTTTGGTGGGCTTGCGGAGCGCGGTGTTGGCCGCCAGAATCGGGTCGCCCAGCAGTTTCTTGTACTCTTCCAGGTGCCGGAAGTCCGGCTCGACGCTGTGCCGCGGCGCGATGTTGCCCAACGCGCCGTTGATGAAGAGCATCGGCGCGCCCAGCTTCGATTCGACGTAGCTCGCGACCACGCCGGGCGCGTCGCCACTGATGAGCAGGTTCTTGCCGCCCAGCACCGTGCCGTGCATGGCGTAATTGGCGATGAGCGCGACCAGGCCGCCGTCCAGCCGCTCGATGCGCATCAGTCCGATCATGCGGTCGACCGGACCTTCGGGATTATTGCCCAGCACGATTTTGCCGCTAGGCTTGCGCTCCCGGCGATTGATGTTGGCTTCGGCGCTTGCGGCGCCGATGAACAAGCGCGCCGGGAAGAGTTTCTCTCGCGCTTCGCGGATGGCGACGATGAGCTTGTCCTTCACCATCTTGGCGTACGCGTGATCGTAATCGTGTTTGTAGCGCTCGCCGAGGAAGAGCCTGCCGATGCCTCCCGGCCCCAACTCCGGCGCCGAGTGCGTGTGCGTCACCGTCCACCAGACCTGCCGCGGGTCCACCATCGTGCGCGTCTTGAGTTCGCGCGCGAACTCATCGAAGAACGACGGCGCGAACACTGCGAATTCGCTCGACACGATGTAGACCTGCGTCTTACCGTCGTCGAGCGCCACCACGCGGTGGTGTATGTGATCGTGCACGCCGGTGGATTGGCGCGCTTGATAGCCGAGCAGCCACTGCGGCGTGTCGGGCGTGATGTCAGCCGTGGCAACCGCGGCGCGAAATGCGCCGGAAGCGGCACTAGTGGCGAGCGCGAAGAGGCAGAGTGTCAGCCAGAGGCGGCGAGTCCGCATAGGTCTGCTATTTTACCTACTCGCCGCCATGCGTGGCTGACCCAGTGACAGAAGCTACTTAGTGAGTTCCTTCACAACGCGGTCCGCGTGATAGACCTTGCGCAGCGCCTCGATGATGCCCAACCCCGACACGTGTATACTGCGCGCGCGCTCGTCGGTGAAAACGAAGTTGTTGGGCAGTCCTTCGAGATTGCCATCGAAGAGGATGCCCACCAACTCGCCTTTCGAGTTCAACGTCGGGCTGCCGGAATTGCCTCCGTGCGTGTCGGCCGTGCTCACGAAGTTGAACGGCGTGTTCAAGCGCAACGCGGACTTGCTCTTCACCCAACGTTCGGGCAGCTTGAAGGGGTCCTTGCCAGTGGCGCGCTTGTAGAGTCCGTCGAAAGTGGTGGCCAGCGGGACCGCGGCACCCGCGGCGTTCTTGTAAGCCCGCACTCCGCCGAAAGTGAGCCGGAGCGTGAAGGTCGCATCGGGGTAGTCCGTCTCACCACGCACGGCGAAGCGCGCGCGGGCGATCTTGGGCGCGGCGG
>CAZDIZ010000173.1:0-10627 GCA_964505625.1 uncultured Solibacteraceae bacterium | reverse complement strand
AGTTCCTGCTGAAGCACGCGCAGGTAATCGGCGAGCATGGCGATTTGCATGGAATCTTCAATCGGCGCGGGCGAATACATGGAGCTTTCGACGATCGGCAGATTCGCCGTGACGAACTCGCGCAGACGCTTGTCTTCGGGCTTGGCAGTCTCTTCGGCGTAGCGCAGAACCTGACGCGCGATGGTGAACAGGTCGGAGGTGCGCGCCGCGCGGGCTTCCAGCAGCGTGTGCGGCTTGACGAAAGCGCGATAGTCCTGGAAGACGGCGGCGATCTGATCCCACACGCGCCCGTACTCGGCGGCGAGCTTGGGATCGCGCGCCACGGCTTCCCGCAATTGCTGTTCTTCCTTCCGCTTCATGTTCATCACCTGCTCGTCCTTGAGGCCGGTAAGGAAACCGTCATAGCGCTTGTAGCTGTTCTGCTGGCTGAACAGCGAATCGCGGGCCACGCGCGCCGCTTCGCTCGATGCCGCGCCGTACACTTCCGTGGCGCGAATGCTCGACCTGAGCTGCCTGAGCCACAGCGGGTAGCGATAGTCGCGCGAGAATTCGAGTTCGGCCACCGTCAGCAAACGGCCGGTCGAACCGGGATTGCCCGGCACGAAGATCAGGTCGCCTTCCTTCACGCCTTCCTTGCTCCACTTGAAGTAGCGCGCGGGACGAATCAGCTTGCCGTTTTCGTAAACGCGGAACAGCGCAAAGTCCAGACAGTAGCGCGGGTAGGTGTAGTTGTCCGGATCGCCTCCGAAGGCCGCGATGTCAGCTTCCGGCGCGAACACCAGGCGGACGTCGGTGTACTTCTTGTACTCGTAGAGGTGATACTGTCCACCGGAGTAGAACGTGACCACATCGCAGGTGTTGCCGGTGGATGCCGCGCAGTCCTTTTCGATGCGCGTCATGGCGTTCTTGCGCGCACGGTTGGCCTGCGCGCCGCTCATGCCGGCGGTCGCGGCGGCTTGCACCTTCGCGGTCACGTCGTCGATCTTCAACAAGACACGCACTTCCGTATCCGGGCAGGTTTTCTCTTCGGCCGGAGTGGCGGCATAGAAGCCGTTGCCGAAGTAATCGTGCTGAGCGGAGCTGAGTTTCTGGATGCAATCAGCGCCCACGTGATGATTGGTGAACAGCAGGCCATCGGGCGACACAAACGAAGCCGTGCCGTGCGTGATGCGGACCGTCGCCGTGCGCAACGTATCCAGAAACTCGTCGGTGACTTTGTAGTTGTAGCGCTTCTCCACCAGATCCTTGGGGAAACGGTTCAATAGCCACATACCCTCGTCGGCACGCGCCGCAAAACTCAAAGCGAGGCACGCCAGAATCGGCGCAAAGAGCAGAAAACGTGAATGTCTCATGAGATCAGGACGACCCTTTCTAGGGGCATTGTCGCGAATTCGCGGACAGTTCGAAAGGAGGGTCAATAGCCCGGTGCGTCAAAAATCCTGCTAATACATTGATAAGCCAGAACTTATGCCAACTTTTTTAGGGCACGAAATTTTGCTTCGGCGGATGCGTGTGCGATACTACGATCAGGATTCGTTCTGAGATCGCATGACCCAATTGGGCGAGGCGATTGCCCGCTATCACAAAATTCTGGAGAGTGAGGCGTACCGCGATTTAGGGTGGGCCGACGCGCTGCAAGAGCAAATGGCGGCGCGGAGGCTGGCTCTAGCGGGGCGGCCGATCTGTCCCTTCTTGCGCCCGCATTTCGTGACCGAGCGTCAGTATGCGGCGCTGGCCAAGGGTGCCGAATCTCTATTCTCCGCAATCGACCGCATCAAACAGTTAGCACTGGCGACGCCGGCGCTGCTGGCGCGCATGCAGTTGCTGCCGGCTGAAAAGATGCTGGCCGCGGTCGACCCAGGCTACCCCTCGCTGGCCGTAACCAGCTTATTAGACACGCGTTTGCACAACGGCTCGATGCACTTTGTCGAGTACAACGCGGACACGCCCACAGGGTTGGCTTACGCCGAAGGCTTGGCCGAGCTGTTCTACGATTGCCCGCCGGTGAAAGAGTTCCGCAAGCGCTACAAACTTACGCGAAGCGCGTCGCTCAAACATCTGCTGCACGCCTTGCTGAAGACCTACAAGGAGTTCGGCAAGAAGACCCGTCCCAAGATCGGCATTCTGGAGTTCCGGCAGTCGACGCAGGCTGTGGAAACCGGCGAGTTTGTGCTGCTGCGCGATTACTTCCGCAATCAGGGCTACGAGACCGAAGTGGTCTATCCCGATCAGCTCGAATATCGCGGCGGCGTGCTGCGGCAGGGCGACTTCGTGGTGGACCTGGTCTATCGCCGCGTCAAGGTGCAGGAGTTTCTGCTGCGCTTCGATCTGGCGCATCCGCTGGTGCGCGCCTATCGCGAAGGAAAGGTCTGCGTTGTCAACAGTTTCCGGTCCGAATTGGCCCACAAGAAGGCGCTGTTCGACCTGCTGACCGACGAGACCATCACGGCCAAGTTCCCAGCCATTGAGCGGCGCGCCATTCGCGACTACATTCCCTGGACACGCGTGGTGGCGCCGGCCAACGTCAGCTACAAAGACAAGACCATCGATCTGATCGATTTCATTCTGAAGAACCGCGAGAATCTGTTGCTGCGTCCCAACGACGGCAGCGCCGAGTTGCACACCTATCGCGGTTGGGAAACCGATGCCGCCGGATGGGAGCGCGCGCTGCGCATCGCCGTGCGCACGCCTTACGTGGTGCAGGAGCGCGTGGAAGTGGTCCGCAGCCAGTTCCCGATTTACCGCTACGGGCAACTTGAAGTGAAAGAGATGCAGGTCGACGTACACCCGCACGCCTACATGGGCAGAGTGCAGGGTTGCTCGGGTTGGCTGTCCACGGCGACGGCCTCGGGCTTTTCGACCGTGGCCGGCCCCGCGCCTACCTTCATCCTCAGCGGTAAGTAGAACTTCCCCTTCGTCAACGCCCGCGATTGGCCGCGGGAGCCGCCTTGGCTGGTTCCGGAGTGACTGCCGCCGGCTGCGCGATGGGTTGTGGAATGCCCAACGCGGCGCGCAACTCCGTATCGACCTTCGCGCGAATGTCCGCGTTGTCGCGCAGGAATTGGCGCGCGTTTTCGCGGCCCTGACCGATGCGCTCGCCCTTGTAGCTATACCAGGAGCCGCTCTTCTCGATCAGGTTCTGCGCCACGCCGAGATCGATCAAATCGCCTTCGCGCGAAATGCCTTCGCCGTACATGATGTCGAATTCGGCTTCCTTGAACGGCGGCGCAACCTTGTTCTTGACGATCTTGACCTTGGTGCGATTACCGGTGACCGCGTCGCCTTCCTTGATGGCCGCGATGCGGCGGATATCGGCGCGCACCGACGAATAGAACTTGAGCGCGCGGCCGCCCGAAGTGGTTTCGGGGTTGCCGAACATAACACCGATCTTTTCGCGGATCTGGTTGATGAAGATCAGGCACGTGTTGGACTTGGAAACAATGCCGGTGAGCTTGCGCATGGCCTGCGACATCAGGCGCGCCTGAATGCCGACGAAGGCGTCGCCCATCTCGCCGTCGAGTTCGGCCTTGGGCACCAGCGCCGCCACCGAGTCCACCACCAGCACGTCGATCGAACCGGAGCTGATCAGCGCGCTGGTGATCTCGAGCGCCTGTTCGGCGTAATCCGGCTGCGATACCAGCAGGTTGTCCACGTCCACGCCCAGCTTGCGCGCGTAAATCGGATCCAGCGCGTGCTCGACGTCGATGAACGCCGCCATGCCGCCGGCCTTCTGTGCCTCGGCGATGACGTGCAGCGCGATGGTGGTCTTGCCCGAGGATTCCGGACCGAAGATTTCGCAAATGCGCCCGCGCGGGAACCCGCCCACGCCGAGCGCGAAGTCGATCGAAATGGCGCCCGCGGAAATGGCGGCCACCGGCAGGATGGCTTCTTTCGAACCCAGCCGCACAATGGAGCCCTTGCCGAACTGCTTTTCGATCTGGCCCAGCGTTACGCCCAGTACACGCGCTTTTTCTTTTTCATCCATAGGGGTGTGAGAGTCCTCGCCTGACAGCCAATTATACCGTGGCGGCAGCGCTCACGCCGCATTACATACGAGGCGCGTAGTACCCTTTGCGGGCTCGCACGACAACATCCTTGCGGTTGGTAACCCGCATCTCGATCTTGTGATAGAGCCCGTCGGCTTTGAGCGGCTCGGGCCGGTAGAAGATGTTGTACTGGTGGCGCAGTTCGTTGGCGATGTTTTCGAACGACTGCGACAGGTCCTCGACCTTGAAGGGAAAGAACGCCTGCCCGCCGGTTTCCGACGCCATGTGGCGCAGCACCTTGTCGCCGCTGGTGTCGATGCGGCTGATGTTGGTGGAAATGGTGTAGATGACCACGTCGGCCTTCTGCGCCATTTCGAGAGCCTGCCCCAGGGTGTAGCGGCTGGCGTTGTCGTCTCCGTCGCCGACGATGACCATGGCGCGGCGGAACTTGCTGCGCGGCTGATCCAGCATGAGCTTGTCGCGGCAGGCGTAGAAGATGGCGTCGTACATCGACGTGCCGCCGCCCGGGCGCAGGTTGTTGATGGCCGTGCCGAGCTTGCGCAGGTCGTCGGTCAGATCCGAAACCAGTTCCGTATTGGTGTCGAAGCGCACCACCATGGCGCGATCCTGCCGCGGGCGCAGCAGCGTGTTGAGAAACTCCATGGCGGCGGATTGCTCGAACTTAAACCGCTCGCGGATGCTGTTGGAGGTGTCGATCAGGATGGCCAGGCGCAAAGGCAGGTCGCTCTCCGCCATGAACTCCATGATCTTCTGCTGCTTCTTGTTCTCGTAGACTTCGAAATCATCCTTGGTGAGGTTGGTCAGGAAGCGGCCTTTCTTGTCGCTCACCGTGAACAGAATGTTGACGCGCGTCACATCCAGCACGATCCGGTTCTGGTCGTCAGCACCGGGAAGCGGCGTCTGCGGAGCCGGAGCTTGCGCGCACAACGTGAAGACGGCGGCGCAGACACAAATCGCGAAGGCTTGAAGTAGTTTCATGACGGCTCGCTTTGATTATAGGAGTCCTTCGAGCCACCGCTCAAGCTCGGCCGCGAGGGGGGATTCGATGGTCATCGCGGCGCCGGTCATAGGATGTTCGAACCGTATGCGGTGGGCGTGCAGAAAGTAGCGGTTCAGCGGAGGCCGGTTTTTGATCTTCGCTGGAGCGCCGTAGAGTTGATCGCCAGCGACCGGATGGCCGATGCTGGCAAAGTGAACCCGGATCTGGTGCGTGCGTCCGGTGTGTATGCGCACCTCAATCAGCGTGAAGCCCTGCTCGAAGCGCCGCAGGACGCGGTATTCGGTGATGGCGGGGCGGCCTCGTTCCAGGCGCGCCGTCATGCGGATTCGTTTCAGCGGGTCGCGCGCGATGGGCTTGGTGATGCGGCCTTCGTCCTTGGCCAGGCGCCCGTGCACAAGCGCGATGTAAGTCTTTTCGGTAGTGCGCGAGGCGAACTGCGCGGCCAGGCGGCGATGCGCCAGGTCGTGCCGCGCCGCCAGCATCACGCCACTGGTGAAGCGGTCCAAGCGGTGCACGATGCCGGGCCGCAGCTCGCCGCCCACACCAGACAGCGATTCGAAACGGTGCAGCAGCGCGTTCACCAGGGTACCCGTCTTGCAGCCCGCGCCAGCGTGAACGATCATGCCGGCGGGCTTGTCGATGGCCACGATGTCATCGTCTTCGTAAAGCACGGCGAGCGGCAGCGCCTCGGGTTGCGCTTTGAGAGGCGGCAGGGCTTCCGGCTCCACGTCGAGAGTTTCCGTTCCCTGCAATACGTGGGACGATTTCACCACCGCGCCGTTAGCGAGCACGCGGCCGCCGCGAATCCAGCTTTGCAGACGCGCGCGGCTATAGAGCGGCATCTGGTCGCGCAGATATACGTCCACGCGCTTACCCGCATCCGCCATGCTGACACTGAATCTCATCTCACACAAAAAGGGGACAGACCCCTTTTCTGACGTGCCGTACCGGTGAGCCGGTTACGAGACAGACAACTTATTTCTCAGGGAACCAAGCCCTCAGGAAATCGGCTTCACTACCATCGTAGACGGCCTCGGCCAAGTGTTCGATGCCCGTCTGGTTTCCCCAGCAGTAGGTGATACGCAGGCGTCCCTTGTACTCGCAAAAATCTATGTCGGAAGCGTTGATGTTCACGGCCTTGGTCACACGCGACCTTTGCTCGGACGTCAGACTTGGGTTGGCGATCTTGCGATCTTCTTCCGAGGCACTGAGCACCGGATTGAAAGGACTCGGCTCCCACTTCGCAAGATCGCGCGAGCGCACGACGTAGGTCTCGTATCCGTTGATGGCCTCGACGTAGAAATTGTAGTACCACCCATCCAGATAGCGCAGGCAATGCGGGGAGGTGAAACGATCCTTCGAAAAGACGCAATTCGAGGGCGTAAGCTCCCAGTTGCGCAGGTCCTTCGATGTCGCAAAGCGCGCCGTGAAGGCGCGCCCGGCTTCTTGCTTGGGCTTGTCGATCTCGAGCGATATTACGTAACGGCCGTCGGCTTTCGCAATCGACGTATTGAAGAAGCCCCAGCCGGGCAAGTCCAGCACCGTCCAGGAGTCCCATCTCACCAGATCGCGCGAAGCGAACATCCGCACCAGTGGCCGGCCGCCCTTCTCCACGCCCGTGACGTACATCGTTCCGTTGTCGAGAAAAGCGCTTCCGAACTGGTGCCCTTCGGCGAAAGCCGGAGTGACGCGTCCGGTCTTGCGATCCAGAAAACGGAAGTAGTCCTTGCGGCTCGCGTTCGCCCAGTAGTTCGACCGCACCCACTCGAAGTAATGCAGGCGGCCTTTCCAGACAACCGGCGTCACCTCGACCATGTCCAGATCGTAGGTGCCCAGCTTTAGAATGCGCGGACGTTCGACGGCCCCGGCGAATAAAGGCGCCGCGGCGAGGGACAAGAAACTCCTGCGTGTGGGGTGCATTTGGCTACCAGTTACTCCGGGAACCAACTCGTCAGGAAGCTCGCCTCGGTGCCTTCGTAGACGGCCTCGGCGAGGTGTTCGACGCCTTTCTGATTGCCCCAGGAATAGCTGATCCAGAGTCGGCCCTTGAGCTCGCAGAAGTCGATGTCGGAGTTGTTGCAGTTGACGGCGGTGGCGATGCGCTTGCGCTGCTCGGCGGTCAACTTCGGATTGGCGATCTTGCGGTCTTCCTCGGACGCTTTCAGCACTGGGTTCAATGGGCTGGGCGTCCAATGGATCAGGTCCCGCGAACGCACTACGCGCATCTCGTAACCTTGGAAGGCCTCCAGAAAAAAGTTGTAGTACCAACCATCCAGATAGCGCAGGCAGTGCGGCGCGGTGTAACGATCCTTGGCGTAGACGCACTCAGAAGGAGTCAGTTCCCAATGGCGCAGATCCTTCGACGTGGCGAATCGGGCGGTGAAGGCGCGGCCGGCTTCCTCCTTGGGTTTGTCGATTTCGAACATCAGCACGTAGTGGTCTCTCGCCCTGCAAATGGATGTGTTGAAAACACCCCAGCCGGGCATGTTGAGCACGGTCCAGGAATCCCACTTCTCCAGGTCACGCGAAGCGAACATGCGCAGCATGGGCTGGCCACCTTTTTCGACGGCGGTCACATACATCGTATCCCGGTCCACAAACGCACTGGCGAACTGGTGTCCGTGCGCGAACGCGGGCGTGGCGCGGCCGGTGGAGCGTTCGACAAACCGGACGTGGTCTTTGTGCTCGGCGTTGGCCCAGTAGCCCGAGCGAACCCACTCGGAGCGATACAGGCTTCCCCGCCAAACAACGGGCGTGACTTCGACCAAGTCGAGATCGATGGTCCCGAGCTTTTTGATCTTCGGCCGCTCGGGCGCAGCCACCAGCGGGAGAGCCGTGGCGGCTAGAAAGGTGCGTCGGGTGAGGGTATTGCCGTTCATGTTGGTGGAGCTACCAGTGTACTGTATAGGGAAATGGACGCCCTTAGCGTGTTCGAGCCAAGCAGACGCGAATTCCTAACTTCGATGGGCGCGGCAATGCGCGCCGCTGAAGCCAGGCAACGGTATCTGTTTCTGGATAGCCGCGTGGTGGAGCGCGTTGAGCACGCGGCCCTGCGCGTTGGCACGGTGCGCAAAGACTCGCGAAATCCACTATTCGGCGAAGACAAACCGTGGGAGGCTCGCTTCGACAACCTCTACGCGAACGTATTACGCGAGCCCGCAACCGGCATGTACCGTTGCTGGTACAGTCCGTTCATTGTGGACGAAGCGGCGCGCGCGACGACGCGCAATCAGCGGAAGACGGCGCGGTACCGTCCGCGGAAGCGCGAGATGGGCGTCTGCTACGCGGAATCCCGCGACGGATTCAAATGGAACAAGCCCGCGCTGGGCCTGGTTGAATTCGAAGGCTCGCGCGAGAACAACCTGGTCGCGCGCGGTCCTCACGGAGCCGGCGTGTTTCGCGACGCGCGGGAGCGCGATCCTGGCCGGCGCTACAAAATGTTCTTTCAAGACCGCCTGACGTCAGGCGCATTTTCGCGCGACGGTCTGCATTGGACGGAGCCGATTCCCTTCCCCTCTATCGGCGCCGTGGGCGACACACACAACAATGCGATTTGGGCGAGCACGCTTTCACGCTACGCCGGCATCACACGCCTTTGGGATCGCGCCACCAAGCAGCGTCTGGTGGGGCGCTGCGAAAGCACGGATTTTTCGAACTGGACCAAAGCCGTCGAAATTCTCCGCGCGGACGCGAAGACGCCCGAGAGTCAGACGTACGCCATGCCGATCTTCGAATACGCGGGCCTCTATCTTGGGCTGGTGATGTTGTTCCACGTACCCAGCGACACGGTGGCGTGCGAGCTTGCCTGGAGCGCGGACACCGTGCGCTGGGAGCGCGTTGATGCTGGCAATCCGCTCATTCCGCTAGGCGGCGCTGGCGCCTGCGACAGCGGCTGCGTGTATGCCGCGGCCACGCCCGTCGTGCTGGACAACGAGATACGGCTCTACTACGGTGCGAGCAACGGTCCGCACACCGGATGGCGCGACGGTTTTCTTTGTCTGGCGCATCTACGTCCGGACGGCTTCGCGGCGATGGAAGCGCACGACGCGGCGACGGTCATCACGCGGCCGGTGGAAGTGACCGGCGACAAGTTGCTGGTGAACGCCACGGGCGGCGAAGTGCGCGTCGGCGTGCTCGGCGACGAGCGGCTCTCAGTGGAGCGCTGCACGCCCGTTCGCGGCGACCACGTGGATGCGCATTGCCGCTGGCGCGGCGCGGACCTGAAGCACCTGCGCGGCAAGCGCGTGCAACTGGTCTTCGCGTTGCGCTCAGCGCGAATGTACAGTTTCAGTATTTGACGGCTAAGCCCGCGCGTTGACCCGCGGGAAGTACAACCACAGGTGTCCGCCGTTGTCGTTTTCTCCGAACACGATTTCGCCGTCGATGCCCGTAACCGCATCGCCAAACACGTAGCCGTAGCGGCGGCGGCCGATGATGGACACCGCCACACCGAGATTGGTGACCTGGCGCCGGCCGGGATCGTAGCAGAACATCTTGGCGATCTCTTCGCCGCAGGAGCCGAACAGACGCCCGTCGAACGTCACGGCCATAGGCCCCACCGGAGCGATCATGGTGCGTCCGAGCGGAGCGCTGAAGCCGGAGGCTTCGTTGAAGGAGAACAACTCACCTTGCGCATCGGCGGTGTAGAGCAAACCGTCGTGAGCGTCGCGCGCCCACTGGAGCGGCTGGCTCCAATCACCGGCCGGAAGCTTCACGGCCTTACGCTCAAGCGTCTGCCGTTCGGGATCGTAGCGCCACAGATAGCCGCCTTCGTCGCGCCCGAAAACCCCACCGCGCGAACCCACGGCGATCTTCCCGCCTTGCGGCACTTCGCCCACCACGCGCGATTTCGGCGCGTCGATATCCAGCGTGAACAGATGATGCGTGGTCGCGCCAATCACCTGCTTGCGCGAAGGAGTCGCGACGGCCGCGATGACCGCCTCCCCCGGCGCGCACTCGCCGTGATCTTCGATTGGCGGGCGCCGCACGCCCCACTCCTGTATGTAGTCGGTGCCGAACAGACGCACCAGTGGAACGCTCACCGCACGGCCGCCCTTCGCACCGTTGGCGAACGCCACCACGCGCTTTTCACCGCAGCAGACCGCCGCGCAACCGTTGGCGCCTTCGATGACGCCGATGTCGAAGATCAATCCCGTCAACCCATGGAAGCAGCCCACGAACAAGTGCGAGCGGTGGCCGCTGGTGCCGCCGTAGATGCTGCCATCGGCGACTACATCGACGGCCGTGATGCGGCTCTCGTCGTGCGGGATAGGCACGGTCATGCCGGGCATGCAGGTGTCGCAGGCGACCAACGTCCCTTCGCGTGTGAACGTGCGGGCGACGTCTTTGAGATACGCCTGGATTTCGGGTGACTTTCTGTCGAATCTGGGTTTGTTCTGCATGGCGCCCTCCTAGCCCCACATACGGATCGGAAGATGTGCGTTCTTCCGTTTGCGATTGGCCGGCATCGACACTTTGAAGATGCCGCTGGGACGCTCCCCCACGTGAGCGAAGAACAGGTCGCCGTTGTGATCGACCGCGCCGCGCGGAACATACTGCGCGAGGCCGGTCGGATGCACCAGCGTAGTGACTTCTTCGCGCTTGAGTGTCTTGGGGTCCA
>CAZDIZ010000172.1:0-12554 GCA_964505625.1 uncultured Solibacteraceae bacterium | reverse complement strand
ACGCCGGCCACCATGTACGGCGCTGCACCCGCGTATTCGACCTTCGCATCGATTCCGCCAATGGTGACCGAAACGGGGAGCAGCGGCTTCGGAAATGAACTCGTCGCCGGTTGTCCGTCCACGCCCGGCGGATCGGTCTGTCCTTCGCCCGTGCCGTAGAGCACCACGATCGTGTCGATGGCGGCGGCATTGGCTTCGGAGTTAATTGTGTTGTCCTGATTCAGGATGGCGCCAGGGCCGGAACCGGCAGCGTTCGCCGCGAATAAGCCGGGAGCCGCCGTTGTAACCGCCACGGGGAAAGCCGGCGAGCGGACGCCGTTGTATTCCACCGTGATCAGCGTCGCGCTCTTTCCGAAGACGCTGTACGGAACCACGACGCTGGTTTGCGTCGAGTACGCATAGATAATGGCGGCGGGCGTGTCGTCGAAGTACACCTTGGTGTTGCCGAGTTGTTTGGCAACCATGCCGCTTGCATCGAGCGCGAGCGTCACAATCGCGGGCGGGCCGATGTTCGTGCCGCCCAGCACCACGATCTGACCTGGCGCCACCGCGCCATCCAGCCAACTTGCTCCGTGCTTCACGGCCACCACCGAAGGCGCGTCGAGTTTCGGAATGCCGGTGAGCTTGGCGAGCCATCCGTCCACGGTGCCGCCGCCGAACACCTTCTGCGGCGCGTTGGCGGTGACCGGGAACTCCGTCGAGTAGGTTTCGCCCGCGACGTAGATGTCGCCGGCCGCGTCCACGGCAACGATCTTGCCGCTATCGACTGAGTTGCCACCCAACCGTGTCGAGAACACCAGACCGCTCGCAGCGGGATTCAGCTTGGCGATGAAAGCGTCGGCGGGCACGCCGGGGCCGGTGGTGAGCGGTTCGACGGCGGGAAAATCGCGCGACGATGTATAGCCGGTGACGTACGCGCAGCCGGCTGCGTCCACGGCAATGCCGTCGGCCCATTCTTCGCTGGTACCGCCGAGGATCGTCGAGTACGCCACTGCGCCCGCCGCGGTGAGTTTCGTCGCGAAGGCGTTCCACCGCGCGTCGGGCGTTGTCCGCAGCGCGCCCGGCGTGGTGACGAAATCGCTGGACTTCGTGCGTCCGGTGACGTAGGCGTTGCCCGAGGCATCCACGGCCACGGCGCGGCCTTCGTCGTTGCCCGCGCCGCCGAAGAACGTCGAGTACTCCGCCAGGTTCCCCGCCGGGTTCAGTTTCGTGATGAAGATGTCGTCTCCGGCCGAGGCGCCACTGTACACATTCGACGAAGTAACCGGGTCCACCACCACGGCGGTCATCTCCAGGTCGCTCAGGCCCTGGCTCATCGACGTCCAACCTGACGCGCCATTGGTGGTCTTGAACAAGCCGCCGTTGGTGGCGGCGTAAATCGTGTTGGTGTTTTTCGGGTCAAACACCATCTGGTGCACTTCGATGTTGCCATAGGAAGTGTTGGTGAGCCCGGTGTTCGCGGCGGTCCAGGTCTGCCCCGAGTTCACGCTCTTGTACACGCCTTCTCCCGTGCCGGCGTAGAGCGTGCTGGTCCGCGATGGATCCAGCAACAACGCATAGACAGTCGATGTCCCCGAAGTGGTTGGCAGGCCGCTCGATGTTTTCGTCCACGTCACGCCCTGATCGGTGGATTTCCATACGCCGTCGGTTCCGTTGCAGTACCAGACTTTCGAATTCGATGGATCCACCAGCAGTCCGTTGAGCGAGCCGAGCGCTCCCGGCGAGGTGACAGAGTACCACGCGTAGTCGTCATACGAAACCTGCAACCGGGCCACGGACATACTTGTCGCGGCATACAAGACCGGCTTCGCGCTGGAATCCGACGGGTCCTTGAACAGCAGAAACGAACGAATGGACGGGACCTGTCCGTATTGGACCGATCGCCACGATGCCGCCGCGTCGGTGGATTTGTAGTATGTTCCGCTGCCTCCGGCGTAGAGAACCTTGGAGTCGTCGGGGTCGATCAGCAGCGTGGAAATATTGAGCCGCGTCATGGCGTTGCCGGCGTATCGCCAGGTGGCGCCTGAGTCGATCGATTTGAATACGCCGTGCTGGGCGGTGCCCGCGTAGAGAGTCTTCGGATCTTTCGGATCCACCACGATGCTGTTAACCTGCGTGGAAGCAAGCCCGGTTGCGGCGGGCGTCCAATTCGCGGCGGAGTTTGTGCTCTTGTGGACGAGCTTCGAGAACGTGTTTGGGTACGCCGCGTTGCGCGTGAGAAAGTACGGCGAACTGGTATAGCCCGTCACGTAAGCGGCGCCGCTTGCATCCACCGCGATTCCACGCCCCCATTCGTCACCGGCTGAACCGAGATACGTTGAGTACACAAGGTCGGTGCCCGTTGCGTTCAGTTTGGTCACGAAGGCCTCGTAAGGAGAGTCGGTTGTCCGGCTGCCTTGTATGGGAGTCTTCATCGGATAGTTGGTGGACGTGGTGTAGCCGGTGATGTAAGCGTTGCCGGATGAATCGATGGCGATGGCTCGCGCCACGTCCTGGCCGGTGCCGCCGATGGTGGTTGCGTAGACCAGCGTCTTGCCGTCCGGGCTGATCTTTGCGACGTAGGTATCTTCGCTACCTTTGACTGCGGATTGGTACGCGCCCGTTGTGGTGGGGAATGCGCTTGACGTGGTGCCGCCTGTGAGATAGGCATAGCCGCTTTTGTCGACGGCAATGGCGTAGCCGTAGGTCGTGGTCGTGCCGCCGAAATACGTGCAGTAGACAAACGCGTCGCCCGCGGCATTGTACTTGGCGATGTAGGCGAGGTATCCGTTCTTGGTCATGTCGCGCGTGCTCTGCACGGTGCCGGCCGTGGTGGGGAAGTTCGAGGTGTACGCCGAGCCGGCCACGTAGATGTTGCCCGCGCCGTCCACGGCCATGCCTTCCAAACGGTCGTACTGCGTGGTGCCGAGCAGCGTCGCGTAGCTCAAGACCGGGTCGACCACCAGCGCTTGCCGCGTATCGTATTCGCCCAGTTCAAACGATACGCGTGTGCCGTTGGCGATCTTGTAGCTGGTGGCGACGGTCCGAGCGCCTTGGTAGGTGCGGGGCTTGTGCATGCGCATCTCACCGCTGGCCAGACCAATCAGCAGATCGCCTTCGGGACTGAGGCGCAGAGTTCGAGCGCCGCGAAAGTCGATCGCGATGCGCCTCGGATCGGCACCGGGCGCGAGCACCAGGTCGTATTCGAGCTGCCGATGGTTGCCGTAGAAAACGATATCGATGCCCGGGTACACGTTCCGGCAGCGCACCTTGCGGTAGTTGGCGATGCCGGTCGCCCACTTCGCCGCATCGGCGCCGGCGAAGTAGTTGCTGGTGCCCGCCAACTGATCCACACCTTCCATGGGTGCATTTCCATTCGACCCCGCGAGCCGCATCGACACTTCGGCTGCCCGCGGACTCGCCGCGCGGAGCACCGCCCCCTCCGGCGTGATGGAGAATTCGTAACCTGCGCCTCGCGCCACAAACCGCCCCGGGTGCGATTCGAAGCGAAGTGGAAGGTCCGCGTACTGAATCTTCGCGCCGGCGCCAAACAGCAGCGTGCAGAGTGCGGGAAGCAAAAACAATGGCCGGACGGCCGGATTGGGAACCCAGGAAAAGCGCGGCATACAGCACCTCAGTTTAAGACTTAGAACTCTCGATAATATATCACGGGCGAAGGTGTCCGGAATCACGCTAGACTGCCTGTTTGAACCCGGTGTGCCGATGATACTCGTGATCGTTTCGATTGCCGTGAGTGCCGCTTATCTGGCGGTGACGCAGTGGCATTCTTTGCCCGGCATGGTGGTGCTGAAGACACTGCCGGTGGCGCTGCTGGCGTGCTACGCCTTCCGCAACCGCCACGTGGATTTGGGCGTTGCCCTAACGCTTTCCGCGGCCGGCGACGCGCTGCTCGCTCTGGGCCGCGGGTGGTTCCTCGCCGGACTGAGCGCGTTTCTGGCTTCGCACCTGGTTTACGTCTTCACCTTCGTGCGGCGTTGGCGCAAGCCGCGCTTCGGCGCCGCGGCGGCGGTGGTTGTTCTGTACAGTCTGGCGCTGGGCGCGTGGCTGGTGCCGGCCACCGGCAAGCTCGCCGTTCCGGTGATGTGTTACATCGCCGCCATCACGGCGATGGTGGTGAGCGCCATCGCGGTGCGTCTGCCGGCGCGTTGGGTGGCCATCGGCGCCGTTCTGTTTTTGATTTCCGATTCGATTCTCGCAATCCGTAAGTTCCGCATGCCGGTTCCTTATGCGTCCTTGTTGATCTGGACCACTTACTATGCCGGGCAATTGGCCATCACGCTGGGCATTGCTGGCTCGGGCCGCCGAGGGTCGTAACCGCGCGGATTGCTATACTTTTCTTAGTGTTCCTTCTCATTGAAAAACGTATCCAGGAGGCGGTGTCGGCTCATTTACGCGAGCGCTTTGGGCTTGACGCGCAGGCCGCTTCCGAGCAACCGAAACAGACCAGCTTTGGCGAAATCGCGCTCCCGATCGCGTTTCAACTGGCGCGCCAGTTGAAGAAGGCTCCCAAGGCCATCGCGCTCGACCTGGTCGCGGGTTTGAGCGGCACGCCGGGTGTCGCGTCGTTCGAAGTAGCCGGCAACGGCTACATCAATGTGCGTTTCGATCGCGGCTACTACGCCGCCGGATTGCTGGATGAATCCTTCCGCGCTCCGGCCAGTCGCGCCGAGAAGATCATCGTTGAGCACACCAATATCAATCCGAACAAGGCGGCGCACATCGGGCATCTGCGCAATGCGGTGCTCGGCGACACGTTCGTGCGCATGCTGCGTTCGACCGGCGCTCAGGTCGAAGTGCAGAATTACATCGACAACACCGGCGTACAGGTGGCCGACGTGGTGGTCGGTTTCCACTACATGGAACACCGCACCGTGGATGAGGTGTGCGCGCTGATTGCGGACCCCTCGGTTCGCTTCGATTATCTGTGCTGGGACCTCTATTCGCGCGTGTCGGCTTACTACGACACGAACCCGGAAGCGCGCGAGTGGCGGCAGGAAACGCTGCACTCGATCGAAGCCGGCGAAGGCGCTCAGGCTGAGTTGGGACACGTGGTTGCCGACGCCATCGTTAAGGCGCACCTGGCCACCATGTGGCGCCTGGGAATTGTTTACGATGTCTTGCCACGCGAAAGCGAGATTCTGCATCTAAAATTCTGGGCGACGGCTTTCGAACTGCTCAAGGAGCGCAAGGCGATCTATCTCGAAACCGAAGGCAAGAACAGCGGCTGCTGGGTGATGCCCGGCAGTGCGTTCAAGGACGACGCGGGCGACGATTCGAGCAAGGTGATCGTGCGCTCGAACGGCACCGTCACCTACGTCGGCAAGGACATCGCCTATCAGCTTTGGAAGTTCGGTCTGCTCGGCAAGGATTTCCACTATCGCCACTGGAGCCAGTATCCGGACGGACGTTGGATCTGGGTTTCGACCACGGAAGCGGACAACGGTCAGGCCCCTTCGTTCGGCGGCGGCACGCGCGTTTACAACGTCATCGACTCGCGTCAGAGTTATTTGCAGGACGTGGTGGCCGCCGGGTTGCGCGCGCTCGGTTTCAACGAGCAGGCCGACCGCTCCATACACTTCTCCTACGAGATGGTGGCGCTGTCGCTGCGCTGCGCGGCCGAGTTGGGTATCCGGATTCCGGAAGAGGATCGGGACCGTCCCTACGTGGAGGTCTCCGGACGCAAGGGTCTGGGCGTCAAGGCTGACGATCTGATCGATAAGTTGATCGAGGAAGCGCTGCGCGAAGTCGATTCGCGGCATCCGGAAGCCGCGGCCGAGGAACGCCGGCAGGTGGCCACCGGGATCGCCGTGGGCGCGCTGCGCTACTTCCTGCTCAAGTACACGCGCAACAGCGTGATCGCATTCGATTTTCAGGAAGCGCTCAGCTTCGAGGGTGAAACCGGGCCGTACGTGCAGTACGCCGCCGTGCGCGCGCGCAATATTTTGCGCAAGCTCGCCGAACGCGGCGGAACATTGCCGGACTTCCGCGCCGAACTCAGCCAGGAAGCTCTGTCGCGCCAGCTTGAGGACGAGAACTGCTGGCAACTGCTGCTGGCGGTGTCGAAGGCCGACGCGGCGATCGAACGCGCGGTGGCCAGCGGCGAGCCGGCGCACGTGGCGAAGTACGCCTTCCAGTTGGCGCAGGCGTTCAACACTTTCTATCACGAGTATCCCGTCCTGCAAGAGGAAGACCGCGAAAAACGCGCGTTCCTGTTGTGGATGACGGACTATTTCCGTAAGCAGTTGGAAGGCACGCTCGGCATCCTGGGGATCGACGTGCCCGAATACATGTAATCGAGTTTCGGGACCTGGACCCAGAAACTCCGAGGGGCGGCTATGATCTCGAAGAACTCCTTCGGCGCCCGCGCGACACTGGAAGTGCGCGGCGCCCGCTACGATTATTTCAGTCTGCGCGCTCTGGAAAAGGCCGGCTTCGGCAACCTCGCGCGGCTCCCCTATTCCATCCGCATTCTGGTGGAGAATCTGCTGCGGCATGAGGACGGCCGTTCGACAACCGCCGCCGATGTCGAGTTCGTCGCCCGCTGGGACGGCGTACCGGTGGAGAAGGAAATCAACTTCATGCCGGCGCGCGTGCTGTTGCAGGATTTCACCGGCGTTCCGGCGGTGGTGGATCTGGCCGCCATGCGCGACGCGCTCAAGAAGATGGGCGCCGATCCGAGCCGCGCCAACCCGCTGCTGAACGCCGACCTCGTGATCGACCACTCGGTGCAAGTGGATGAGTACGGCACTCCGGACGCCTTCGGCGCCAACGCGCTCATCGAATTTCAGCGCAACCGCGAACGCTATGCGTTTCTGCGCTGGGGACAATCGGCGTTCCGCAACTTCCGCGTGGTGCCGCCCGACACCGGCATCGTGCACCAGGTGAATCTCGAATACCTGGCGCCGGTGGTGTTTTCATCGAACGGCGGCAGGCAGACGCTGGTGTATCCGGACACGGTGGTCGGAACCGATTCGCACACCACCATGATCAACGGCCTGGGCGTGGTGGGTTGGGGCGTGGGCGGAATCGAGGCCGAGGCCTGCATGCTCGGCCAACCCATCTCGATGCTGCTGCCGCCGGTGGTGGGCTTCAAGCTGTTCGGGAAGCTGCCGGAAGGCGCCACGGCGACGGACCTGGTGCTCACGGTGGTCCAGATGCTGCGAAAGCGCGGCGTAGTCGGTAAGTTCGTCGAATATTACGGGCCCGGTCTCGACGCGCTCAGTCTGGCCGATCGCGCCACCATCGCCAACATGGGTCCCGAATACGGCGCCACCATCGGGTTCTTCCCCGTCGATGGAGCGACGCTCGGCTACCTGCGCATGACCAACCGTCCGCCGGAACTGGTCGCGCTGGTCGAAGCCTACACCAAGGAGCAGGGCTTGTTCCGCACCGCCGATGCGCCCGACCCGGTGTATTCGGAAACCATCGAGCTGGATCTCGGCACCGTGGTGCCGTCGCTCGCCGGCCCCAAGCGCCCGCAGGACCGCATCGAGTTGCCGAAGGTGAAAGAGAACTTCCTGGCCACGCTGGGCGCCGCGCCGCGTGAAACACAGGTCGTGCGGGATGGCGCCGTGGTCATCGCCGCCATCACCAGTTGCACCAATACGTCGAATCCGGCGGTGATGCTCGCGGCCGGATTGGTGGCGAAGAAAGCCGTCGAGCGCGGGTTGAGCGTGAAGCCGTGGGTGAAGACGTCGCTCGCTCCCGGCTCGCAGGTGGTTTCGGATTACCTGCGCGAAGCCGGTTTGATGGACGCGCTCGAGCAGTTGAAGTTTCACCTGGTGGGCTACGGCTGCACCACCTGCATCGGTAACAGTGGCCCATTGCCGGAGCCGGTCGCCGAAGCCGTGCGCAAGGAAAAGCTTCTGGTGGCGGCGGTGCTCAGCGGCAACCGGAATTTTGAAGGCCGCGTGAATCCGCAGGTGAAAGCCAATTACCTGGCTTCGCCGCCGTTGGTGGTGGCCTACGCGCTGGCCGGACGAATGGACATCGATCTCACCACAGAACCGCTGGGCAACGATCCATCGGGCGTGCCCGTTTATTTGCGCGACATCTGGCCGACCAACGATGAGTTGCAAGCGGTGCTGGCACGCTCGGTGCGCGCCGATCAATTCGAGAAGCGCTACTCCGAGGTGTTCGCGGGCGACGCGTCCTGGAACTCAATTACGGTTCCCCAGGGCGATCTCTACCAGTGGGACGACACGTCCACCTACGTGAAGCGTCCGCCGTACTTCGACCAGATGGTGGACCCGGCCACCAGCGTAAAGGACCTCCGCGGCCTGCGTGCACTGGCCATGTTGGGCGATTCGGTCACCACCGATCACATCTCGCCGGCCGGCTCGATTCCGGCCGACAGTCCCGCGGGCCGCTACCTGATCGCGAACGGTGTGACCCCTCGCGACTTCAATAGCTACGGCGCGCGGCGCGGCAATCACGAAGTGATGGTGCGCGGCACGCTAGCCAACATTCGCCTGCGCAACCAACTCGCGCCGGGCACCGAAGGCGGCTGGACCGTGCACCTGCCCGATGGCGAGCAGATGTCCATCTACGACGCGGCCATGCGCTACCAGAAAGAAGGCGTCGGGCTGATCGTGCTGGCGGGCAAGGAGTACGGTTCCGGCTCGTCGCGCGACTGGGCCGCCAAAGGCGTGCGCCTGCTCGGTGTGGATGCGGTCATCGCGGAAAGCTTCGAGCGCATACACCGCTCGAACCTGGTGGGCATGGGCGTTCTGCCGCTACAGTTCCGCGCGGGCGAGAATCGCGAAACGCTCGGACTGACGGGCAGGGAAGTCTTCCACGTCGAAGGAGTGGCCGAGGCTGTGGCGGGTTCACGCAAAGCCACGGTGCGCGCGGTGGATGAAGCGGGCAACGAGAAGAAGTTCGAAGTCGTTGTGCGCGTGGATACACCGGTCGAAGCCGACTACTTCCGTTACGGTGGGATTCTGCCGTTTGTGTTGAAGCAATTGGCTGGTTGCTGAAAAACCTGGGACAGACCACTCTGCCCCCGCAGTGAAACGCGGGGCAGAGCAGTCTGTCCCGGCTTTTCAGCAACCTAGCTGGCTGAGGGGCCTTCGATAGGTTCCTCGGCTGGTTCGAGCACGCAGACGAATTCGGCGACGGCTTGGTACGGGCCGCCTTCTTCCATTTGCGAGGGCTCCAGTTCCCAGGCTTCGAATTCGGGGTTCAGCGGCTCCAGGCAGATCTTCTCGTGCTCCCAGCTTTCGCCGGTTGCGCGCTTGGTGCTGCGGTAGCGCTTGATGGTGAACTCCCCGCCGCTCGCGGACGTGCCGCGATTCTGAATCAGCAGCAGCTTGCCTTGCCGCGTGCCGGCCACGTGCGCGCGGAACACGCACAGGCTGCCGTCGGGAATCTTGGGTTCCATGGAGCGGCCCGAGATGTGCGCCACGAACATGTCCTCGGTCAAGCGCAAGCCGGACGGCGCTTCGATCCAGTCTTCCGGTTCCACTTCCATGTCTTCCTTGAACCGGCCGGCGGCGGCGCGCAGCGTGTAGAGCGGCAGGTGCGTGACGTAGGGCGAGACCTTGGCCGCCTGCACGTGCTTGGCGAAGAGCTTATCGATGTCGCGCGCGAAATCCCGCACCATGACACTCTGCCGCCCGGTCAACCGGACGACATTCGACAGCGTATCCTCCAGGAAGCGCAAAAAGACTTCGCCGCCCATCTCTTCGAGTTTCTGTTCGAAGTCCTCTTCGATGAGCGCGAGCACTTCGGCGTCTTCCGGATCGGCCAACTGCTCCAAGTCCGTGCGCATGCGCATGTAGAGCTTGTCGTTTGATGGATCGAGCAGCAAGATGCCGATGTTGGTGAGCGGGCGAGACGGCAGGGCAGCTTGCAGGATCGCGTAGACCCCGCGGTGTGTCGTGACCACCGATGATGGCATCATCGTCAAGCCCCCTCTTCCCTCATCGGCGAACGGGGCCAAATCCCATCAGGGATTGTCCGGAAAATATCCCTTCCGAGCGCGCACCAGAACGCCGGGGATGCTCACTTCCACGCGGAGGTTGCGGAACTTCTTCGGAGCATCCGTTTCATCGGGAATATATCGCAGAACGTACTGTGTTGTCACCTCGCCCGAAACGTCGGCGATGGCCCGGAACATACCGCTGGCGATGGCCGCCGCGTATCCGCCGGTGCCCACCTTCAGGGCGTAGTTGCCTTCGTCGCTCGGAGTGGACAGGTAGCCGGATACGTCCTTATAGACGCCCTCCAGCGGATACATCACGCGTCCGCCGGTTTCGCCGGTGAGCCGTGTCAGGCTCGCTTCGCCTTCCGCGGTGAATCCGAACGCCTTGGTGCTGATGCCGAAGATGGTCACCATCTTGCGCTGGGCCACTTCCAGCACTTCGTCGATGGTGCGGGTGCTGGCATTGTCGTGCCCGTCGCCGATGATCACCAGCACGCGGCGCGGTTCGAGCGGTTCGCCCTTCACCTGCAAACGGCGCGTGCAAGCCAGATAGACGGCGTCGTAGAGCGCGGCGCCTCCGCCCGGCTTCATCTTACGGATCTTGTCGATGAGCTTTTCCGAATCCCAGGTGGTGTTCATCAGCAACTCGGCTTCGTTGCTGTAACTCACCAGGTAGCCGTTGTAGCGCTTGTCGCCGGGGAGCAGTTGCGTCACCAGATCGATAGCGGCTTCCTGGTAAGTCTTCCAGTGCAGGCGGTTGGCGTTGCTCATGTCGATGAGGAAGCCCACCACCACCGGCTGGTTCTGCTCGTGGCTGAAATAGCGGATGGTCTGCGGGCGGCCTTCATCGAACAGTTTGAAGTCCTTGAGCTCGAGATTGGATACGAAGCGGCCCTGCTGGTCCGTGACGGTAACCGGCACGATGACTTCGCTGATGTTGACCCGGATGGGAGCCGGTTGCGCGGCGCTCTGCACGGCCTGGGCGTACACGGCCACCGACATCGCCAAACCGAGCGCAATCTTACCAAGCATCGAGACTCTCCTGAACTCAATTATAGGCCACTCACCTCTGGACACGGCCCGAGCCGCCTCCCTTGATGAGCGCGTTCACTTCGTCGACCGTATAGCGATTGAAGTCGCCCGGAATCGAGTGCTTCAAACACGACGCCGCCACCGCGAATTCCAGCGCCTGCGCATGATCGCCCAACTGTAGCAATCCGTAGATCAACCCGCCGGCGAAGCTGTCGCCGCCGCCCACGCGATCCACAATATGCGTGATCTCGTAGTGGCGGCTCACCAGAAACGCCTGACGGTCGTTCAAACACGCCGACCAGCCGTTGTGCGAGGCGCTCTTCGACTCCCGGAGCGTCACGGCCAACATCTTCAAATTCGGATACGCGGCCAGAACCTTATCGGTGAGCTGGCGGTACTGTTCGGATTCGAGCTTGCCCGACTCCACATCGACGTCCACCTGGATGCCGAGCGACTTCTGGCAGTCCTCTTCGTTGGCGATGCCCACGTCCACGTATTGGAACAGCTCCGTCATCACTTCTTTCGCCGTCTTGCCGTACTTCCACAGGTTCTTGCGGTAGTTCAAATCGCAAGACACCGTCAAACCCGCGCCGCGCGCCGCTTTCACGGCTTCCACGGCCAGATCCGCCGCGCCCTGGCTGATGGCCGGCGTGATCCCGGTGACGTGAAACCACCCCGCGCCGTCGAAAACCTTGGCCCAGTCGATATCGCCGGGTTTGGCCAGAGCTATAGCGCTGTACTCGCGGTCGTACACAACCTTGGACGGACGCTGGTTGGCTCCGGGTTCCACGAAGTAGATGCCCAGGCGGCCTTTCCCGCGCACGACGTAGCTGTCGTCGACGCGGAAGCGCCGCAACTCGCCCAAAAACGCGTCGGCGATCGGGTTGGACGGCAGAACGGTCACGTAGCGCGCCGGAATGCCAAAGCTCCCCAACGTCACCGCGACGTTGGCTTCTCCACCGCCGAAGGTGGCGACGAACTGGGGCGATTGCAGGAAACGCTCGAAACCCGGAGGCGCCAGGCGGAGCATGATTTCACCGAAAGTAACGACGGGTTTGGTCATAGGCGTTCGCATCCGATTTTACCAAAGCGGGGCGCACGGCTCCCGCTACAATAGGGAGATAGCGCAAGGCTGCATTCTCAATACCACAAGCATGATCAAGGCAATCTTTTTCGACCTGGGGGGCACCATCGTTCCCTTCGACTTCAAGCGCGGGTACGAAGCGCTGGCCCCGTATTCGCCCTATTCGCTCGATGAGATCCTCGGCCGCGTGCGGGCGTCGGACTTGTTCCACCGGTTCGAGAAAGGCGAGATCGAACCGCGTCCGTTCGTCGCCGAATTCTGCCGGTTGTTCGATTGCCAGCTCGATTTCGAACGCTTCGGCGAGCTTTGGGGAACCATCTTCCTGCCCCACACCTTAGTCGACGATTCGCTTCTGGCCGGCCTGGGCGCGCGCTACCGTCTCTACTCGCTTTCCAATACGAACGCCATCCACTTCCCGCTGGTCGTGCGCGACTATCCGATTCTGCGCCATCTGGACGGCCACGTACTGTCCTTTGAAGTCCGCGCCATGAAGCCCGCCCCGGAAATCTACCG
>CAZDIZ010000171.1:0-12577 GCA_964505625.1 uncultured Solibacteraceae bacterium | reverse complement strand
CGCGGGCATGTTCAGGTACCGAACGTCGGTGCGCGCCGCTGTTTGATCGCGCGAAGTGAAACCGTGAGTAGAGAAGTCAGCGTCAAACAGGAGTATTCCCTGGTAACATCTTTTGCGCCATCTGATTCATGCCCGTGCAGGCCTGCGGACCCTGGGCGTTTTCGTCTGGGTTGTCCTCGGGCCATTGCTGCTTCTGGGGCAGCAACCCGAAGAGAAACTGCCGGTACTGGATTGGACCGGACCACCTCCGCCGCCGAAGGGCACGTTCGGCTTTCCAGGCGATAGTGCTGGTTGGGCGCTGTGGTTTGCGAGGAGTGGACGAGTAAAGACGAAGTGTACTTCATCGAAGGCCGCTCGGAAGAAGTGGAAACAACGAACCGGATTCCACTCACAGTGCTTCCGAAGTAGGCAATTGCCTGGTCCCGCTCAGCGCTCAGTTCTGGGAAAACGCGGCGTGGGTGAAGTAATCGAAAGAGAGCATCACGTCTTCGTGGGCTGTGCAGCGGACGATCACCTGATAGGCGGAGGGAAAGGCGCCGCCAGTCTTCTGCCGCAGAGTCCGCAATGCTCCGGCCGAAGTGAAAAACTCCATGGCGGCCTGGGTTCCGGCCGAGGAGAGACCTGAAATCACCGCCGTGCGGTGATTGCCGTCCGCCGCGCCTTCGCTTGGCCGCACCGTGATCAGACCGTAGGATTCGCGCACCAATCCTTTATCGCCGCGCTGCGGCAAAAGCTTACGCCCTGAGCCCACAAGCGCCAGGTCGCTGGCTTCCGTGTCGTAACGGATGGAATAGGGCGCCCGCGCAAGCAGACGGCGCGCGGTGAGGCTGAACTCCGGCGACCCGAGCAACACGATGTTGCGGCCGGACATGGTCGGCCAGCCAATAGTCCGCATCAACACCAACCGGAATGGGACGCGCAGGTCGGTCAACAACCGCACCGCGGTGGCCATGGCCTGCGCTTCACCGAAACGGACCGAAGTGACCGTGAACTCGGTGCCCAGGTCTTCGGCTTTCCAGTGGGGAAAGCTTTCGATGATCATGGGCGAGAGTACCGTCGCGTCTGGCAAGGGGTGATGACGAGGCGCCGCCGGGCCGCCGGGTACTGCATTCACCATCAAATGGCCCGGAGTGCTCACGCATACCAGCACTTCGTCGCCGTCGGCCAGAGGTCCCCAAGCCTTCCGGATCACTTCGGGCACACGCAACCGGTTGTAAATCAGAACAGTGGCGACGATACCCAACAGGAGTCCGCCAACGAATAGCGCCATCCGGACGGGAAACCGGAACTGGCGCCGCGGGCTGGCCTCTTCCTCGGACCCAACCGATTCGACCAGTTCGTCAAGCGCGGCGGGCTTCGCCGGACACTCCACAAAGCGAGGTACGTAGGACCCCTTAAGGAGTTCAATGCGTATGAGCGCGTCGGTCGCCTGCGTCTCGTAGTGCTGACGGAGTTTCTGACGCAAGGCATGCGCTCGTGTGCGGACGCACGATTCGTCGCCCGGTACAAAATCGGGAGGCCGTCCCAAAGCCTCCACTCCGATCGCGTACTCCGTGATCAACTCGCTGCGTCCGTCGATCTCGCGTTCGCAAATCCACCGTAGAAATTGACGCAGTTGCTCGGCGCGCGAGAAGACGGGGCTGCTCAGCACCTCCTGAAGCGCCGCCCGCTTCGCTTCTACAGAGATGGAGCTATTCTCGGACCGAAGCATTCAGAGACCTCAAGATCCTTATTTTACTATGGCCGAACGTTTCGTAACGTCGCAAAACGTCGAACGACTTGTACTGCATACGGAGTCGCTGTTATATCCGCTTCAGGGAGAGATACATGCTCAGGTTTTGGGTTCTAGTTCTTGTCTTGTGCACGACGATGGCATTCTGCCAGTCTGATCGCGGCACCATCACGGGGATTGTCAACGATCCGTCCGGAGCCGCCGTGCCCGCCGCAGCGGTCACCGCGGTTCACACAGGCACCGGAGGTGAGTTCCGGACCACCACCACGGACACCGGGGCCTACACGCTTCCTTCGCTGTCCTCGGGAGCCTATTCGGTCACGATCGAGAAGGCCGGGTTCAAGAAGTACACACAGGAACGCGCGCTGGTTCAGGTGGCTAGTACCCTCCGCATCGACGTAACACTGCAAATGGGCACGGCGACAGAAACCGTCACGGTGAGCGCCGAAGCCACCATGTTGCAGGAAACCTCGGAATACAACCTGTCGATGAGAGGCCAGCGGATGCGCGATCTGCCGCTGAACTTCGCCACGGGGCCGGGCGCCATTCGCACGCCATTCGGCTTCCTGGAATTGATGCCTGGAGCTTCCAACGCCACGCTAGGCGTGCAGGAGGCAAGCGGTTATGGAATCGACATCCGCGTCAACGGGATGCCCAACAATACTTTTAAGACTCTCGTTGACGGCCAGGACGCCACCAATCCTTACAAGGCCCGCAACGCCGAAGAGTCGCAGCCTTCCAACGAAGCGCTGGAAGCCTTCACGTTGCAGAGCAGCAACTATGCCGCCGAGTTCGGACGCGCCGGCGGTGGTGTGATCAACTTCACCACCAAGAGCGGCAGCAACGACTGGCACGGCAGCGCTTACGATTACTTCCGCAACGAGGTTCTGTCAGCCGGCCTGCCCTGGAGCAACAACGGCAACGGCCACTTGGTACGCGGCCGCGATCGCCAACAGGATTTCGGTTTCTCGCTCGGCGGCCCGGTACGCATCCCGAAACTCTACGACGGCCGCAACAAGACGTTCTTCTTTTTCAACTATGAAATGTTCCGCCGCTCGGAAATGCGTTACAGCGGCCTGTTGAACGCGCCCACCGAAGCGTTTCGTAACGGCGATTTCTCCGCTTTGCTCACCGGACGCAACATCGGTACCGACCAGAGTGGCCGCACGCTTTCCGAAGGAGTGCTGTACGACTCGACCACCGATCACACCGTGGACGGAGTGATTGTGCGCGAGGTCTTTCCCGGCAACCAGATTCCCAAAAGCCGCATGGACCCAGTGGCACTGAAGATCCAGAATCTGATCCCAACTCCCAAGATTGCCGGCACACAGCCCTACAACAACTACTGGAACTACACGCCCACCAGAAAGATCATGTCGATCCCCAGCATCAAGGTGGACCAGGTGATCGGCAACGCGCGGCTTTCGGTCTACTATTCCCGCGAGCGCGTGGACAAAGACAACGGGCCGGACGGATGGCCGACGCCCATTTCCGGCTGGCGGTACCAGAACATCCGCGCCACCACCGCCCGCGTCACTTACGATCACACGCTCAGTCCGACTCTGTTTAACCACGCCGGCTTCGGCATCCTGCGGTACCAGAATCCGGACCAGGCCGCCGACCCCAATTTCGATTCCGCCGGCGTGCTCGGTCTCAAAGGCACCATTCACTCTGGCTTCCCCAGCCTGAGCATCAACAACTTCACGCCGACCACCAACTGGGGCATGGGCGCATCCATCAACCTCATCCTGGCCACCAAGCCGAATGCAACCGAGTCGCTGACCTGGGTTCACGGTAACCACACCTTCAAGTTCGGCGGCGAGTGGACGCAGGAGATCGGTGGTAAGAGTACGTTCCTGACCGGCGTCGGCAGCTATACTTTCTCGGCTTCCCAAACCGGCCTGCCCTACAGCCAGACTATGACGGGCGGCATCGTAGGCAACGGCTACGCGTCCTTCCTGTTGGGCTACGCCGATACCGGCAAGATGGGACCGTACGGCGGCGTGCTCTACCGGCGCATGGTGTGGGGCTTCTTCGCGCAAGATACCTGGAAGGCCACCCGCAAGCTAACCATCGACTACGGAGTGCGCTACGACTTGCAGCCCGTGCAGCACGAGCAGTTGTACCGCACCGCAAGCTTCGATCCCACGTTGGCCAACCCCACCGTCGGCGGGTTGAAGGGGGCGCTGCGCTACGAAGGCAATGGTCCCGGCCGCTGCAATTGCCGCTTCGCTCCCACCTATCCCTACCAGATTGGACCGCGCCTTGGCTTAGCCTGGCAGGTGGCGCCGAAAACTGTGCTGCGAGCCGGATGGGGCATCAGCTACGCCCGCTCGGCGAATCTCTCTTCAGACTCCACGTATTCGGCGGGCTTCGGCTTCAACAGCATCAACGTCAGCAATGCGGCGCCGGGTAAGCCGGCCTTCTTGCTCGCCAACGGCATTCCTTACAGCCAATCCGATCTGTTCGCCTACAACCAGTCGCCCGGCCTGCGGCCCCTGTCGTCGACCTCCGCGCCTACGACGCTGGACATTCCTTTCGTGGATCCCAACGCCGGGCGCGCTCCGCGAATCCAGCAGTGGAATATCACCATCCAACGGCAACTCACCGCGGATTTGGTGGTGCAGGCGGCCTATGTGGGTAACCGCGTGATCTGGCTGGAGAACAACTCCCAGGTCGACTACAACGCGCTGACTCCTCAGCGGCTGGCTTCCGCTGGCATCGACATCACCTCCGCCACGGACCAGAAGCTGCTCACCTCGCAACTCGGTTCCGCCGCCGCCAAGGCGCGCGGTTTCACGGCGCCTTACGCGGGATTCCCCATGACGGCCACCGTGGCGCAGTCGCTGCGGCCATACCCTCAGTTCGGCACCGTCAAGAGCTTGTGGGCGCCGCTGGGCAACTCCTGGTACGACGCGCTACAGGTGAACGCGACCAAGCGCATGTCGCATGGTTTGGACGCCTCGGTCGCTTATACATGGTCGAAGAACCTGGCCAACACGCAGGATGAAGGCGGCAGTTCCGTCTTCATCAACGATCCGTTCAATCGCAACAACAACAAGACCTTCAGTTCCTACGATCAACCCCAAGTGCTGGCCGTCGGATTCAACTATGAGGTTCCGGGCACCAGTCGCGGCGGCAATCGCGCATTGCGGATGCTGACCAGCAATTGGTCTCTGCGCGGCGTGCTGCGCTATGCCAGCGGCATGCCGATTCTGGTCCCAATGGCCAACAGCAATCTGGGTGCGTACATGTTCCGCAGCACCGTGGCCAACCGTGTGGCGGGCAAGCCGGTTCTGCTTCAAGATCTCAACAGCCGGAACTTCGATCCAACCAAAACGTTGGTATTCAATCCCGACGCCTGGGTGGATCCGCCAGCCGGCCAACTGGGCAGCAGCTCGCCCTACTACAACGACTACCGCTATCAGCGGCGGCCCAAGGAATCGGCCAGCATCGCACGCACCTTCCACATCCGTGAAACCGTGCGGATCGATCTCCGCGCCGAGTTCTTCAATATCTTCAACCGCGCTGCGGTCCCGGATCCGACGGGCACCAACGCGGCCGTCACTCCGCGTTACAACGCGACAACCGGCGCCACGATACAGGGCTTCGGACGCATCGACACCAACGCCGTACCGGCCGGGACACCACGCTCAGGCCAAATCGTCTTGCGCGTGAGCTTCTAGCTTTGAACATGGACGCGGCCGGCGTTGCGCACTGGCCGCGTCCTGCTCCACTTCAGTATTCGTTGAATACCCCATGACCCGGCCTCAGGGAGCCGTCTGCTTCGATGAAGGAGAGGTTACCGGGGCCGCTCACCGGGCCGTATTCCGCGCGGTGCGCGTCGGCGATCAGGCTGTGATGTAACAGGTAGGCGAGCCAGCCGATCTTGCGTTTCTTAAGCTCGCCGAGCGTGTAGCGGATGATCTCAACGCGGTCCGCATCGTTGAGTGAACCCCAACAGGTTTCGGTCGCCAGAAGCGGTTTGTTGAACTTGTTGGCGATCTCCACGCAGGTGTCCAGACGCTGCTCGTACTTCGCGCGCGACGCCGGCACCGTCGTCTTGTCGCGAGGCGGCATCCAGTACGGGTGGATGCTGAAGATGTCGCTCACCGTCTCGATCATGTCCGCGCCGGGGTGAAAACCAACCGTCACCGGCGCTCGCGCGCCGAGCTGCTTGCAGGCCTTGTACAGCATTTCGAGCCACGCCATCTCGGCCGTGCGAACCGGCTGCACGCTTTCCGACTTCGGAGCGCCGTAAGAAAACGGCTCGTTGCAGAGATCCCAAGCGAACACGCGCGGATCGGCGGCGTGCTTGCCCACCACGGCATCCAGGAATGGCTGAAACAGATTCGTGCCGCCTTGCAGCCAGCTCATGCCCGGCACGAAGTGGTCCAGGTAAATCCCGCCGTAGTCCAGCGCCGCGTCGTGCCAGCGGTTGAACAGCACCGGCATCACTTTCAGCCCATGCTTGTGCGCGATGCTCAACGCCAATTCGAAATTGAATTCGAAGCGCGCCGGATTGCGCAGAAACGCATCCCAGCTCAGCCACAAGCGGATGGCGGCCATCGCGGGGAAATACTTCTTTCCTCGCGCAAGCTCCACGTCCATCAAGCTGCCGTCGAATTGCCTCCAGATCTCCAGCCCGTTGCTGCCCCAACTGGGTTGATAGTTGAAGCCTCGCAGGCCCGTGTATTGCTGATTCTGGAGCGTCGCGGCCACCGGCGCCGGCGCGGCGGCGGCAAATCCCATCGCCGCCGCGAAGTCTCTTCTCGACATGGTCATCGCCACGCCTCCGTCTCTTAGCTGTTACGGAATGAAGCGGCCCGAACGGTAGTCGTCAATCAGACCGCGGATCAGCGCGAGCGCTTCGGGTGGGAAGCGCCAGGTGGTTTCCTTGAGCAGATCCTCGAGTTGCGGGATGATCTCGGCTTCGCACAACTGCTCGCTCGTGCGTGCGCGTGCCACGAACGATTCGCGCGTCGGGAAGCGTTCGAAGAATCGCTCCATGCCCTTCGATTTGTAGTCCTGCCCGTAGATGTGCAGCGAACCGATGGCTTCGCTGTAAGGACCGGCCACCACTTCGCGTCCGGTCTTTTCAGCGAGCCGCGCCGCCAATCGTGCCTGCAGATTCGTGATGCCGATCAGATTATCGCCCCAGGCCTTGTACAAATCGCGGCTGCGCCAATTGGTGTGCATGTTCAATTGCAGACGGCGGCTCGCGTCTTCGATCGCGCGTAATTGCACTTCGCCGAGGCATGGCATGTCGGCGGCCATGAACATATCGATTTCCGGCACGCGCGTGGTGGCGATGGCGCGGCGGGTGATGTTGTCCTTGGCCAGCTTGTCGAGGATCATTTCAAGCTGATCGAGGGTGGTGCCGTCCGAGCGCGGATACGCAGCCAACCGCTGGTGGTAACAATACGGCCATTCGGTGGCTTCGAATTCCTGGTCTTCGCGAACACGCCGCAGCAATTCCTGATACGGAACCACCAGATGATCCTTCGCGCCCAGGAACTCGGCGATGTACTTGCCGCGCTCGCAATAGCTCAGCGCGGGAAAGCGCGGCTGCGCGAACGGGTCGCGGATGCGGAGCGACACGCGGGCGTCCTTGCCCGGCGGATCGATGTACTCGCCGCTGCTGTCCTTGCGGTCATACTGCGTCCGCATGGTGTGTCCCTGATAATGAACCACCTTCAGGGCTTCGTAATAGGCTTCAGGAATCGAGTTGGCCTCGATATGGTAGAAAGGCAGTCTTCCCTGGTCGTCGCAGATCATTTCACCCATGATGCCCTCCGGCCGAGCGTTCTTTAAAACCTCCTACTATATCGCCTCCGGCGCGCGCCGGTCACGGTAACCCCGAAGTGAGCTAAGCTCGTCTCTTCTAGCAAGCACCATGACCAGCACCATCCTTGCGTTCCTGTTGTTGTTCCAGGCGCCCGCGGTCGATCCCAGCGTCATCCTGTCTGAACCGGACAGCCACAAACGCGTCGAGACGGTTCGGCGCCTGCTCAAGAAGTTCGACAAGAGCATGATCGCGCCGCTCATGCAGGTGGCCGAAAAGGACCCCTCGCCCGAAGTGCGGAAGTTCCTGGTGGAACGCATGGGGCGGTTCGCCGATCCGGCCGTGCTGGAGTACCTGGAGCGCCACGCCGCTACGGACGCCGACGCCGAAGTGGCCGTGCTGTGTCTGGACCAACTGCGCATGCACCAGGCGCGGCAACTGGAGAAGTTGTTCGGCAAGCGCCTGGCGTTAGCGCGCCAGCAGGGCGACGCGAAGGCACTGGATACACTCACGGCGGAACATCAACGTTGGGTGACGGCCGCGCGCGGCGGCACGCTGCCGGATTTTCTGCAACAGCCGCCGCCGGTGTTTGAAGCGATTCCCGCGCGCCAGTCCATCCGCGTTCTGGCATTCAGCGATTTCGGAACCGATGGCGCCGACATGAAGCGTACCGGCGCCGCCGCACTCGCCGCGCATCAGAAGCAGCCGTTCGACTTCGGCATCACTATCGGCGACAACATCGTGCCGGAGGGCGTCGTCAGTCCCGATGATCCGCGTTGGAACCTCGACTGGCGCGAGCTGTACGGCCGCCTGGGCATTCCCATCTACGCCGTCACAGGCAATCACGATTGGGGCTTCGCCGACAGCCCCGCCGCCGAGATCCTGTTCACTGGGAAGAACGCGGGATGGCGCATGCCGGCGCTGTACTACACCTTCACCGCTGGCCCGGTGCAGTTCTTCGCGCTCTGCACGCCCGCGCTTTCTGAAACTCAACTGCGATGGCTGGATCGCGAGCTCAGTGCCTCCAAGGCGCGCTGGAAGGTTGTCTACGGACACTATCCGATCTACTCGAACGCCGGACACGGCGACACGCCGGGTTACGATCAGAAGCTGTTGCCGATCCTCAAGGGCCGCGCGCAGCTTTACATGGCCGGTCACGAGCACACCATGCAGCATCTTGCGCCCGAGGGCGGTGTGCACTTCATCGTGAACGGCGCGGCAGGGCAAGGAATCCGGCCCGCCAAATCTGGTCCTCGCACGCTGTACGCCGGATCGTTCTATGGCTACACGGTGCTGGAAGCCGGGCCGGAAGGTCTCAAGGTGAGCTTCGTCGACACCAACGGGAAGATGCAATACGAAAGCGTGATCGCGAAATAGAATTTCGGTATACCCGTCCAGCGGAGAAACGGATACTATATCTGATAGCGTAAGCGCACTGGGCGCCCGCCAAGGAAAATCATCCATGCCTCGGAGATTTATCTCCGCGCTCGCGGCCGCGGTTCCCGCGGTTCCGTGTCTTCCCAAGACCCCGTCACAGCACTGCTGCTGGAGGTCGCATATCGATGATCCGCTCTTCGCTGCTTCTGTTCCCGTTGGCTCTCGCGTGTCTTAACGCGAAGCCGACTGACTACTCCACCGACATGGTCGTGCTCGACCGTGGCCAGGTTATTCAAACCATGAAGATGTTCGTCGCGGGGCCGAAATCCCGCCTGGAGGGCATGAGCGCCGGGCCGCTCGGCAGAATCGTCACCATCGTGCGCCGGGACCGCGGCGTGACGTGGACGCTTTATCCCGACAAACATCAATACACCGAGCGCGCCCTGTCGGACACGCGCCAAGGCAAGTTGGACTTGAGCAATTTCGACCTGGCCAACATGAAGCAGGAACGCCTGGGCCGGGAAACGGTTCTCGGCTATCCCTGCACGAAGATGCGCGTCACCGCCGGCACGATGCCGAACGGTCAACCCTTGACCAGCATCGTGTGGGTGGCCGACAGCCTGGACCTGCCCATACGTCTGGAGACCATGGGCTTCGTGCAGGAAAACCGCAACCTGAAGGTAGGCCCGCAACCACAGAGTCTGTTTGAAATTCCCGCCGGCTACACGCGGACGAACGCTCCTGGCAGACCGGACGGAATCGGGACGCGGCCGCCGATCACAACTGGAACGGCAGCGCGGCGATACGATGACAGAAAGGATCGGGTCACGACGCCGACTGTTACGTCGAGCGGTCCCGCCTGGACCCTCAACACCAACTATCCCGGCGGTGACTTTCGCTCGATCGACATGGCGACCTCCGATCCGACGCCCTGCAAAGCCGCATGCGACAAAGACGCGCGCTGCAAAGCCTGGACCCTAGTGACACCCACCGAGCCGGGCGGCATGGGCTACTGCTGGCTGAAGGACAGTGTCCCCGAGTTGGTTCGCGAAGAATGCTGCATATCCGGTTTGAAGGGCGCCGGCGGCGCGGCCACGGGGCAGACGACGAGTTCAAAATACAAACTGGAGATGGACATCAATCGCTACGGCGACGATTACCGCGACTTCATCCCCGCGGCGGCCAGTGCTGAACCCTGCGCCGAAGCCTGCGAGAAGGACGCACGCTGCAAAGCCTGGACCTGGGTGAAAGCGGAACTGGAAGGCCCCAGCGGCCACTGTTGGTTGAAGAACCGCATCCCGGAAGCCAGCCACGACACCTGTTGCGTGTCGGGCGTCAGGCGGTAAGTCGGTTACAGACCGGCATCGACTCCTCCGTCGTGCGGAGGTGTCTTCATTGACCAGGAGTCGCACCCATCATCGGCCACGGCCTCTGTCGGTGCGATCTGCTTTTCGGCCAACTCGGCGGCGTAATCGAGGCAGGCCAGAACATCTTCGCGCGTGAGCGAAGGATAGTCGGTGAGGAGATCGTCTACTGTGTCGCCGTTCGCCATCATGCGAACAACCTGGTGAACGGGAATCCGCGCGCCCTTTACGCACGCCTGCCCGTGGCAGACGCTCACATCGATGCCTATGCGTTCAAATGGCAGGTTCCTCGCCTCCATCACGAGTGTACACTGGAGCGCTTCGTGGAGTGCTCCAATAAATACAAGGCGCACGCTCGTTGGTTGGAAAGATAAAGCTACTGAACCCGGAGGATGATGATCGCCGGCGTGCGAAGCGCCAGGGATTCAAGACACTGCAGCAGCGCCACACAATTCCAGAATTGTGTTTAGAAACGCCTTCAATTCGGGACATCGTAAAGCGGCAATCGTGAGGTCTCGGCCTTCCAGAATTCGACTAGCGTCACGAGTCTTGACATAGGCACGACCGGCAGATCCCGTCCTAAATACTTCCGCGATACGATGCGCTGGCGGTTTTTGGTGGTTTACTGTCTCTGGATCACCAGCCGGCGCGGCTCGATTCGATCCGCTCAACCGTTGAATCTCAGGCCAGTAGGGTAGGAGCCATGCTTCGAAGTCATGCTGCGCAGCGTGCGGATAGAACCTACACTCCTCACCAACCCACTCGCACATCTTCTTTTTGGCTTCCTGAGCGCTCTTGAAGTCCGGACCGCCCGTATACACGTCAGTCAGCGCAATCACGGCGTCGTGGTTCTTCAGCAGCCGTTCCACTACTCTCCTCAGTTTGTCCTTCGTTGGAATCCTGCCGTCGCATACATGCGGAGAGAACCGCGGCATGTTTCCTCCGGGAATGCGCATCGCCAGGAATCTGCGCAGATGCGGCAGGAACGCTTTTTCTGTCTTGCCCTCCACGATCAAAGCGATCGTCACGGACGGCCTCCCATACGGCCCATGCGCCATACTTCGCCTAGTGTGTATTCGTCCAGCCACTGGTCCAAATCGAGCTGATCAGCCCACGTGAGATGCGCGTGCCCAACATCGTCCACGTCGACCACGACCACTTCGTCCGGCCTCAAGAACCGTATCAAGCAGTCAGAGTGTGTCGCCACGACGATTTGGCTTCGGGTAGACGCCTCGCGCATCAGGTCGGCGAACAGACTCAAAAGTTCCGGATGCAGGCTCACTTCCGGTTCGTCTATCAGAGTCATCTCGGTCAAGCCAGGACTCTGCAGCAACGCGGTTAGCCACAAGAAACGCAACGTCCCTTCAGAGAGTTGGTGTGTGTAGAAGCTCTGGGTGAAATTCTTCTCACGCCAGCACATGGCCAATGTACCGGCGGCGACCGGAGGAAATTCGAGTCGCTGGAAACTCGGGAAAGCGGCTCGCAGCGTATCTTCGACTGCACTAAAACGATGCGGATCGGTTTCCCTCATGTAATACAAGCAAGAGACGAGATCTTCCCCCTCCCGGCCTGGCAGAACGGCGGGATGCATAGGTTGAGGCTGCCGCACAGAAGAACGGGGCTCAACATTCAAGGTGTGATAGAACGTTGAAGACGCAAGGCGCAATCGGAATTCCTCGGGTTCCCTGAAGAGCCTGGGTACCTGCGCCAAGGACGTCTCTAGTGGATTGTGGTCCCAAGTTGGGCGAACAATCCGGTTTTCCTCAGGTTCGAAGTACCGAACATCCGCGCCGCGGGAGTCTATATGCTTGAAGGGCGGCGGCTGCGGACGCCGCAGTTGTGTCAATGACTCGGTATCGATTACGTAGGAAGCTCCACTTGGCGCAATTTCCAGAGAGTATTCAAGCGGAGCATGCCCGGCAACGTCCATGGACAGACCCAGCGTCAACCGCTCGACATCTCCTGCGGTTAGCAACGTTTGCAGACCACCGAATTGACTTACCTTCTCACGCAAAGCTCCGTGAGCGGATGCCGCAAGAAGAGAGAAGACGTCCAAGAGAGAGGTCTTTCCTGCTCCGTTTGCACCTATCAATACGCACAGGGGTCGCAGGGGTAAGTTGACATTTCTGAGACGGCGGAAACCGTCCACGCGCAGACGGTTGAACGTGATCATAGCAACATTTGAACACAACGCGGGAGCGGAGCAGAACCCCCACAAACACAAAGAGCGCGCCCTCGTTTGCGAGAGCGCGCTCTTTGCGGTTGGAAAGAAAAACTACTTCACCTGGAGGATGATGATCACCAGCGTGTAGAGCGCTA
>CAZDIZ010000170.1:11368-12597 GCA_964505625.1 uncultured Solibacteraceae bacterium | reverse complement strand
GCGACCAGCAGTATTGGTAAGACGCGTCGGATCATTCTCTCAATGCCTCGGATTAGATGCAGTGTACCGCGAATGCCGCCGCGCCGCGAAACTCAAGGTTCGATGTATAGCGGCACGCGATTGCTCGGGCGTCCGTCGGTTTCGATGTACAACTCCGCGGGACCAGAATTCACCAGCGCCGGAAGTTGCACTTCAATCAGATAGAAGCCGACGTAGCCGGGCGCGAGCGTGGCGCGTGTTACGTCCACCGCCGTGCGGTCCAGGTACGCGCGCACCGGCGCCACCACGCGCGGCGTGTCTTCAAGCGGCGCCGCCACGCCAGTGGGCCAGTCCGGACGGACGCGGCCCAACCCGGTGGCTAGAATCTGTACCCGCGTGCCCGAACGTGCCGGTTTCATGGCGTCCAGCAACACGCCGCTGTCGGCGTCGAGCAGCATCGGAGCACCGTCGCGATCCACAAAAATCGCCGGCGACGCGTTCTCCATCGCGAGTCCAACAGTGAACGGTCCGCGATCGGCCTGCATGGCCAGCGATAGCAGCGTCCCTTGCGCCTCAAACGGAACCTGAATCTGCGATTCGGTGTCGGAGGCCGCCAGCACCGGAACATTCAAGCCGCCCGCGCGAGCCGACTGAACACGCATGCCCAACACGCTGAGCAGCGTGCCGGGCGCCGCCGGACGCGCACTGAAATCGGCTGCGTTCACCACGCGCAATTCCCGCATACGGTGCGGCGCCATAGTCGCGTAAACGCCGTAGCCATCCAGCGCCGCGTAAATCTGATTCCCGCCCGCATCCAGACGCACGTCGTACACCGCGCTGGACGGCAGGTTTCCACCCAAACGGGACCACGATGCCGCCACACTGCCGCCGCTCAAGTCCGCCACGCCGAACCAAACGCCCGCGTCAGTCGCCAGATACACGGTGCTCGATGCCCTGTGCAGCGTAACCGCATGCACCACGGTGTCCGGAACGTTCGCACTCAGATCGTCCCAAAACAGACCGCCGTTCGCCGTGCGCAACACGCGCGCGAAGCGGTTGGTGTCTCTGGCTCCGCCTCGCACCGCCACCGCCAGACGCGGCTCGCCCGCGTCGGCGTAGATGCCTTCAATGCGAGCGCCATCGGCTGCCCGCGAGGCCCGCCAATATCGCCCGCGATCGGTCGACACCCACAGGCTTCCGTCCACCGCGCCGGCGTAGACCCAATCGCCCGCCGCCGCCGTCGCTGTGAT
>CAZDIZ010000170.1:0-11268 GCA_964505625.1 uncultured Solibacteraceae bacterium | reverse complement strand
TTCCGTCCACCGCGCCGGCGTAGACCCAATCGCCCGCCGCCGCCGTCGCTGTGATCTCGACACCGAGCGCCCGCGAGAACCGCTGCCGCGTGGCCAATTCCGCTTCGAGCGTGGAAACGGTCACCGGCCGCCACGCCGTCTTTTCGCCCGGCGCCCATTCGAGTTCACCCAACCCGTCCACCGCAACGCGCGTTCCACGCAACCCGCCCGGCAACACCGCCAGACGCCGCACCGGCAGGTTGGGAAGCGTCTGGTTCAATCCGGTCCAGGACAGGCCGCCATCAAGCGAACGCCATACGCCGCGCGAATTGGCCGCCACCAGCTCTTCGCCATCCCTTGGCGATACCGCCAAGTCCTTCATTTCAGGTCCGATAATGGAATCGCCACGATACGCCGTCAGGCCGCGCCAACTGGCGCCGTCGTCGTCGCTTGCATAGATCTGACGCCCGAACGCGTACAGACGCCTGGTTCCCGTGGCGGTCCGGCGCAAACGGGCGGCGGCTTCCGGAAGCCGCCCCGCCACAGGCGCCGCCGTTTCGTCCGCGCCCGGCGCGGAAGCCGTGCTGGCGCGCCAGTTCTCAAAGTCCGCCGATTCGTACACGTGCCCGGAAGCGACCCGGGCATACAGAGTACCTCCATCGGGTGAGTACCACACGCGCTCGACGCCCCCAGTCGCGGGCGCCGCCAGGTTCAGCTCCGCCGCCGAATTCCCGATCCGGCGCCAGTCGCCACGGTATTCAGACGGACTGGTCGCCGCGGTCTGCGCCGCGGCAAGGGACGCCGCCGCAAACATAACTAAAAGCGCACGCATAACAGGCCGCAGAAAAACGGGACAGACTGCTCTGCCCCGCGCGAGAAAACCCACGCTTTCGGCGCTTCCCATCGGGGGCAGAGTGGTCTGTCCCTGGTTTTTCGGCGACCTATTATGCTGGGTTGTGTCAGGCGCGGCCATGACCTGTGTCCATTTTACCCTCTTCTATCGGCGGTTTCCCTGAGCACCTGTTGATTTCAGAGCAACTTGCCGATGTTTTCATTGCGGGCCTCTGTTTGCTGTGCATTTTTGGTGGTAGACTAGGGTTCTGTTGGACGGGCACGACGTGTACCCGAAGACAGGAAGTGCGCCATGACGGGACATCGTCTCAATTCGGTGCTGAAGTGGCTGCTGGTGGCGGCATCGGTCGCCGTCTGCGCCGCGGAGGTTCCGTGGGGAGGCGCGCCGGGCGCGGCCAAAGTCGTCGCAATTACCGGCCAGGTTTCCGTCATGCGCGATTCGGTGCCGTGGGCTCTGAACGTGGGAGCCTGGGTGCAGCCTTCGCAACTCATCATCAGTGGTGCCGACGGATTCGCGGTGCTCCAGGTTTCCGACGGCAGCACCTTTGAGGTTTATCCGAACTCGCGCGTCACCTTCCGCAGCACTCCGGGCAACTGGAAGGACATGCTCGACCTGTGGCTGGGCCGCATCAAGGTGCACATTCAGAAACCCGGCGGGCTGCCGAATCACAACCGCATCCACACGCCCACGGCCGTTATCAGCGTGCGCGGAACCACGTTCCATGTTTCGCTGGAAGACGACGACGACACCACCATGGTGATGGTGGAAGAGGGCCAGGTGGCCGTGCAGCACCGCTTGCTGCCGCGTGGCGAGCCCAAGTTGGTGAATGGCGGCGAGTACCTGCGGGTTTATAAGAACGAGCCCATCGCGAACAAGCTGATCGACAAAGGATCCGCCGTCAAGCACGCCTTGCGTATGCTGACCGACGCTCTGTACACCGCCGTGTACCGCACGCCACGCACCGGTGGCGGTATTCCGGGCACGGGCGGTGGCGGAGGTGGTACGACGCTGCCCGGCGATGTGGATGTCACGCCGCCGCCACCGCCGCCCGACGAGCCACCACCGCCCCCTGAACTCTGAACCGTGCGAAACTAGCAGTTGGATGCACTGTTCGATGCTCATAGTTAGATTCCGACGTTCTTTTCGCGTATTGGCTCCAGCGCTATTCGCCATCGCCATGCCGGCGGCCGCCCAACAAGGCGGGTTCGTACCGGAGTGGGAAATCCGCAAGACCATCGATGCAATCGCCACGCAATGCCAGCGTCTGAAGCCGATTCTGGACCAGGTGAATCCCAAAGACTGGGTGGCCAAAGGCGCGCCCGACGCATACATCGCGCAGCTAAGCTCAACCCGCACCAACCTGGAGCACATGAGTGTGTCGGCGGAAAACCTGGCGCGGGAACCCGAGCGGCTCACCTTTGCGCTGGACACGTTTCTGCGCTTGGGCTCGTTTGAGTCGCTGCTGAATTCGTTGACCGAAGGCGTGCGCAAATATCAGAATCCGGCCATGGCGGATCTGCTCAAAGGCATCATGTCGGAGAACTCGTCGAACCGCGACAAATTGCGCGTCTATATGCTGGAGTTGGCCGAGGCAAAAGAGCAGGAGTTCCGGGTGATCAACGAAGAGGCGCAGCGTTGCCGCACATCTCTATCGCGGCAGCCTCGTCCGCCCGCGACGGGCGGCGAAAAGAAGGCGGGGCAAAAGTGAACGAGACACCCACACAGGTCTTCACCTGCAGCATCTGTGGAGAACCATCCACCGAGATTTGCGTGCGCTGCACCAAAGACACCTGCTCGAATCACCTGTGCGAAAAGTGTCACCGCTGCAGCGATTGCTGCGAGTGCGACACTCCCAGGGGCGAGAGCGGCACACGGTAAATTTCGAAGTACGCGTCGCGGTACGCCGGCTGCGCTCCGTCCAGGGGGGCGATTCCGTGCCGGAACGCATCGCCGGACGCGTCGCACGGCACGATCAGATATCGGAAGCCGCCCAGCGGAAGCCAATCGCGGACGTTCTTGAAGTCGCTTTCCGAGTAGACCTCGCGGCGGCGCATGTAGCACTGCATGTTTGCAGGTTCTGGCGCGTAGGCGTAGGAGCAGTTGCTAACGCCGAACACTCTCTCACCGGGCTGCGCGGCGCGGCGCAAGAACTCCATCGAACCGTAAGTGCGCAACGCTTCGTGCAAGTAGCCCGATTTGTCCAACCGGCGCGCGAAGTATTGTAATTGCGGCGCATTCACTTCGATGATGAGCGCTCCGCAGACGCCGAATAGTAGCACATACCCCAGCACCGCGACCGCCGAGGCACGCGTAAAGCGCCCGTGCGCATCGCCAAACGCGGGCAATCGCGCGGCCGACAATACCGTGAGCAGCGCCAGCGGCGCCGTGGCGTAACGTAAACCGGGAACGTGGTAGATCCAATACGCCAGGGAAACTCCCAGAAACACCAGGCAGGCAGTCTCAGCCGGCGCGTCGCTTCGCCGCCGGACCAAAACCCACATGGGCAGCGAAAACAACAAAGCCGCGCCCAGCGGGTATTCAAGCGGCGATTCGAAAAACGGCTTGCCCTCGCTAAACAACCGCCACGGACGTGTGATCGCCCGCACAATCGCATTACCTTGCGGCACCTGACGCGTTGGAAACTGAACACTCACTCCGTGGCTGAGCCATTCCGGATAAACCGGATTCCCTGTCATTAAGTACGCGCGCGCGTGCCAGCAGAGGCCGAAGACCGCGAAGATGATGACGGGTCCCGCGAACAAGGTCCAGCGGCGGCGTTCGGTCCACGCGGCGTGCAGGTACAGAACGCCCAGCCCCAGGCCGCCGATCAGCGCCACGTGCTTCACGCTGAAACTCGCGGCCACAAAGAATGCGCCAAGCCAGATCCAACGGAACCGCCCATCGGCGCGCCATCGCAGGTACGCGTCCAACGCGCCGAATTGATACGCCGCCAGCGCCATGTCGTTCTTGGCCACGCTGCCGGTCCAGTGCAGAAACGGCAGTGAGATCGCGGCCACCACGCCAGTGAGCACACCCAAGCGGCTGGCGCCCGCCCGCCGCGCGATGCTCATCATCAGCAGCAGCGCCACAAGGAAGAACACCGCCGGTACCATCTGCGCGCCCGCCTGCCCGGCCAGCGCGTGGGCCGCCGTCATCAGCACTTCGAGACCCTGCGGAAAGTACGAGTAGTCGAGCAGAGGCAACGGATCGAGTGAGTGCTGCCGCGCGAAGCTACCGGCGAGTGTGATGTGGAACTTGAGCGAGTCGAAAACAACGCTCGGCGCCAACACCACCATGGCCGTCATTACGCCCGCGAGCGCCGCGAACGCCACCGCCACGCCGGCCAGCGGACGGCTCAGTTCACCGTCGGACGTCCACTTCGCCCACAGTGCGCGCACCGTGCGCCCCAATGCGATCCATTCGCGGCGCCACACCACCAGCGGCGCCGCGATGAGCAGCACAAACACCACCGGATAAAACAGCCGCGCCAGCCCGATCCAGAGCAGAACGTAAGACAACAGTGCGAACCCTGCCGCAGCGGGAATCGCGATCGCGCCCAACGGATCGTCAAGGTCGAGTCCCAACTTCCGGACGATCGCGCGGCCCATCGCATAACAGGCCAGAAACATGGACGTAACCACCAGCGACGCCAGCGGCTCATAGGCAACGAATGCGGCGGCGAGCGCACCCGTAGCGAGCAACGGTTCGTAGCGCCAGATAGTCTTCCGCCGCAACCATGCGTACAACGCCAGTGCGGCGGCAAACGCCGGCAGGGCAATCAGAAAGAGTGTGTAGAATTGCGGCCCGGGGCTCCTAAAGTAGTCAACGTGCCAGAGAAACGGCTTCGCGGTGCTCGCCACAAACGCGATCAACCATGCCCACCAGATCCAGTTTCCTTTGTTCCACCGCGTCTCGCCGCAAAGCACAACCCTCCAATCGTACAATACTAGTGTGCCCTTTCCACCTATTGATGAACAGGTTTCCTATCTAAAGAAGGGCCTCGCCGAACTGATTCGCGAAGAGGATTTGCGGGAGCGATTGGCCGAATGCGCCGCGACCGGCCGTCCCTTGCGTGTGAAGGCAGGCTTCGACCCGACGGCGCCGGATTTGCACCTGGGCCATACCGTGCTTCTGCGAAAGATGAAGCACTTCCAGGACCTCGGCCACACGGCGATCTTCGTGATCGGCGCCGGCACCGCGTTGATCGGCGACCCGACAGGGCGCAACGCTTCGCGCCCGCCGATGACGTTTGAAGAGATCGAGCGCAATGCCGAAACCTACAAAGCACAGGTCTTCAAGGTGCTCGACCGCGAAAAGACCGTGGTGCGCTTCAATAGCGACTGGCTACTGAAGCTCGACTTCCAGAACATGATCCGCCTGGCGGCCAAGTACACCGTGGCTCGTTTGCTGGAACGCGACGATTTCTCCAAGCGCTTCAAGGAAGGCTCGCCGATTTCGGTCCACGAACTGCTGTACCCGCTGGCGCAGGCCTACGACTCGGTGGCGCTCGACGCCGACGTTGAACTGGGCGGCACCGATCAGAAGTTCAACCTACTGGTTGGACGCGAAATTCAGCGCGATTACGGCCAGAAGCCTCAGATTGTCGGCACCACGCCGCTGCTGGAAGGGCTGGACGGCGTGAACAAGATGTCCAAGTCGCTCGGCAATTACGTCGGCATCGCCGAACCAGCCGAAGTGATGTTCAAGAAACTCATGAGCATCAGCGACGACTTGATGTACCGCTACTACGAGTTGCTCACCGACAAGAGTCTGGCCGACATCGCGCAATTGCGCGCGCGCATCAACTCGGGCGAGCAGCATCCGATGGAAGCCAAGATGGAACTGGCGCGGCTGATCATCGCCGATTTCCATTCGAGTGAAGACGCCGCCCGCGCCGCCGACGAATTCACGCGCGTGGTGCGCCGCGGCGAAGATCCCAGCGAGATGCAGTCGTTCTCGCTCGACGCCGCCATGCGCCTGGACAAGTTGCTGGCACACACGCGTCTGGCCGCGAGCGTCAGCGAAGCGGCGCGCAAGGTGAAGGAAGGCGCTGTCGAGATGAATCACGAGCGCGCCGCCGATCCGCGGCAAGTGGTATCATCCGGCGAGCATACCCTGCGTCTGGGTAAGAAGTTCTGCCGGGTTGTGGTGGCCTGAATCCATGGTGAGAAAACGTTACGAGTGGCGTCTGAAAGAGCGTAGCCTGCAATTGGGCGATCGCACGCTGGTACTGGCCATCCTGAACGTCACGCCGGATTCGTTCTCCGACGGTGGACAGTATGTGGACCCGGACCGCGCCTTCGCGCGCGCCGTGGAATTGGAAGAGCAGGGCGCGGACTTGATCGACATCGGCGCCGAATCCACCAAGCCCGGATCGACGCGCATCGGAGAAGCCGAAGAATTGCGCCGGTTGGTACCTGTGCTCAAACGTCTGCGCGGTAAGTTGGGCATTCCGGTTTCGGTGGATACTTACAAATCGGCGGTGGCCGAGAAGGCTTTGCAGTTGGGCGCCGAGATCATCAACGATCCCACCGGACTAACTTACGATCCGCAGCTTGCCAAGGTGGTGACAAACCACAACGCCGGCCTGATCCTGAATCACATGCGCGGAACGCCGGAGACTTGGGCCAAGTTGCCGCCGCTGCCGGATGTCATGGGCACCGTCGTGAACGAATGCGAAGCCAGCGTGCACCGCGTGACACGCTCGGGTGTGGATCGCGCGCGCATCGTGGTGGACCCGGGCCTCGGTTTCGGAAAGCGCAAGGAGCAGAACGCCGAGATCCTGGCGCGCCTGTCCATGTTCAATCGCCTGGACCTTCCGGTGCTTGTGGGGCCTTCGCGCAAAAGTTTCCTCGCGCAACCGACCACGGACGAAACCGAATACGCCACCGCCGCCGCGGTGACTGCCGCCATCCTGGGCGGAGCGCACCTGGTACGCGTACACAACGTCAAGATGATGCTGGCCGCCGTACGCCTGGCCGACAGCGTCGTGAAGTACATGGTGTAGCCGGTTCAACTGATCGCGCGCTTCAGATAGGCGAAGCTGGTTTCAATCAACCGTTGCGCCACGTCGGCGTCGAACTCGCCTTCGGTTTCGAGCGACAACACACCGTCATACCCGCGCCGGCTTAGAACATCGATGCACCCGCGGAGATTCACTATGCCCTGCCCCAGCGCCACGCAGTTCGCGCCGGCAATGTCTTTGACATGAACGTGCACCACGCGTCCAGCGACGGCGCGAAGCGTGGCCACCTCGTCCTGCCGCTCACCATATGGAGTCCAGGAGTACGCGCCGTCGGCGGTCTCGACGTAAGTGGCGCGGCGCACATTGGCCGTGTCGTAGTTGACGCCGAGCCATGGCGACTCGCTCAGCGCGAGGATCTTCTTCAGTCCGGCCGCGGTCAGCGAAAACGTGCCGTGCGGCTCGATTGCCAGATATACACGCCGCCGCGCGGCGGCTTCCAAAATCTTCTCTAGCCGCTCGCCCAACAACTTCAGCGCATCGTCGTCGGACATCTGCTTCGGCTTGGTGCCGTCGCCTGCGTTGACCACCGGAATACCGGCCACGCCCGCCCATTCGATGGCTTGGGACACACCCGCCACGCTCTTCGGGTCCTTCAGAATCGCCCCGTTGGGAGCCCACAAAGCGGAAGCACCCTGGAACCCATGCTCGCGTACCAGGCGTTGGAACCGGAGCGGGTCGTCTTTCCAGACATCCACATGAGGACAGAACGGACCGGTGGCCTGCGGCTCGACATACGCGTAGCCGGCGCGGGCAATTCGCCGCATCGCCTCCTCCAACGTGCTCTTGCGGAAGCTGACCGTTCCGCAGCCGATCTTCATGGCCGGCTTTCCCGCCGCGGCAATTCCGGTCCAACCAAAGCCAGCGGCCAGCGCCTCACGTCTCGTGAATCCGTTCATTGTTCATGCTCCTCGGCATCAACTATAGGGGGAGGATTTGCTCTCGTTCCGGATCAAACCGCAGCCGCCGTTGTTGCACATAGGCAAGGTTGCCCAAGTGCGCCGCCTGCGCCGAACGGTGCCCGATCCACACGTCGGCATTCGGGCGCTGCCGTGTTCGCATACAAGCCAGGAAGTTGCGAACATGCTCGGCAGTGAGGTCTCCCTCCGCCGGAATCACAATGGGCTTGGCGGTGCGCTCTGCCGGGTAGAACTCGCAGCGTGAGCGGTCGAGTCGAAGCCTGCCGTTGGCTCCCCAAAGCTCCACGGCGCGGGCCGTGATACCCGGCACGAGCGTCCCGTCAAAAGTCGCGGTCCACTGCCCGGCATATTCCAGCAACACGTTGATGGTATCCGGAGCCGTCCGGCCGTCGCGATAGTGGTAGATGCCGCCGGCGGCTACCGCCGAAACCGGGTTGTCCTGGTCCAACAGCATGTGAACCACGTCGATCCAATGACAGAACAGGTCCGTCGCCTGGCCACCGCCAAAATCCAGGTAAGCTCTGAAGTTGTGATATTGTTGCGGGTCCCAGTCGCGCCACTTCAACTCGCCGAGATAGCGCGCCCAATCCAGATTCGCCGGCTTGACGCGCAACGACTCAGGCGCGCGGCGCAAATGGTAGGCTTCCCCCAGCCAGTAGGTTCGCGCCACCGTGACCTTGCCCAACATCCCGCCCTGCACGATGTCTTGTTTGACACGCACGTAGTGCCGTCCGGAGCGTTGCTGCAAGCCGACTTGGCACACACGATCATGACTCCGCACCGCCTTGATGATTTTCGGCCCCTCATCGAGCGTTCGTGTCAACGGCTTTTCGACATAGATGTCCTTGCCAGCCTCGGCCGCGTCAATGGCAATGCGTGCATGCCAATGGTCCGGCGTGGCGATCAGCACGGCGTCCACATCCTTGCGGTCGAGCAATTCCCGATGGTCCGCGTACCTTTTCGCCCGCGGCGCTTTCTGGCGCGCCTGTTCGACACGGTCGCCGAAGATATCACACACGGCGACGGCTTCGACGCCGGGTTCCGCCAGGAAACTGGCCATCACAGCCTGCCCTCGCTCCCCGCAGCCGATCACCCCCAGGCGAATTCTGTCATTCGCGCCGAAAGCACGGGCAGCGGAAACAGCGGACACAATCACATCTCTTCGGCTTAACATATGATATACTTTATACATATTTTATACAGATCTTTATAGGGTAAGTCAACGAAGCACCATGCTTGACAGAAGCAACCCGCTTCCTCTGTACATCCAGATTAAGGAGCATTTGCGTTCCGCCATCCTGGGCGGTTCGCTCGAACCGGGGCAGCCATTGCCGGTCGAAGGCGAACTGGCGCGACAGTACGGTGTAAGCGCCATCACCATCAAACACAGCCTGCGCGATCTGGCGTCGGAAGGGCTTGTGGTTCGAATCAAACGCAAAGGGACCTTCGTTTCGCCGCGCGTGGAAGCGCGTGCACAGCGGTCGCGCACCATGGCCCTGGTCATTCCGGACATCGAAGATCTGTTTCTGTCCGAGATCTATCGCGGCGTGGCGGCCGCGGCGCGGGAGGCGGATTACCAAGTCACGATCCTCAGTTCCGACCGCGACAGCACTGTGGAAGCAGAGAACTTGCGCAGCCTGGGCAAACACGGAGAAACCGGAGCCATCATCTTTCCGCACTGGGGCAGGACCAACGCCGAACTGATCGTGGATCTGAAGCGCCGTGGAGTTCCCTTCGTACTCGTGAATCGCTTCTTTCGCGATATCCAAACCGACTACGTCGTGGCGGACAATCTGGGCGGCGCATGCCAGGCCATCGAACACCTGATCGAATTGGGACACCGAAGGATCGGCTGCATCGGATGGGTGGAATGCACAGCGGTGGACGATCGCCTGGAGGGTTACCGTCTCGCTCTAGGACGTCATGGCATCGCGTATGACGAACACCTGGTACGGAGCATCCTGACCGAAGGCCGGCAAAACTATGTAGACATCGAACCGGCAACTGGTGGGTACAACGAGATGCGCGCGCTGCTCGAATTGCAGCCACGGCCGACCGCGGTGTTTGCAGTCAGCGATCGTCTGGTAGCCGGAGCGTTGAGAGCCGTCGCGGAGAAAGAACTGTGTGTCCCGCAGGATGTGGCACTCGTTGGGTTTGACAACCTACGCTATGCCGTTGACCTGGATCTGACTACGGTGGCTCAACCGGCATTCGAGACGGGGCGCCAAGCCGCGACGATTCTCCTGGCGAAGACACACATGCCTGCGGATGGATACAGCCAAATCGTGCTGCCGGTCGAGTTTATCGTGCGCGGGTCTTCCGGTGGGTGTGTTCCCGCACCGGCCGTGCCGGCGGATGGCGTAAACCACAACGGGTGACCCGTCTATTTCTCCACCTTTTGCAAGATGCTCACGACCTCCTTGCCGCCGAAGGCGGTCTGGCCGACGACCACGCCGAGAAACTTGAAACCGGCGTCGCCCACCTGCTTGAGTTCCTTCTCCATGGTGGAGGTGCGCGCAGTGGCTAACAGCCTGTATTGGATGCGTTGAGCTTCGGCGGAGAGGTCGCGTTCGAGAATGACCGCAACTTCCCGGCCGCCGAAGGTCGATTCGAACACCGTCTGCCCGCAGTAGAGAAAGCCCTCGTCACCGGCGCGTTGTATCTCCTTCTGCATCGTGCCGGTCTTGGAAGTCGCCAGCAGCTTGTACTGCCGCGAAGCAGGCTTGGGCGCGTCGAGATCCTTCGTCATGACCACGATCACTTCCTTGCCGCCGAAGCTCGATTCGCCGCCCATGGCACCGCCGAACACAAAGCCCGCCTGAGCGGCCTGGTTCATCTCCTTCTCCATGGTGGAAGTCTTCGTCGTGGCCAGCAGACGATAGTCGAACTTCTGCGCCGACAATGCGGCAGTAGTTAAGAGCAGCGCCGGCAGCAAGAATGCTGTAGATCTCGATTTCAAGTGGTCTCCTCCTTTGTCCAATCATTCTACTGCTGGCCCCACCCCCGATCGAATCTCTCTTGACATCCGCAAGAGTATGGAGTATACATACAGTAGACAGTCGAGATGCCTATGTTTCTCACCGTTGATGCCGACGACAAACGCCCGCTCTACCAGCAGATCGTCGACGGCGTGAAGGCTTTGATCGCCGCCGGGACGCTCAAGGAAGGCATGACACTGCCCAGCGTCCGCCAAATGGCGGGCGATTTGGGGGTCAACCTCAACACCATTGCCGTGGCCTATCGCCAATTACAGGATGAAGGCTTCCTCACCGTACGCCATGGCGCCGGCGCGGTGGTTGCCTCGCGGCGTGCGCACGAGATCGAAGAGGAAGATCTGCGCAAACCGCTGCGCACGGCGCTAACGCAGTTGATTCTGGCCGGACGTAGCGGCAAGGAGATACTGGCCGCTGTCCGCGAGGAACTGGAGAACTTGCACTTTAGAGGAGCCACCCGATGAACGCGCATGCTGGCAGTCTCTTGATGCTGTCCGTCAC
>CAZDIZ010000169.1:0-12624 GCA_964505625.1 uncultured Solibacteraceae bacterium | reverse complement strand
CCCAGCCCAACAGCAAACCAGGCACTCAGCGGCATTACGTCGCGCCGCCATTCAAGCTTGCCGCGCTGCCACCAGAACACTACCAGCAGCGCCGCGGGCAGCGTCGCCGTCACTGTTTTGCTCAATAGCGCCAGCACAAACAGCCCGAGAGCCAACGCGTAACGCCGCCACTGGCGGCTTTGGTCGAAATGCAAATAGGCCAGCGCCGCGCCCAGATAGAAGACCGCCGAAAGCGTGCTCTTCTGTTCGGAAATCCAGGCCACCGCTTCGACGCACACCGGATGCAGCGCGAAGATGAAGCCCGCCAGCCACGCTCCGGGAATCTGCAACTTCTTCAGAATCGCCACCAGCAGGCATGCCGCCAGCGCGTGCAGAAACACACTTGTGAGGTGGTAGCCGAGGGTCGACTCGCCCCACAGCTTGAACTGGAGCCAGAAGGCGCTGTGCAGCAGCGGATAGTATTGCTGCGTTGCGCCGACGTCGAACCAGATGCGCCACAGGCCGTCGAGCGAACGCAGTTCGGGCGCGGTGGCATGCGCGCTATCGTCCCAAAGAAATGCTCCGTGAAGCGCCGGCCAATAGGCCAACAGTGTGACCGCGAAGATCAACGCCCATCCCGCCAACAGCTTCGAATTTCCAGACCACACGCGAGCGGTGGACGGACGTTCCACACTCCGCTCGGGCACACTGCGCTTTCTTGCCATACGTTAAAAAGGGCGATCGACCCCTTTTCAAGATAATGGATTCGAGACACCCGGCGTGAACGGCAACGGGTAGATGCCGTCGGGACCGGGCTTCACCGGAGGTTCGGTGTTGGCGTTCACCTGCTCGGGACTCGGCAGGTGGCAGTACTTCGAGCTCTGGATCTGTTCGAGCGTCACTTCCTTGCCCGAGTAGCAGGAGAACTGGCCCATCAACGTGAACAGCGCGCTGCGCACCATGTAGTCGCCTGCATTGACCGGCGTACCCTTGCGAATCGCGTCGAACAGCACCACGTGTTCCTGCACGTAAGCGTTGGCTTTCGATTTCGTGCCGGGGTGCTGCCAGTTGGTCTCGCCCGTTATCTTGAGCTTCAACAGATCGCAGCGGCCCTTGGTGCCGAGCACCAGACTGGAATTCTCGTTGTAGCAGTTGTCGATGGTGCGGCAGTATGCGTACACGCGCACACCGCTCGCGAATTCGTACACCACCGAATGATGGTCGAACACGTTGCCGTAGATTTCGCCGTGCAGCGTGCTGCGTCCCGCTATGCCCCAGGCGCGCACGGGCACCTGGTTGTGCATCACCCAACTCGAACGGTCCAGGTTGTGCACCAGCGTCTGCGGAATATCGTCGCCGCAGAGCCAGTGGAAGTGGTACTGATTGCTGGCCTGATATTCGATTTCCTTCAAACCCGGCACGCGCGGATAGAGCACGTAGGGCGGGCGCAGCCAGGTTTCCTGAATCGCCACCACATCGCCGATGGCGCCGTCGTGCACGCGCTGTATGGTTTCCTGGTAGCCCAGGTGGTGGCGGCTCTGCAAGCCGCTCATCACGCAGAGCCCCTTCTGTTTGGCCAATTCGCAGGCTTCGCGCACCACTTGAATGGCCGCCGGATCGATGGCGTGCGGCTTTTCGACGAAGACGTGCTTGCCGGCTTCGACCGCGGCCTTCAAATGCAGAGGATGGAACTTCGCGGCGTTGGCGATGATGACGACGTCGCTCGACGCGATCACGTGCTTGTAGGCGTCGAAACCAGTGAAGCAATGATCGTCGTCGACGGTGATCTGTTCGGGGAATTTCAGCTTCAGTTGCGTGCGCTTTTCCTGAATGCGGTCCAGCCGTATGTCGGCCATGGCCACAATGCGTATGTTCTTGTCGGCGCTGATGGCGTCGCCGGCCGCGGCTGTGCCGCGCCCGCCGCAACCGATGATGCCCACGCGCAGAAGATCGCTTCCGGCCGCGTAAGCGCCGAATGCGCCCACCGAAACGGCGCCGGCAGCCGCTTTCAGAAAAGTCCTTCTGCCGCCGTTGCCCGGTTCATTCAATCGCTGCTCTTGCATGGCCTCGCTCCTAGTTCTTTTTCGTGGTGCTCTTCACCAACTCGCTCACCCACTGGTAGCTGCGCTCCAGCATCGGACCGCCTTGGCCTTCGCATTCCAGGCTGAGCACGCCGTCGTAACCGGCTTCCATCAGCATCTGGACGCATTTGCGAATGTTCGGCGCGTTCACGCCGTCGCCGATCGCGCAGTGGCTGACGGCGATGCCGGTCAAATCGCCGCGCGACGCCGCGGCCAGGCTTTCACTGACGTCCTTCACGTGCACGTGGCTCACCGAACCGATCAGGCGCTTGAGGAAAGCCACCGGATCCTGCCCGGCGATGAACGTGTTGCCCGTGTCCATATTCATGCGCAGGTTCGGACTATCGACAAAGTGCAGCATCTCTTCCATGTAGTCCGGCTTCGTGGTGAAGTAGCCGTGCGGTTCGATGTTGACGACGATGTCGTAGAGCTCCGCGGTGCGGACGATCTGCGTGTAGAGGCGGCGCATGTGGTCCAGACACTCGCGGTCGCTCATGGACTCGGGCTTGAAACGATCGTCGGTGGTATCGACGCGCGGGCATCCGGCCAGCTTCGCCCAACGCATGGTGTGCAGGACGTACTCAACGCCGAGCGTGGCGCCTTCGGGCTTGGACAGCGGAAACGCGGCATCCACCTGCGAGAAGCGGATGTCCAACTTCTCCATCTTGCGGCGCAGGGCGATGGGGTCTTCCCACAACGCGACGTGCGGTTGATAGCCCAGGCCGTGAATCCACGACACACCGTCGATGGTGCCGCACTCGATCACGCGGACACCGTGCTGATGCGCCCAATCCAGGCACTGCTCAAAACTCCAATAGGAGCTGTTGAAGGCGTCGGTATGAAAGCCGATTTCAATCATGATGGTCTCCGATTAAAGTATCACCAAAGCCTTGGGGCGGTAAAATGGGCGCTGGAGGGGATATGGAGTTCCTGTTCGATAGTCTACTTGCCCTGATTTCGGAAACATCCACGAATCTTCCACCGGACGTGCGCGCGGCCATGCGGCTCACCACCGCGGCCGAAACGCCCGGCACGCAGTCCAGCCAGGCGTTGAATGTGATCGCCACCAACATCGACATGGCCTACGACAGCGAGGCGCCCATCTGCCAGGACACCGGCATGCCGTTCTTCGTGGTGCACACGCCGCCGGGCACGAGCCAGGTGGCCATCAAACGCGCCATCGTCGACGCGGTGGCCGAAGCCACGCGCCGCGGTAAGCTGCGTCCGAATTCGGTGGACTCGATCACCGGCAAGAACAGCGGCAACAACCTGGGGCCGGAAACGCCGATCGTGCATTTCGAACAGTGGGAAGAAGACGCGATCGAAGTGAAACTGCTGCTCAAGGGCGGCGGCTGCGAGAACAAGAACATTCAGTATTCCCTGCCCTGCGAACTGGATCACTTGGGGCGCGCCGACCGCACGCTGGCCGGCGTCAAGAAATGCGTCCTGCATTCGGTGTGGCAAGCGCAAGGACAGGGCTGCGCGCCGGGCGCCATCGGCGTCGCCATCGGCAGCGACCGCGGACACGGCTATCTGCTGGCCAAGCAGCAACTGTTCCGTTTTTTGGACGACACGAATCCGGACCCAGTGTTGGCCAAGCTCGAAAGCGAGATCATGACGGAAGCCAACCGCCTCGGCGTGGGCGCCATGGGCTTCGGAGGCAACGCGTCGCTGATCGGGTGCAAGATCACCGCGGCCAACCGTCTGCCGGCGAGTTTCTTTGTGTCGGTGGCTTACGATTGCTGGGCTTTCCGCCGCTTGGGCGTGAGGCTGGATGCTTCGAACGGCGCCATCACCGGATGGCTCTATCGCGATCCGGAGCGTAAGGTCGAGCGCATGGCCGCATCGGCGGGATTCCCGCTCACGGGCCGCGAGATTGTACTGACGCCGCCCGTCAGCGAAGAAGCCGTGCGGGCGTTGAAGGTGGGCGACATCGTGCTCATCAACGGCGAAATCTACACCGGACGCGACAACGTTCACGCGCACCTGATGAAGAATCCGCCGCCGGTGGATTTGACCGGAAGCATCATCTACCACTGCGGACCGGTGATGTTGAAGCGCGGCGAGGAGTGGTTCAGCAACGCCGCCGGCCCCACCACCAGCATCCGCGAAGAACCCTATCAAGGCGAGATCATACGGCGATACGGTCTGCGAGGCGTGATCGGCAAGGGCGGCATGGGACCCAAGACGCTCGCGGCCATGAAGGAATGCGGCGCGGTATACCTGCACGCCATCGGGGGAGCGGCGCAAGTTTACGCGCGCAACATTGAGAAAGTCCTCGGCGTACACCTGTTCGAGTTCGGCATTCCCGAGGCCCTCTGGCACCTGCGGGTGAAGGATTTCCTGGCCATCGTCACCATGGACGCGCATGGCAACAGCCTGCACGAAAAAGTGACGCGGGAGACCGGCGAAGCTCTTGCCCGGCTGCGTCCGGCATAGGTATATTCGGTAGGACTGAAATCGGCTCAGTTCGCTTGCATTCGGCGGCGAATCAGAATAGCATTTGTGTGGAGGAGTGTTCCAGATGAAAGCATCTAATGTCTTCTTGTTCGCCGTTTTGCTGATGGTCTCTCTGTCTCTTTTCGCCCAATCCCCCATTCCGTCGATCAAATCGGTGGACCCGACGTCGGCGAAAGTCGGCGCCGCGGTGAAGGCTCTGGGCGAGAACCTGAGCAAGCAGAGTGTCGTTCAGGTATTCCTCACCGACGGCAAGAACGACATTCCCTGCCAGATCACCGAACAGACCGACACGGCCATCTCGTTCACGGTTCCCGCGAAGGCCACCCCCATGCGTTACAGCGTCGCGGTTCTGACGCCTGGCAAGGAACCGAAGTTCATCGAGCAGCCGGTCAGGCTTGAAGTGGTTCAGTAGACGCAAAGCCCCGCGGCGCTCACTCGACAACTCGTAACGGGAGACTCATCCCATGGAGAGAAGAACGTTCCTGCGGAATTCGACTATGTTGACGGCGGCCGCACCCGCCGCGGCCGTTGCCGGTGACACAACACCTGCGTTTGAAAAGCCGAAGGACTATCGCAAAGAGCCGTTCCGGCGGATGGTTATTCTGGGTGAGAGCACGGTGGAAGGCGGACCGTGGCTGCAAGTGCTGCCAGACGACCGCTACGCCGACGTGCTGCGGCGGTTGATCAACTCTTGCCAACAGCGCCCGGTGGAGTACTTCAACAAGGGCATCGGCGCCAACGCCATCTCTCCGCGCAGCCCCGGTTACGCCAACTCGCGCAAGCCCAGCGCCATGGAGCGCTACAAGAAGGACGTAATCGAACTCAAGCCGGACCTTTTCATCCTCGCTTACGGGTTGAATGACATGCGGGCCGGCATGCCGCTCGCGGATTTCCGCGAGGACATGGCCACCATCATCGGCGACGTGAAGAAGGCGTGCGATCCGCTGATCGTGCTCACCACGGTCTACTACATGACCGGCTGGAAGAGCTATCCACCTTACGACAAGGGCAGCGTCGAGGCGACGCTGAAGTTCAACGAGTGCATCCGCTCGCTGGTGCGCGAATTCGACTGCGTCCTGGCCGATCCGTGGAGCGGTGAGGGCGGCGCCGACTGGGTGATCAATCCCGACGGCGTGCACGCCAACAAGGTCGGCAATCTGCTGATCGCGCATCGCATCTTCGAGGCCATCGCGCATCACGCCAGCGGCCTGGCGGCTTGGACCAACGAGTTGGATTCGACCACCAAGTGGGTGGCCAACACCACCAAGACGCGCGCCGAAAACGGCGATCCGTATCGTAAGACCTGGTAAAACACTCGTCCACCACGCCCGGGTGTTCAATTTGCATACAATAAGCAGTCTCATGGAACCAACCACCATTGAAGAATCTGCTGGCTCCACCTCGCGCCGGATCTTTCTCGGCGCCATGACAGCGGCATCTTACTCGCGGGTCATGGGCGCGAATGAGCGCGTCCGGCTCGGATTCATCGGATGCGGCTTGATCGGCCTTCGGCACATCGCCGATTTCAAGCTACTGCCAGGCGCCGAACTAGCCGCGGTCAACGATATCTACGACGCCCGCACGGAGCGTGCGAAGGCCGATTGCGGCGGCGGCAATGTAAAGACCAGCAGGGATTTCCGCAAGATGCTGGACGACAAGGACGTCGATGCGGTGGTCATTTCGACGCCCGACCACTGGCACGCGCTACAGACCATCATGGCTTGCGCGGCGGGTAAAGATGTCTACGTCGAGAAACCCATGACGCTGTTTGTGCGCGAAGGCCGCTGGATGATCACGGCTGCCCGGCGCTATAAACGCGTAGTCCTGGTCGGCACGCAGGGCCGCAGCGGCTCTCACATCAAGAACGTCGTTACCGCGGTGCGCGGCGGCGGCCTGGGCAAGATCGTCAGCGTCCGCATCGGCTCGTTCCGCAATATCATGCCGGGCTTCGGCCGTCCCGCGCCATCCAGCCCGCCACCCGGGCTGGACTACGATATGTGGCTCGGACCCGCGCCCAGCAGGCCCTACACGCTGCACCGCTGCCTCTATCATTTCCGCTGGTTCTGGGATTACTCGGGCGGCCAGATGACCAATCTCGGCACACACGACCTCGACTTCGTTCACCACGTTCTCCAGGTGAAGGGTCCCACCGCGGTCTATTCGAGCGGCGGACGATTTGCGTTGAACGACGACGGCGAGACGCCGGATACGCAGGATGCCATTCTCGACTATCCGGGTTTCACGGTGACGGTCTCCATCCGGGAGGCGTCCGCGGGCCGGCAACGCGGAGGCACGGAGTTCTTCGGAACCAACGGAAGCATGGTGGTGGGACGCGGCAGCTACGAGATATTTCCGGACGCGCGCATCGCGCCGGAAAAACAGATTCCACCTTGGTCGAACCCGCCCGGACATCCGCGGCCCGACAACATCCCGCCCGCGCTCCGCACGCAAGCGGCGAAAGAGGGCGAGGTGGGCAGCGAGCCCATGGGCGCCCACGCACAGCACTTTCTCGATTGCATCAAGTCGCGGCAGCGTCCGGTCGCCGATGTCGAAGATGGCCACCAGGTGACCACCGCCTGTCACCTCGCCAATCTGTCCCTGAAGCTCGGCCGCAAGCTTCGCTGGGATCCCGAGAAAGAAGAGATCATTGGCGACAAGGAAGCCTCCTCGCACCTGGTCCGGCCGTATCGCCAGCCTTGGGACGACGTGCTGAGGAGCTTCAAACTGTCATGACGCGGCGAACCTTTCTGGCCGCTTCGGCAAGCACTGCGGCAGCGGCTGGCGGGGCGGCAGTGCGTTCCGGCATGGGATTCTCACCCGACTGTTTCGTCCTGGCGAAGCCCTCGCGGTCGGTCCTCGATTACCTGCGATACGCCTACGATCACGGCGCTGGAGGCGTCCAAGGGTACCTGGCTTCGCTCGACGCCGCGTACGTGCGCAGTGTACGCGAACGCGCCGAGAGACTCGGGATGTATCTCGAGATCACGATATCTCTGCCGGAGGAGGATGCCACCAAGTTCGAACGAACCGTGGTTGCCGCCAAGCAGGCCGGCGCGCGATGCATTCGATCAGTCTGTCTCGGCGGCCGGCGCTATGAGACCTTCCCGACGCTGGCCGATTGGAAAGTCTTCGTCAAGAATTCGAAGGCCAAACTGGCCCGCGCCGTGCCGATCCTCGAGAAACACGGCGTCAAGATGGGCCTCGAAAATCACAAGGACTGGACCGTGGATGAGATGGCCGGGCTTCTCAAGCAGTACAGCAGCCCGTATCTCGGCGTCTGTATCGACTGGGGCAACAATGTTTCGCTGTGCGACGATCCGATGGAGACAGTCGAGCGGCTGGCGCCCTACGCGGTGAGCGCACACATAAAAGACATGGCCGTCGAGGAATGCCCGGACGGTTTCTACCTCGCCGAGGTGCCGTTGGGACAGGGCTACCTGCCGTTGAAGAAGATGGCTGGCGCCATTCTTACAGCTCGGCCGGACACGAAATTCTCGTTGGACATGATCACGCGGAATCCATTGTCGATTCCGTGCCTCACGGAGAAGTACTGGGCCACTTTCCCGGAACGCAATGGCGTGTTCCTGGCACGAACTCTGCGGGCGGTCCGCGCCAATCGGCCGCGTAAACCTCTGGTGTGGGTGGACAGGTTGAGCCAAGCCGCCGCGCTTCAGTTCGAACAGGATAACGTCCGCCAGTCGGTGGAGTACGCCCGCGACCAACTCGGCCTGAAGATCTGAGACGGCGCAGTCTCACTTACTCTTGCGGCGATACGGCGTGTCGATGCATTGCCGCGCTTCCTTGGCGGCATCCGATTGTGGAGCGTAGTCGATGGCCTTGCGATAAGCAGCTAGGGCTTCCGAACGGCGTTGTTTCAAGTCCAGCGCTTGCGCCAATCGCAACCAGGAATACACGCCGGTGTTCAGATCCAGTTCGTCGGCCTTCGCCGTCACGCGACGCAGGTTCTGGATGGCGTCGTCCAAATCGCCGTACCAGAACTGGACGATGCCTCGCGCCGAAAGGATCTTCTCAACGGGCACGCGAGCGTAGCCTGGCGCGCCGGAATCCTTGAGTTCCTCGATCTTCCGCAGCGCCCCCAGCGCGCAGGCTTTGTCGCCGCTTTCGCTGCACATCTGAGCGGTTTCAAAACGCAACAGGAAGTTGCGCGGATAACGCCGGGTCAGATCGGCGAGCAGCGGCAAAGCGTCCTTGGCGCGGCGTTCGCGGCGGTAAATGGCAGCGAGCAGCACCTCAGCATCCACGCGGTTGTAGTGCCCCTTTTGCGCCACCAGTTGCAGCGTGCGGATGCCGGCGTCCTTGTCGCCGCGGAATCCCACCAGAAAGCCCAGCAGCTTGTAGGCGAACGGAAGACTGCCAACGACGTAGTCGTGCGTGCCCTGCACCAGGCGCGCGTCGATCATGTTCGGGTCGAGCTCGGTCACGCGGTTGTGGTACTTGCGCGCGGTGGTGGCGTCGCGCAACGAATCGAGCCAGGCCTTGCGCACCAGCCAGTTGAAGTTGGCCCGCAGCCCGTGCGCCACGCCCAGGGCGTAGAGCGCGCCGATGTCCTTCGGATCGCGCGCGACGCGCGCTTGCCCGAGCGATATGGCCTTGTCGATGGCGCCGTTGAATTCGCGCTGCACCTGCTCGCCCGGATTCATCTTCGGCCGCCGCAGAAATGCGTTGTTGCCGGTGACCATCTCGCTTTCCAGCGCGCCCGAGCGGAACATCTCGCGAAACAGGATGGCCAGCGCAAGGTAGTTGCGGCGTTCCGGACTCTCGGGCTTTTCGGCAACCCCGTGTTCGAATTGAGCGACGGCCTGGTCGTATTCGAGGTTATAGAAATGATCGAAGGCCGCGGCCAACTCGGGGTCTTGCGCACGCGCGGGAACTGCGAGGCACAGAAGTGCCAATACGAGCAGAGGCATCTGTTCTCATTTTAGTCTTCGCGTTCGGAGTTCTCGCGCGCGATGCGCACGTTGCGCGCGAAGCCGTCGTGGCGCGCGCGCAGAATGGGCGAGGCGGCGAAGCGGCGCTGGAACTCCGCCTTGTCGAGTCCTGCGAGTTCATCAAGCGGCGGAGCGAAATGGCGCGCGGCAAAGCGCGTGTCGCTGGTGCGTGGCGCGCGCCGGTTCCACGGGCAGACATCCTGGCAGATGTCGCAGCCAAATACGTGCGCACCCATTTCCGGCTGCAACTCGCGTTCAATTGGCCCGCGCAGTTCGATGGTCAGATACGAAATACAGCGGCGCGCGTCGAGCACGCCCGGCGCAATCAGCGCGCGCGTGGGACAGGCGTCCAGGCATCGCGTGCAACTGCCGCAGCGGTCCGCGGCCGGCGTTCCGCTCGCGATTTCCAGCGACGTCAACAGCTCTCCCAGAAAGAACCAGGAACCACCGCGCTGGTTTATCAGGCACGCGTTTTTGCCGATCCAGCCGAGTCCGGCGCGCGCGGCGAGCGAACGTTCGAGCAGCGGCGCTGTGTCCACGCAGATCTTGTATTCGAATTCGGATTGCGCCACAGCGCGGAGTTTTGCGGCGAGTTGTGTGAGGCCGTCGCGCAAGATCTCGTGATAGTCCTCGCCCCAGGCATAGCGCGAGATCCAGCCGCGTCCCCGTTCGTGGAAATCCGTCGAGTACGGCGTGGCTGTGTTGTACAGCTTCCCGACGCAGATCACAGAACGCGCGGAGGGCAACAAGGCGCGCGGATCTTCACGCATCGCGGCGCGATCTCCCGCAAGATAGGACATGCGTCCGTGCAGGCCGCGCTCCACCCATTCCGTGTAGCGCTGATGATCGGCGATGCGCTCGGCCGGAGCCACGCCGGCAAGTTCAAATCCACATTCGGCGGTGCAATCCTCGACTAATTGCGGGGTGATTTGCGGAACCACTGAGATTCGATTATAGCCATTCGGCCGCGCAATACGGCCTTTCGCTTCATTTGGATAGGCCCCGGCGAGAGGTTGCAGTATATTCGGGGTACAAGGCAGTGGTCTGGAGTGCCGCTGCCTTTTGGGACGACTCAATTCTCGAACTGGGAGATGTCATGCGAAAGCCCGTCAAGTATGTGGAGAAAGCTGTCTCCATCGCCGCACGCGGCGCCTGGGAAGTCTTCTCGCGGTTGAATGCGATCCGGCCGAATCCGGGATTCACGCCGGCGTGGTCGGAGAAGCCGCTACTGAAATCGTACGAAAAGACCAAGCCAACGCTCGGTTGGCCGCGCCAGACCGACTCGCTCTGCCCGAAGTGCGTGCCGGAGATCCGCAAGAAGGTCCTGGATGGCGAGATCGACTACAAGGTGCTGTTCGAAAAGCCGCTCGGCGAGGTCAAGGCCCAAATCGTCGAACGCGACGGCAAGATCATCATGACCAAGGAGTGCCCCAAGCACGGGCGCTTCGAGGACGTGATGTCGATCGATCCGGCGTTTTTCAAGCACCTCGAACAGGCTTTCCCCGGCCGCGACATCCGCGCCCACAACGACGAGCACCTGCATCATCACGGCTCCAGCACCATCAAGCACGGCCGCGGTTCGGTGCTTACCATCGACCTGACCAACCGCTGCAACATGATGTGCGATCCGTGTTTCATGGATGCCAACCAGGTTGGGTTCGTACATGAACTGAGTTGGGAAGAAATCCAGACGCTGCTCGACAACGCGCTCACCATCAAGCCGCGCCGTCAGATGTCGGTGCAGTTTTCCGGCGGCGAACCGACGCTGTCGCCGTACTTTTTGGACGCGGTGCGCTATGCGCGCAAGGTCGGCTATTCGAGCGTACAGGCCGCCACCAACGGCATCGAATTCGCCAAGCGCCCGGAATTCGCAAAGGCGGCAGCCGAAGCCGGGCTGCGCTACGCCTATCTGCAATTCGACGGCATCGGCAACGCCGCCAACTCGCACCGCCGCGTCGGCAACCTGTTTGACGTGAAGCTGCAGGCCATCGAGAACCTGCACAACGCGGGCGTCGAAATCGTTCCGGTCATCACCATTGTCAACGGCATCAACAACGAGCAGGTGGGCCGCGTGGTGCAATTCGCGCTCGACAACCCGAAGAAGATCGCCTTCCTGTCGTTCCAGCCTGTCAGCTTCACCGGCCGCGACGAAGAGATCAGCGAGGAGCGGCGCCAGGCGCAGCGCTACACGCTCAGTCATCTGGCGCACGACGTGAAGAAGCAGACCGGCATCGGCGAGCCGGTGCGCGATTGGTTCCCTATCTCCTTCATCGGCACGTTCTCGGACTGGAGCGACTTGGTGCACGGGCCGCAGGCGCAGTGGGGCCAGTTGAGCTGCGGCTGCCATCCCAATTGCGGCATCGGTATGGCCGTGATGGTGGACAAGCAGACCAAGGAAGCCGTACCGGTCACCGCGTTCCTGCATGCTGACCAATTGGCGCGCGACATCATGAAGATCAACGACGCGGCGCGCGGCAGGTGGTTGTCGGTCGCCGGCATGGCGCTGGCGCTGATGAAGAACTACGATCCGTTCCAGGCGCCCACGCACTTCCGCTTGATCGACCTGCTCAAGAAGTTCGACAAGAGCTTCGGCGCCACCGGACGCAGCTATGGCGCGGTCAGCGGTGAGAAGCGCTTGAGCGATATTGAAAAGCGCCGCGCAGACCGCTGGAACTTCCTGTTCATCGCCGGCATGTGGTTCCAGGATCTGTGGAACTACGATTTCCGGCGCACGGAGCAGTGCATCATTCCGTACGCAACGCAGGAAGGTGAGATTTCGTTCTGCGCGTACAACACCGGCATCGGTTGGCGCAATATCGTCGAGAAGATGCACATGACAGCGACGCTCGCCAAGTGGTACGAAGAACGCGGCCGCCACGAGATCTTCGCCGGAAACAAGCAAGTGCCGCTAGCCAAGACCGAACACGCACTCGTGCTGCGCGAGGAAATCGTCACGCGCGCCGAGCAGCACGATCTGGACCGGATGGGCGTCGCCAAGAACGCGCGCGAAGAAAAGCAACGCGCCCGCGACGCCGAGATGGCGCGCCTCTATCGCAAGCACGTACTGAAAGAACCCGAACCGGAACCGCTGGTGCAAATCGCCGCGCCCTCCAAGCGAGAAGAACGCGAAGAAGTAGGCGCGTTCGGCGACTGAG
>CAZDIZ010000168.1:0-12772 GCA_964505625.1 uncultured Solibacteraceae bacterium | reverse complement strand
AGCGTTAGCAGCGAGAAGGCGCACATGGCGGTGGACATTCCTAATGGGGTGGAGGCTCCGGCTCCGGAGACTAGCGCTGAGGCGGCGGCTCCTCCTAACATGCGCAGGCAGCCTAGCACGGCCGCGGCGGTTCCGGCTCGTTCTCCCATCGGCGCCAGGACTCCGTGCGTGACGGTGGGCGAGGAGAGGCCGGAGGCGAGCGTTGCCAACATCAGCAGCGGTATCGCGCGGGCCGGTGTGAACAGGTGCGCCCAGGCGAGCGCGGTGAGCGCCAGCGTTGCGGCGACGGCCAACGCGAGACTGGTTTTGAGAATGGCCTCTCCGCGCACGGCGAAGCGATGTATCAGCCAACCCGATAGCGCCGAGCCGGTCATGATGCCGCTGGCCGTCAGAAAGAACATGAAGCCGAATTGCGCGCGGGTCAATCCCAAACGCTCGATGAAGACGAACGGCGACATGGTGACGTACGACATCATGGCCCCGAAGGTGAACGTGGCCACCAATGAGTAAGTCAGCACGGCCGGATGCGAGAGCACGTGTGCGTAGTTGCGCGCGAGTGCCGCCGGTTCGAGTGAGATGCGATTGGCGGGGGCGAGCGATTCCTCGAAGCCGAAGCTCATTGCCGCGACCAGCGCGAGTCCCGCCACTCCGAGCAGCGCGAAGATGGCGCGCCAGCCCGCCACGGTGTAGAGTCCCGCGCCGAGCGTGGGCGCCGCCATGGGCGCGAAGGCCATGCAGGCGCTGACGTGCGCGAAGCGCACTTGCGCGGCGGCGCCGGTGAACGAATCGCGAACGATGGCGAAGGCCAGCACGGCGCCCGCTCCGGCTCCGATGCCTTGCACGACGCGCCAGGCGAGCAGCGCGGAGATGGATTGCGCGAACGTGCAGCCGAAGCCCGCCACGGCGAACAGCGCGCAGCCGGCGATGCCGACCGGGCGCCGTCCGAAGCGGTCCGAACACGGACCGAAGATCAACTGCGCGGCTGCGAAGCCAATGAAGAAGAAACTGATGGCGTAACCGGCCGTGGTGTCGGAGGCGCGCAGGGCACTTCCGATCACCGGCAGCGCGGTCAACATCATGTCGGTGGCAAGCGGCGGCAGGGCCGCGAGCGATGCCAGTAGAACCGTGAAAGCGAACGTGGACTTACCGATCTTCATTCGCCGCGCGCCACGGACTGGTACGCCCAGTCGAGCCACGGCATCAGCAATTGCAGATCGGAAGTCTCCACGGTTGCGCCGCCCCAAATGCGCAGGCCCGCCGGCGCGTCGCGATACGGAGCGATGTCGTGCGCGACGCCTTCCTTGTCGAGCAGCGCGGCGATGGCCTTGGCGCGCTTGGCCTGCTCTTCAGCGGGCAGCGCCAGATGCGCGGGATCGACGATCTTCAGACAAATGGACGTGCTGGAACGGATGGCCTTGTCTTCGGGCAGGAAGGCGGCCCAACTGGACTGCGCCACCCAGTCTTCGATGACCTTGAGATTGGCTTGGGAGCGCGCGATCAGCGCGTCGAGACCGCCGATGCTCTCGGCCCACTTCAGTCCGTCGATGGCGTCTTCGACGCAGAGCATGGACGGCGTGTTGATGGTGTCGCCGACGAAGATGCCGTCGATCAATTTGCCGCCTTTGGTCATGCGGAAGATTTTCGGCAGCGGACGATCGGGGGTGTAGGTTTCCAGACGCTTCACCGCGCGCGGGCTGAGCGCCAGCATGCCGTGGCCGCCTTCGCCGCCGAGCACTTTCTGCCAGGACCAGGTGACCACATCGAGCTTGTCCCAGGGCATCGGCATGGCGAAGACCGCGGAGGTGGCGTCGCAAATGGAGAGGCCTTCGCGATTGCCGGCGATCCAGTCGCCGTTGGGCACGCGGACGCCGGAGGTGGTGCCGTTCCAGGTGAAGACGACGTCGCGGGACCAATCGGCCTGGGCGAGATCGGGGAGTTTGCCATAATCGGCTTTGAAGATCCGCAGATCCTTCAATTTGAGCTGGCTCTTGCAGTCGGTGGCCCAGCCGCTTCCGAAGCTCTCCCAGCAGAAGACGTCGACGCCGCGCTCGCCCAGCATGGACCACAACGCCATTTCGATGGCGCCGGTGTCGGAGGCGGGCACGATGCCGAGAATGTAATCCGGCGGCATGCCGAGCACCTTCTTGCTGCGCTCGATGACCTCGCCCAGACGCGCGCGGCCGATCTTGGCGCGATGCGAGCGGCCCACGGCGGCGGTGGTGAGTGCGTCCAGCGACCAGCCCGGACGTTTGGAACAAGGGCCGGAAGAGAAGCAAGGATTATTCGGTTTCGACGTTGGTTTCATGTGATAGGTCCTCGGGTACGGAGCTGGCTCGCAGGCGGGCACGATCCCGCATTTGCTCCCTACACAGAAATGTAGCATGTAGGGCAGCGGATGAAGTGAAATAGAAAAATGAACATGGAACGTCGCAAGCTCGGCTCCGCGGGCGCGGTGGTTTCGCGTATGGGGCTCGGCTGCATGGGCATGAGTGAGTTCTACGGCGAGCGCAACGACGCGGAATCGGCGGCGACGATTCTGCGGGCGCTCGAATTGGGGATCAACTTTCTAGACACGGCCGATATCTACGGGATCGGCGATAACGAGGAGTTGGTGGGTCGCACGATTCGCGGCCGTCGCGCCGATGTGTTTTTGGCTACCAAGTTCGGCAACGTGCGCAAGAAGGATGACCCGGCGTTTTGGGCGTTGAGCGGGAAGCCGGAGTATGTGCGGTCGGCGTGCGATGCGTCGTTGAAGCGCTTGGGTGTGGATTACATCGATTTGTACTACCAGCATCGCGTGGACCCGGCGACTCCGATTGAGGAGACGGTCGGGGCGATGGCGGAGCTGGTGAAGGCGGGGAAGGTGAAGTACTTGGGACTGTCGGAAGCTTCGCCCGCGACCATCCGGCGCGCGCATAAGGTGCATCCGATTACGGCTCTGCAAACCGAGTATTCGCTGTGGGAGCGGCATGTGGAGGCGGATATTCTGCCCACGGTTCGTGAGTTGGGCATCGGGTTTGTTTCGTACAGTCCCTTGGGGCGCGGGTTCCTGACCGGTACCATCAACAAGCCGGGCGATTTGGGGAGCACGGATTCGAGGACGACGCGGTTTCCGCGGTTTTCGGGCGAGGCTCTGGAGAAGAATCAGGTGTTGGTGGAGCGTGTGCGCGCTATCGCGGCTCGCAAAGGCGCGACGCTGGGGCAACTGGCGTTGGCTTGGGTGATGTCGAAGGGCGAGGACGTGGTCCCGATTCCGGGCACTAAGCGGCGGAAGTATTTGGAAGAGAATGCCTCGGCGGTCGAGGTGAGGTTGAGTCCGGACGAGGTGGCGGAGCTGGAACGGGCGGTGCCTGGCGAGGAAGTGGCCGGTGAGCGGTACGGTGCGATGCACATGAAGGCTATCGACCGGTAGGGCTTTGGCCGGCTGGAAAGCCGGCCAGCGGCCTGGAAAGGCCGCTCCACCCGGGGGGAGCATAAGCCTTTTGCGGCGGGTGGGCGCGTCCCTTATAATGGAAAGACTGCCCCCTAGAGCAGTAGTCTGCCGTGGCTCGTGGCGTGTCCGGACGAGCCCGGATCTCGAACATGTTTGAGAACTTATCGGAAAAGCTCCAGCGCGTCTTCAAAAACCTGCGAGGAGAAGGAAAGCTAACGGCCGAGAACATGGACGCGGCCTTGAAGGAGATCCGCGTCGCATTGCTTGAGGCCGACGTGCATTTCAAGGTTGTCAAACAGTTCATCGAGAACGTGAAGCAGAAGGCGATGGGCGAGGAAGTGCTCTCGTCGTTTTCGCCGGGGCAGCAGGTCACCAAGATCGTCCGCGACGAGATGATCCGCATTCTGGGGAGCCATCACGCGCGGCTGCGTTTCGCCAACGAACCGCCCAGCATCATCTTCATCGTCGGGCTGCAAGGTTCGGGTAAAACCACCACGACGGGCAAACTGGCGCGGTGGCTGTCGAATAACGGGCATCGTCCGATGGTGGTGAGCGTGGACGTGTACCGTCCGGCGGCGCGCGAACAGTTGAAGGTGATTGCGAAGGAAGTTCGCCAGGCGCTTTATGAAGGGCCGGAAGGCGAGAACCGTCCGCTCGAGTTGGCGCGCGGCGCCAAGCGCGAAGCGCAGATGACCGGTTGCGATGTGGTGCTGGTGGACACGGCCGGCCGGTTGCACATCGACGACGATTTGATGAACGAGCTGCAACAGCTCAAGGCCGCGCTCGAGCCGGTGGAGATTCTGTTCGTGGCTGATGCCATGACCGGACAGGACGCGGTGAAGAGCGCCGCGGAGTTCCACAAGCGTTTGGGGATCACCGGGGCGATTCTGACCAAGATGGACGGCGATGCGCGCGGCGGCGCGGCGTTATCGATCCGCACGGTGACCGAGCAGCCGCTGAAGTTCGTGGGCGTGGGCGAGAAGTTCGATGCGATCGAGCCGTTTCATCCCGACCGCATCGCATCGCGGATTCTGGGCATGGGCGACGTGCTCAGCCTGATCGAAAAAGTCGAAGAAAATATCGACCGCAAGAACGCCGAGGAAATGGAGCGCAAGCTCCTGGACAACGATTTCACCCTGGGTGATTTCAGGGAACAGATCCGGCAGTTGCGCAAGATGGGGCCGCTCGAATCGTTGCTTGGGATGATGCCGCAGGTGGGGCCGCTCAAGGATATCGGCAAGGTAAAGATTGACGAGAAAGAAGTAACGCGCGTGGTGGCGATCATCGATTCGATGACGCCGCGGGAACGCGCGAACCACATGATTATCAACGGTTCGCGACGCAAGCGCATCGCCCGCGGCAGCGGGACGAGCGTGCAGGAAGTGAACCAGTTGTTGAAACAATACGCGCAAGCGCGCAAGATGATGAAGAGTCTCTCCGGCGGCTTTTTGGGCAAACGGTTGGGTAAAATGAAGTTGCCCGCTTTTCCCGGCCTGTCGTGAAGGGAGGAATGAGAAACAGATGTTGATGATACGTTTGGCCCGTTTTGGCGCCAAGAAGAAGCCGTCGTACCGCTTGGTGGTAATCGAAAAGGAACGCGCTCGGGATTCCAGCGCCGTCGAGGTGGTGGGACAGTACTGCCCCGTGTCGCAACCGCCGCGTGTGGAGCTTAAGCACGATCGGATCGAGTATTGGATCAAAGCCGGCGCACAGCCTTCCGACACCGTCACACGGTTGTTGAAGCAGAATCCCGCTCCGGCCGAGCAACCAGCGGCGTAAACTGGTTCAGCTGCTTTGAAAACTCGCCGTGTCAGGCGGTGTTATGATCGAAGCAGAGGTAGGAGGCGCCGGGATGAAAGCGTTAGTTGAAGAAATTGCGAAGGCACTGGTTGACATCCCCGAACAGGTCAATGTGCGAGAGGTGCAGGGCGAGCAGGTGACCGTGCTCGAACTGCGCGTGGCACCCAGCGACTTGGGCAAGGTGATCGGCAAGCAGGGCCGAACAGCCAGAAGTATCCGGACAATACTGGGAGCCGCCGGGATGAAATTGAACCGGCGGTTTACGCTGGAGATTCTGGAATAACCTTGGAGCGCGACGGAGACTCCGCTCGGGACGCGAAGTGGGTCGCCATCGCCTTGTTAGGCCGTACACGAGGCAACCGGGGGGAAGTACTATCCACCCCGCTGAGCGACTCGATCGAGCGCTGCCAGAGGTTGAAGGAAGTTTTCCTTTTTGGCCGCGACGGCTTTTTAGCCGGTGGGCGGCCGTTCGTGGTGGAACAGTTGTGGGACCACCGCGGGCGGTGGGTGTTCAAGTTTCAAGGCGTCGATACGATTTCCGCGGCCGAGGAGTTGCGCGGCGCGGAAGTGCGGATTCCGCTGGAACAACGCGCTCCGGTCGAAGAGGGCAGCTACTTCGTGGACGATTTGATCGGATGCGAAGTGGTGGCGCGGTCGAGCGGCGCGGTGTTGGGCCGCGTGACGGCGTGGCGCGAGTACGGCGGACCGCCGCTGGTGGAGATCACCGGCGGTGGCGGACGCGAGCCGCTGCTGGTGCCGTTCGCGCGTTCCATATTTGTGGACATTGATACGGCCGCCAAGCGCCTGACGGTGGAGTTGCCGGAAGGCCTGGCGGAACTGAACGAACCATGACCTTTCACGTGCTGACGATCTTTCCGGAGTTTTTCCGGGGACCGTTCGAGCATGGGGTGGTGGGCAAGGCCGTGGAGGCGGGCCGGATTGCGATCCGGATCCATAATCTGCGGGACTGGACCTACGACCGTCACAAGACGGTGGACGACCGGCCGTTCGGCGGCGGCGAAGGCATGCTGCTGAAGCCGGGTCCGCTGTTCGAGGCCGTGGAAGCGATCTGGCCCGAGCGGCACGCGGGGCAGCGCGTGGTGCTGCTTTCGGCGTCGGGCCGTTTGTTCGATCAGGAGACGGCCAAGCGGTTGGCGTCGATGGATGAAGTTCTTTTGATCGCCGGCCGTTACGAAGGCGTGGACGAACGCGTGGCCGAGCACTTGGCCGATGAAGAGATCTCCATCGGCGATTACGTGCTGAGCGGCGGGGAGTTGGCCGCGGCGGTGGTAGTAGACGCGGTGGCGCGTTTGCGGGAAGGCGTCGTGGGAAACGAGGACTCGACGCGGTTCGAGTCGTTTTCGAGCGATGAGCATGGGTTGTACATGCTGGACTGCCCGCAGTATACGCGTCCGGCGGAGTTTCGCGGCTGGACGGTGCCGGAAGTGCTGTTGAACGGCAACCACGCCGAGATACGGAAGTGGCGCGCGCAAGCGGCGGCGGAAAAAACCAGGCGGATGCGGCCGGATCTGGCCGAGCGGCGAGCGAAAGCGCCCGCCGGTCCGCTAGAATAGTGATTTAAAGGATTTGAAGGCGATGACTAACCGAGCGTTGATGAAGTTTGTGGGCAAGAAGCAGACCGCCACCCTGCCGGAGTTCCGGACGGGCGACACCGTGCGTGTCCATGTGAAGATCAAGGAAGGCGACAAAGAGCGCTTGCAGGCGTTCGAAGGCACGGTGATTGCCCGCAAGAACAGCGGGATGGGCGAGACGGTCACGGTCCGCAAGATCAGCTTCGGCCAGGGCGTCGAGCGCATCTTCCCGATGCACGCTCCGGTTATCGACCACATCGACGTGGTGCGCACGGGCCGTGTGCGCCGCTCGAAGCTGTACTACCTCCGCCAATTGCGCGGCAAGGCCGCGCGTTTGCGCGAGCGCGAGTAATTTGGCCGGCCAGGGTTCCACGCGACTGCGTTGCACGGCTCACTTTGAGCGTGAGGCTCGAAGCGAGGGTTACCTGTACATCGCGGGCGTGGACGAAGCCGGGCGCGGCGCGCTGTTCGGCAGCGTGTACGCGGCGGCGGTGATTCTGGATCCGGACCGGCCGGTGGACGGCTTGCGCGACTCCAAACAACTTTCGGCCGAGCGGCGTGAAGAGCTCTCGGCCGTGATTCGTGAGCGCGCGTTAGCGTGGGCCGTCGCCACCGCGGATGCGGCCGAGATCGACCGCATCAACATCCTGGAAGCCAGCCGGTTGGCCATGCGGCGCGCAATCGAGAAACTGCACCCAGCGGCCGATTATCTGTTGATCGACGCCGTGCGAGTGGATCTCGCGCTGCCGCAACAAGCGCTGATCAAGGGCGACGCACGTTGCCAATCCATTGCCGCGGCTTCGATACTGGCTAAAGTGGATCGGGACATGTCCATGCGTGAGTGGGACAGGCGGTATCCGCAGTACGGGTTGGCGAGACATAAGGGCTATCCGACCGTCGAACACCTGGAGGCGCTCGCCGTGCACGGTCCGGCGAACGAGCACAGGCTGAGCTATGCACCGGTCCGTGAGGTGGCTGCCGCGCGCCAATTGGGACTCAGAATTCCGGCGGAGGCCGCCCGAGCGTGACGAGCGGACCTCCCACCCCTCCCCCGTTGCCGGCCGTACGCTGGTATCACAAAGCCTTCGCCATCATTTTTGCGATCTTTGCCATCGAATTAGGCGTATTCCTGGTTATGGTGCCGTGGACCGGGATTTGGGAACGAAACGTGTTCGCCCGGATGGTGCCGCAGTGGTATGGTGTGTGGATCAGTCCTTACATGCGCGGCGCGGTGAGCGGCGTGGGACTGCTGAACTTGTGGGTAGCGCTCAGCGAAGTCATGTCATTGCGCCGCCTTTGGATAAAATAAGAACGTCCGGTTTGCGAGAGGTAAAACGTGGCTGAAACCAAAGTAAGCACAAGCCCGGCTCCGGTGCCGGGGAAGGTGGTTGCCCAACCCGAGCAGCCGCGAGGCGCGATCGCCGAATGGACGGTGACCATTCTGTTGCTGCTGTTCGGCACCACGACCCTGGTGCAGGCCTTCGTGATCCCCACCGGATCGATGGAAGATACGCTGCTGATCGGCGATCACCTGCTGGTGGACAAGTTGGCCTATGCGCCTCCCGGGCCGGTGAGCAAGCACCTGATGCCGTACAGCGACGTGAAGCGCGGCGACATCATTGTGTTCCGCTACCCCGTCGATATCAACCAGACGTTCGTCAAGCGAGTGATCGGCGTTCCGGGTGACCGCATCCGCCTGGAAAACAAACAGGTGTACCTGAACGGGCAGAAGTTGGTGGAGCCGTATAAGTACCACAAGACTGAGTACATCGACTCGTATCGAGATAACTTCCCCGGCGAGCCGAATGTGGCGCTGCTGCCGCCGGGACAGGTTATGCTCGAGCATAACGTCGTGAAGGGTGAAGTTGTAGTTCCGCCGGATAACTACTTCGCCATGGGCGACAACCGCGACTCCTCGCTCGACAGCCGCTATTGGGGCTTCGTGCCGCGCAAGAATATCATCGGCAAACCGCTCATCATCTACTGGTCCTACGACGCTCCCACTGAGCGGTTGGCCAGTCCCACCGTGGGACTGGATCACATCATGGACCTGGCGCAGAATTTCTTCACCAAGACGCGCTGGAACAGAACTTTCAAGTTGATCCATCCCTATCCGGTGAACTGATGGCGGCCAATCATAACTACGCTCTGATTCTGGCCGGCGGGCGTGGAACGCGCTTCTGGCCGCATAGCCGCAAACGCAGCGCCAAGCAGGTGCTGAAGTTCTTCGGCGAACGTTCGCTGATTCAGCAGACGTTCGACCGGCTGCGGCCCATGTTTCCGCCCGAGCGCATTTGGGTGCTCACCAACGAGCACGTGCGCGAAGAGATTCTGCGGCAGTTGCCGGAAATTCCCAAGGCTCAGGTGTTCGCAGAGCCCGCGCAGCGCAATACCGCATCGATCCTCGGGTTGGCGGCGCACATTCTGCACAGCATCGATCCCGATGCCGTGATGGCGGTGTTTTCCGCCGATCAACTCATCGCCAAACCGGCACGCTACCGCGCGTTGCTCAAACCCGCGCTCAAGGCGGCGGCGCAGGGCCAGATCGCGGTACTAGGCATACAGCCGCGTTGGCCCGAAACAGGCTTCGGTTACATCGAATTTCCCAAGGGTGTCGAGTCAGGTGCGTTGCGCACTTGGCCGGTGCGCAAGTTCCGCGAGAAGCCGGACCGTAAGACCGCCGAGCGCTTCGTGAAAGAGGGCCGGTTCTATTGGAACGCGGGGATGTTCTTCTGGCGCGCCGATGTCTTGCTGGAGGCGCTCAGAAAGCACCTGCCGAAGACGGCCACGCTGTTGGCGTCGCTTCCGGCGTGGGGCAGCCGTAAGTTCGCGGCACGGGTACGTGAGACGTTTCCGTTGTGTGAGAACATCTCGGTGGACTATGCCGTGCTTGAGCAGGCGTCGAATGTGGTGGGCGTGGCAAGTGACGACATCGGCTGGAACGATGTCGGCAGTTGGAACGCCGTCTACGAGTTGTTGCCGCAGGACGCCGACCGGAACGTAGTCCGCTCGGACGCGATCCTGGAATCGGCGGCAGGCAATTACGTGCATGCGCCGGGCAAGATGGTGGCCTTGGTAGGCGTACACGACCTAGTAGTAATAGATACACCGGACGCGTTGCTGGTGGTGCATCGAGACTCGGCCCAGCAGGTTGGTAAAGTGGTGAATAAGCTGGAGTCAGCGAGCCGCCACGATCTTCTGTGATGATTTGCCGGCTGCCGGGAAGCCAGTGGCACTCCCGGCGGTGTTTTTCACTAGTCATCTAAGGTATTGTACTTACTCTATCACCTGGTACTATACCTAAGTTCTAGAAGCCCAGGGACTAAATGTGTTATAAGTTGGTACGATAGTAGTCTGGGTGTGATGCCTGTCCAGAAGTTATGCTGCTTGTTGATGCACATGAACAGGGACACTAAATTGACGATTTGCCGGGTTTGCCTAGCAGCGGTATTGGCTGCGGCATGTGCTTTTGCCGATCCAATCACCGGAAGCGGCGCGTGGCAGACCTTTCCGGGTGCGCTTAACTCTGATGGCGCCCCGTTCTTCGATGTTCCGTCCCAGGATGGGGTCAACGGGAACGTCGGGTTTTACTTGAGTGGGTATAGTGGCGCGTATTCCGTCAGATCACTCCATGTGACTCCGGACTGGTACGGCGACGCGTCGGGAGACGCGGTAACGGACTTCTACTTTAACCTGAGTCACTCGACGTTGGTGGCCACTCTGCGGATGGAGAACACCGCATGGTCGCTGCTGAACGAGTTTGGCTGGTATGATGTGGACAATCCAACCGTGCTGCATAAGGTGTTTTCGGGATCAGACGTGGCGGGTGCCACGGTCACGTTCACTCCATCGGCGCATTACGGGTATTATTTGACCACGCCAATGGGTGGGACAGGTGAAACTTACTACACGCAGTCCAGTCTGAACCCCGCTGGAGACGTTACGCAGCAGCACTTTGCGGCGTTTCGTTCGACTACGTCCGCGCCGGACCGGATGTGGATCGGGATGGAAGACCAGCCGTTGGCATACGCCGGCCTTGAATGGGGCGGCGACTACAACGATATGGTAGTGGAGATCGTAGGTTCTCCCGAGCCGGCGAGCGGGTTGCTGGCGGGTGGAAGCCTGTTGGCGCTGGCGTTTGTGTTGCGGCGCATGCGATCCAGGCAGGCCCGTTAGGCCGCGTTTTCACACCCTTTTTCGACTTTCAGCGGCAAGTCCTCCCGAGGACTTGCCGCTTTGCCTTTTTGGGCGCCTCAACGTGGAGCGCGTTCGCGTACGATGGCCGCGGCTCCGTAAACGCCGGCGTAGTAGCCGAGCGCGCTTACGGCGACACGGAGCTTTCGGCAGTCGGCCACGGTGAGCCGCGAGGCGAGTTCGGTTTCAAGCGCGGCGAGCAGTAACGGGTTGTTTTGCGCGATGCCGCCGGCGACGATGAGCAATTCCGGGTCGAGCAGGTGCACGATAGACGCCGCGCCGAAGGCCAAATGCCGGGCGTAGTTTATAGTGGCTGCGCGCGCGCGCAGATCGCCCGAATTCGCCGCCGCGACCACGTCCTCGGCGCTCGTGAACGCTCCGCCGGCATAACGAACCAGCGCAGCCGCGTTGGCGTAGGCTTCCAGGCATCCCTTCAATCCGCAGGTGCAGGGCAATCCGTCGGCCACGACCGGAATATGGCCCAAGGCATTGGCGAAGAAGTGCGCGCCGTGATTGAGCCGCCCGCCGGTGTAGCAGCCACCGCCGACGCCGGTGCCCAAAGTGACGCAGACGAAATCGGAGACGCCGCGCGCGGCGCCGAACTGGCTTTCCGCGGCGGCCAGCGCGTTGGCGTCGTTTTCGACCGAGACGGGCAGGCCGATGACGGCCTCAAGTTCCTCAGCAATGCGCGTTCCGGTCCAGCCGGGCAGATTCTCGGTGGCGTAGACCACGCGCCCGGTGTGAGGATCGACCCAACCGGCGGTGGCTATGCCAAGCGCGCGGGGCGCGAGGCCGGCCGCGCGGGCGTCGCCGGCGAGCGTCCGCGCGACCGATTTCAGGTGAGCCAGCAGCACGGCGCCGCCCCCAGCGGGCGTGGGGACGAAGCCCTCGCGGACGAGCTGCCCGCCGGCGGTGACCACTCCGTACTTGGTATTGGTACCGCCGAGGTCGATGCCAAGAACGTCGCCGTGTGAGGATCGGGCTTCGTCGATGGCGGCGACGAAGCGGCGTGTGATGGCGGAGGGACGGGTGATGGCGGTGCCGACAATGACGGCCCAGGCGCCGCTCCGGATGGCGGCGTGCGCCTCCGCGGGTGTACCGATGCGGCCTTCGGCGATGACGGGCACCGAGACGGCGCGAGTGAGCTCGGCGATGAAGCCGGGTTCGAAGCCGGTGGTGTGAGCGGTTTCGTCGGTGTAGCCGCGCATGGTGCTGAGCACCGCGTCGGCTCCGGCGCGTTCGGCGGCGACGGCTTCCTCGACGGTGGCGATGTCGGCCAGGACCACGACACTGAGTTCGCGCTTGATGCGCGCCAGGCGGTCCAGCGCGCCGAAGCGCTGCCCGCGGGCGGTAACGTCGATGGCGATCATCTCGGCGCCGGTTTCGGCAAGCGCGCGCGCGTCGTCGAAATCGCCGGTGATCAGGATGCGTCCATCGCTCCAAATCTTCTTGGCGATGGCGACAACGGGCAGATCGACCGCCGCGCGGATGGCGCGAATGTCATCGACGCCGTTGGCGCGGATGCCGGCGGCGCCGCCGTCGCGCGCGGCTTGGGCGAAGCGCGCCATGCAGTCGGGGTGATGAAACGCATCGCGGTCGGGCGCCTGGCAGGAGGCGATCAATTTGCCGTTGAGGCGTTGGAGGATTTCGGGAATGTTCATTTCTACGAGCCTGCTTTCGCCGCCAGGGCACAGAGCACGATGGCGAGCAGAAGTATCAGGATACCGGTTCGCATGCGGCGGGCGGGCGCGGG
>CAZDIZ010000167.1:0-12831 GCA_964505625.1 uncultured Solibacteraceae bacterium | reverse complement strand
CGGTGGTCGGCATCCTGGTGCGCAACCGTTTGGGCATCGACGTTTTCGGAACCAACACGCGCATTGAGCAGCAGTCGTTCGGCACCTTCGAACCCGGTGACGTCCTGGAAGTTGATTTCAACGTCGACTGCATGTTGACCCGGCAAGAGTATACGCTTACGGCGGCAACGCAGTATTGGGACGGATCGAGCCAGGATTGGCTCGACGACGTGATTGCCTTCAGCGTCGTCGATCAGCGGGACGTAGCGGGATTCGCGCATCTGAAGACGAACATCGAATGGCGCAAGGTGGCCGGAAACAAGTGAACGGATGATCTACACAATCGTGCTCGTCGCGGTGGTGGGCGTGCTGACCACGGTCACGGCGGTAAAGATGCTCAGCGTCCGTAATCAGACGGACTTTCTGGTGGCGGGCCGCAAGCTGCCTTGGACGGTGCTGGTGTTCACGCTGCTGTCGTCGTGGATTGGCGCCGGGAGTCTGTTCGCCGGAGGAGAGAACGCATTCCGCAACGGGTTCGCCGCGCTATGGCAGCCGGCCGGTGGCTGGCTGGGCTTGATTGTGATCTGGAGGATCGCCGGACGCGCGCGGCGCTTCGCGCAGTTCACGATTCCGGACCTGCTCGAAACGCGCTACAACGCGGCGGCGCGCGTGTTGGGAACCATCGCCATCATCATCTCCTACACCGTCATCACCAGCTATCAGTTCAAGGGCGGCGGCGACATCCTGCATTTGATCTTCCCGGCAGTGGACCGCACGACGGGCATGTACATCATCGCCTCGTTCGTGATTGTGTTCACCGCGGCGGCGGGGATGGCTTCGGTGGCGTATCTGGATCTGGTGATCGGACTGCTGGTGACCACCATTGTGATCGTTGCGGTACCGCTGCTGCTCAGCGCGGTGGGCGGATGGGAGCATGTGCGGAGCGCGCTTCCGGCTTCGCATTTCGCACCGCTGGGCGATCTGACCATCTGGCAGGCGTTGGGCCTGACGCTACCCACGATGCTGCTGCTGATCGGCAATCAGGGCATGTATCAGAAGTTCTTCTCGGCGCGTTCGGAGCGCGACGCGAAGATCGCGGTGGGCGGGTGGATTATCGGCACGGTGATTTTGGAGACGCTGCTGATCACGCTGTCGGTGATCGGCAGTTCGAAATACCATCCGGACAATCCGCGCGAGATCATGCTGGTGAGCGCGCGGTTGGGACTGCCGCCGCTGGTGGGCGCAATCCTGCTGGGCGGCATCTTCGCCAAGGTGTTATCGACGGCGAACAACTTCCTGTTTTCGCCGGCCAGCAACATCATCCACGATGTGTACGAGCGGTTCATCGTGAAGGAGCGCGACGGGCGCAAGAGCCTGTTCATGTCGCGCGTGGTGGTGGTACTGTTAGGCCTGTTCGCACTGGTGCAGGCGGCACACTTCGAATCGATCCTGCGCGCCGCGCTTTACGCTTACACGGTGTACGGCGCGGCGGTGACACCGGCAGTACTGGCGGTGTTCTTCTCCAAGCGAGTGAATACGGCGGGCGCCATTACTTCGATCGCATCCGGAACGGTGGTGACGGTACTCTGGAATCTTGCCGGTATCACGGTGCTCGACGCCGTGTATCCGGCACTGGCTATCTCCGTGAGTTGTCTGTTTGTCGCCAGTTGGGTGACAGCACCGCCGCCGGAAGCCAAGTGGCGGCCGTTTTTCGAATGAGGCAAGCATGAACGTAGCGCAAATTCAGGACGCCTTGCGGCGCCAGGGTTTGGATGGGTGGTTGTTCTTCGACCACCACGTGCGCGATCCGTTGGCCTACCGCATATTGGGACTCGACGAGCGTCACGCGCCGTCGCGGCGCTGGTATTACCTGATCCCGGCAGAGGGCGAACCGCGCGGCCTGGTGCATCGCATCGAACCGGGCATGCTCGACACGCTGCCCGGCGCCAAGACGCCGTATTCAAGCTGGACCACACAGGCCGACGGGCTCAAACAGATGCTCGCCGGGTGCCGCCGCGTGGCCATGCAGTACTCCGCGCAGTGCGCCATCCCATATGTGTCGATGGTGGACGCGGGAACGATTGAACTGGTGCGCGGCTGCGGCGTGGAAGTGGTGAGTTCGGCCGACCTGGTGCAGCAGTTTGAAGCCACGTGGGACGCGGCGAAACTGGAAACGCACCTGGAGGCCGGACGCAGAGTGGATCGCGTGCGGCGCGAAGCTTTCGAGTTGGTGAGCGCGCGTCTGGCCGCCCAAGCGGCCGTTTCCGAATTCGAAGTAAAGCAGTTCATCCTGGAACGTTGTGCCGCGGCCGGTCTGGTGACTGATCACGGGCCCATCGTGGCGGTGAACGAGAACGCCTCGAACCCGCACTACGAACCCGACGCCGAACACAACCGCGCGATCGCACGCGGCGATTTGCTGCTCATCGACATGTGGGCCAAACTGAGCGCGCCGGGCAGCGTGTACTACGACATCACCTGGACCGGTTACTGCGGCGCGGAACCGCCGGAGAAGATGCTGGAAGTGTTCGGCATCGTCACGGCGGCGCGCGACAAGGCCATCCAATGCGTGGTGGACGCGGTGGCGGCAAAGCGTGAACTGCGCGGCTTCGAGGTGGACGACGTGGCGCGCGGACACATACGTCAGGCCGGTTACGGCGAGAGTTTCTTCCATCGCACGGGCCATTCGATCGGCGCGGATGTGCATGGCGCGGGCGCCAACATGGACAACCTGGAAACGCACGACGAGCGCCGCGTCATGCCGTGGACCTGCTTCTCGATCGAACCCGGCATCTACCTGTCCGATTTCGGCATCCGCTCGGAGGTGAACGTTTTCGTGGGTGATGACAAGGCCATGGTCACCGGTGAAATACAGCGCAGCTTGCTGCGGCTCTAGTATGCGCCTCTGGTCTGCAATTGCATTTACGCTTCTGTGCCTGCCGGCATGCTCCGCCTACGAGCGCCGTGCTAACGCCGTTACGGTTTCGGTGCCGGGCGGCTGGGTGAAGGTCGAGTGGGTGAGCACCGGTGCGTTTCGCTTCTGCCGTGGTTGGGAACTGCCCGCCGGTTGTCCGGATCTATCCGAACGCGACGCGGTCACCTTCACGGATCGCGACGAAGTGAACAGCGTCGAACTGCGCACGCAGGAAATGGTCGTGCGGCTCGACAAGGCGACGGGGCGAATCACGGTCGCGGCGGATGGCGATTTTCGTTATCTGGAGGAAACCGGCGCCACCGGACGCACCGGCGCGGATGTGGTAGTTCGATTCCGCAGTTCTCCGCGCGAGCGCTTTCAGGGATTCGGCCTTCGCAACGGACCAGTGTCGCTGGGGGGCACGCGCCTGCGCACGCGACGCGGGTTCCTGATGTCGAATCGCGGCTACGGCATGTACTTTCCTTCGCCGGGCGACTATGAATTCGACCTGTGCGCGGCGGACGCTCGCGTCATGGAAGTAACCGCGCGCGGCGCCAAGCACCTGGAGTATTTCTTCTATCGCGCGAGCACACCCAAAGAGACGTACGAGGAGCACATGACCGCCACGGGTCAGGTGGAGCGTTTGAACGCGCGCGAAGTGCGGCTCATGCCGCCGGGTGAATGGTCCACGGCCGCGTCTCCGCTCAGCCAGGAAGGCGCACCAAGTTGGAGCGCGCTGGCGGCCACCGTCAAGGCGATCATCAATGGAAGCCTTTCGGCCGTGTTGCTGCCGGCGTGGGACCTGGCGCCGTGGCGCTCGGCACCCGCGCAACTGCATCGTCGCGCGGCGCAGTTGGCCGTGTTCATGCCGCTCATCGGTGATTCGACTCCGCGCGATGCCACACCGCCGCATCCCGCGCTCGATACCGCGTCGGCGCGACTCCGCGCGCGGCTTACGCCGTTTCTACTCACCTACACGCTGGAGGCGCATGACCGCGGGTTCCCCGTCATACACCCGCTGGCGATGCAGTTTCCGGCCGACGCACACGGCGCCACGCTGGAAGACGAGTTTCTGTTCGGCGACGAAATACTGGTTGCGCCGGCGCTCGGCGAAACGAACCGGCGCACGGTGTACCTGCCCATGGGTCGATGGACGAACCTGTGGACCAATGCGACTTACAGCGGCAAACAGACGATTGAGATCGATGTGCCCGAACATGCTCCGGCGTTGTTCGTGAAGAACGGCTCGCTTATTCCACTCGATGCGGAGCGGCCTGGAGACCCGATGGAGTTGCACTACTTCCCATCGCTCGGCGGAGAGTTCTTTTTGGCTGAAGCGGGCATGTGGTATCCCACGCAATTCCACGCCTCGCCGGCCGGCGACTACTACCGTCTGGAAACCGAATCGAAGCAGGACCGCGACTACGAATGGGTGGTGCATCATATGGCGCGGCCCAGGCAAGTCGCCGAAGGCGACGACGTGTATCTCGAAGTGAACGACCGCGCCATGCTCGCCAATGGCTGCTGGTTCTACGACACAGCGCGCGAAAACCTGCACGTGCGCCAACGCGCACGCGCGGACGCCGATCACATTATCAACATTTCGTTCTAGTACGGCCGCAATCGAAGTTGCGCACGCGACGTGTGCTACGCTGCCGGGATGACGCGCTGCACACCGGCGTGGACTATGAGCAGGCATCCTATTGTTGGCGCACGTGCAGGCCGTGACCGCTGTCGCCAACGGCAACCCGCGCGTCGGTACGCAGTATTTCAGAAAGAGCGCCAAAGCGCGTTGGAGCCAGGCGCCTTATGATCGCAAGCTGTTGCCGGATAGTCTACGCACCGAATCCTGTGTTCCGGCCATCGCGCAACAGGAAGCGATGCTCGCACACATGGACCGGGACGAGGAACCGCCCGTCCCGGTCGTGTGCAAGTGATGCGCTATTGCCGCGGCAAGAACGGCAGCGCCAGATTCGGCCAACATTCGTCCGATTCTTCTTCGGTGGCGCCCATACGGATCACGACTCCGGAGGAGGCGGGTGCTGCCGGTGCAAACTTCGGGTCCAGAATGCGCGCGATCGAATCGCGCATCTCGCGCAGGTGCAGGCCAGTGATGCGATCACCGGCCGCCGCCGTCTTGGGCGCGATCAAGGCGTCGATGGCGCGCAACTCGCCGCGGAACAATGCGCGGGTATCGTCGTTGGCGATGGTCGGCGTGAAGTACCCAGCCATGAAAGCGGGCAGCGTGATCGAAGCCGACCGCCCGTTGATGCGATCGTTGATCAACTCGAGATAGGCGCGCTGCAGATTGCGCCGGTAGGAATCGATCTTCGGCGCCGGTCCAGTCAGTTCAGTGAACAGGCCCGCGCGCAGGTCGGCCAGCAATTCGGCGGCTTTGTAGGATTTCTCGCCATCGATGGCTTCCTGCTCCTGCAAACGTGCGAAGCGCTGCGTGTTCAACAGACTGTTCAACACCATGCGCTGGATGGTGAGCACGCGGTTCAACCCGCCCACGGGTTCGACGCGGCGCAGGATCTCGGGCCGCACAATCCAGGCGGGCGTGGCAAAGACGGCCGAGTTCAGATACTTCACCGCGGCCTGTTGCCGAGCCTTGGGCACCGGTGCAAACAGCACTCCATCTTCGCCCGCATGTTTGTTCTGCGAATCGAATCCGCCCACGATCGGCACCACGTGCAGCAATTCGCGCTGCCACTGCCCGAGCGCGGCGGCGTAGATTCCGGCGAGATCGTCATAGTCTTCGCCCTTGCGCGGCACCGCGGTCAGCAGCATATCCATGACGCGCTGGAGATTCTTGGTGCCGAGCGTGGTGGCCTGGATAGCGTCGGCGTCGCCAACCGCTTCGCTCTGGTCGCCGGGATCCGAGCCCATGGCGCGCGGCGTCGAGAAACGCAGCCACGGCGTGGTCTGCTGCGGCTTCAACCACTCGTTGAGCGCGTCCTTTTCGGCATCCGGCGTCGCGGCGCCGGGAACCGGTTTGTAGCCCCACATGGTGGCGTATTTATCGTACGGCCCGATCTTCGGAATCAGAAGATCGGGATCGATCTTGTCTTCCGGCTGCGCCACGTAGTTGAAGCGGCTGTAGTCCATCAGCGTGGGCACGTGCCCCATCTTCTTGATCCATTCGCGGTCGCGCATCTTCTCGAACGGATAAAGCGCGCTGGCTTTCATGTTGTGCTGGAAGCCCAGGCTGTGACCCACTTCGTGCGTGATCACGTAGCAGAGCAGTTCGCCCATCAAGTCGTCCGGCAGCGGCAGTTTCTGGGCGCGCGGATCGAGCGGTCCCACTTGCGTGAAATACCAGTCGCGCTGCAGTTCCAGAATGTTGTGGAACACCAGGATGTCGGCTTCGAGGATCTCGCCCGTGCGCGGATCGTTCACGTTCGGGCCCATGGCGTTCTTGATGGTCGACGGCAGCCACCGGATCACGGAGTAGCGCGCATCCTCGGGGCTCCAGTCGGGATCTTCCTTCGCACTCGGCGCCAGCTTGCACTGGATCGCGTTGCGGAAGCCGGCTTCCTCGAACGCGCTCTTCCACGCTTCGACGCCCTTGATCACGTACGGCACCCACTTGGACGGCGTCGCCGGATCGACATAGAACACGATGGGCTTCACCGGCTCGCTGACGGCCGCGCTCGGGTCCTTCTTTTCCAGCCGCCAGCGCACGATGTAGCGCTTTTGATCGGCGCGATGTTCGGGCGAGGCGAAATCCACCTGACTGACGCTGAAGTAGCCGATGCGGTCGTCGTACAGACGCGGCATCATGGGCTTCTCGGGCAGCTTCACCATGCTGTGACACACCACCACGGTCCCCGTGCTACCGCCCATGCGGCCGAAAAACGACGCCGGCTGGGGCGTGGTAGGCGTTCCCGGCATCTCCGGCGGAACCGTGTAGGTCTGCGTCGCTTCGATGTTGATGTTTTCCGGGAATACCGCGACACGCTCGATGAACGACCGCGACGCGTCGAATCCGCGCGCGCCAATGGTGCGCCGAGCGCTCAACTCGGTCACTTCGGTGGTGAACAGCCGCGTCACCTCGATCACCGGAGCGTCGTCCTTGCTGACGGCTTCGATGTTGAACGACATCAGAATCGCGTCGTTATTGGCGTTCTTTACCGCGCGCGAGATGGGCGACTTTTCGTCGGCCACGATGGCGAACGAAACGCTGCGCAGCAGCACGCGCCGCTCGTTGCGCTCCCAACGGATTACCATGCGGCCCATGGGAACACCGCCGTAGCCCGCGCCCAGCGCGGTTCGCACCAGCGTGCTCACCAGCAGGTAGTCCTTGCCGAAAGCGTCCTTGGGAATTTCGTAGTACAGCTTGTCCTTGATCTGGTGCACCAGGAAGAGCCCCTTCTTGGTCTTGGCTTCCTTGGTGATTACTTTGTCGTATGGCTTGATGACAGGCTCGGGCGCGCGCGGGGCGGCGCCGGGGGCGCCCGCGGCGGCTGGTGGAGCGCCGCTAGCAGGCGGAGTGGGCTGTTCCTGGCCAAACGCCATTACGGCCGTGGCAAGTAGGGCAAGTGCAAGCGCAAGCTTAGTCATTCGAGTGAGTCTCCCGGTTCAAACAGCAAGTGTGCCACATTTTCGCTATCATGGACCAGATTTTCGGCCAATTATGAATCGAAGAACCTTTCTTGGCGCGATGGCAAGCGCGCCCGTTGCCGCCCAACCCGCCACCTATACCATCTATGTGGTTCCGCACACACATATCGATATCGAATGGTACTGGACTTACGATAAGACGCGTACCATCTCGATTCGTTTGTTGCGCGAGGCGCTGGATTTATTGCGCGTCGATACCCGCTACACATTCGTACAGGATCAGGCCCTGGCCTGGAAGCCTTTTTGGGAGGATCTGAACGCCAACGAACGTAAGCTACTGCTCTCGCTGATCAAGGAAGGCCGCTGGGAGGTGGCCGGCGGCACTTGGGTACAAACCGAAAACGCCGAACCGGATTTCGAATCGTTGTCCCGTCAGTTCCTGTACGCCAAGCCATGGCTCGAAAAGACCTTCGGCACCACCGTCCGCACGTATTGGAACATCGATGTGTTCGGCCACACGCGGCAGGTGCCGCAACTGTTGGCCCGCGCCGGGATTCCCTATTGCGTCTTCATGCGTGACGTGCCGCGCGAACGGAACGCACAGGTGCGCAGCCCGTTTTGGTGGCAAGCGCCGGACGCGAGCAAAGTACTCACCTACTGGCTTGCCGGAACCTACGCGGTGCGCGGTAAACATGTTGCCCGGGCGCTGCGCGCGCAGGTGGAGCACAACGCTGAGGGCAACGATAAGTTGCTGCTGCCCTGGGGCGACGATCTGAGCGAACCGGAGGAAACCTCTGTCGGCATCGAGAGCCGCATTCGCGCGGCCGCGGCTGAAATCGGGCTGCGCGTCGGTGAGGTGATCTTCTCCACGCCGTCACGTTACTTCGATGCGGTGCTCAAAAGCGGTGTGGCGCTGCCCACCCTTGACCAGGACTTCAACCCGCCGCAGGCGATCGCCGACTTGCGTGGGCTGTACGGCCAACGGCCCAAAGCCAAACTCGCCGAACGCGCAGCCGAAGAGTCGCTTGCGACCGGTGAAAAACTCTCCACGCTCGCCTCACTGCACGGTTTCACCTACCCGGCTGATGAGCTTCGCGGTGGGTGGAACAAAGTTCTGTTCAATCACAGTCACGACGGCATGGGCGGCAGCCACATTGACGCGGTGTATCTGGACGCCATGAGCCGTTACGGCGGCGCCATTGAAGCCGGCCGCGACGTCGCGGCCGAAGCGTTCTACACGATGTCGCGCGCCATAGACACCTCATCCGGCGGCGACTATCCGTTCGTGGTTTTCAATCCGCTCTCGTTCCGCCGCACGGAACTGGTCCGGCACAACGCACTGTTTCGCGACAAGCTCAACAACTTCCGCGTCACCGATCACACGGGCGCACCGGTGCCGTTCCGCGTCGTCGCGGCTAATCGGCCGAAGCCGGACCGTCCTCTGCAAATGGCCGTGATCGAAATAGCGGCCGACGTGCCCGCGATGGGCTATCGCCTCTATCGCATAGAGGCGCTCGACGGCGTGATCCAAGCGCCGACGTGGCGGAAAACGTCCGGCGAAGTTTCCAATCGTTATTTCACGTTGAAGCTGGACGCGGCTACGGGCGTTATCCGAAACGTGATCGACGGCCGCACCGGCGAAGAGTTGTTTGACACCGCGCGCTACTTCGCGAACGAAATCGTCTTCGCCGACGAGAAGAACCCGAGCATGGAAGGCATGGTGTATCTCACCGGGAACGAGATACTCGGACGCACGTTCGCGCCGGATTCCATCGAACAGACCGACGACGCACTCGGTACGCGCCTGCGCATCGCCGGCCCATTCATGGGCGGCCGGCGTGTCGAGGAGATCGCGCTCTACCATCAGATTCCGCGCATCGATTGCACTATGCATCTGGAAGGCTTCCCGGGGCGCGACGGCATGCTCTCCGTGGCTTTTCCTGTCCGCGGAGCCGAGCACACACTCTACGACACCCACGGCGCGACCACCGAGCGTCCCGACGGCATCTTCTGCGCCCACGGTTACGTGGACGTCACGACGCCGCGCGGAGGCGTCGCCATTCTGAATCGCGGCACCGGCGGACATCTGGTCGAGCAGCGTATTGTGAAGTTGATACTGCTGCGCTCGGTCACGGCGTATCCGAGCTATCACAGCGAACTCGCCGCCGAGCGCGGCAGCCACAGCTTCGCCTACAGTCTCTTCCCGCACGCAGGCACGGCGCCGCAAGGCGGAGTCGCTTGGCAAGCGCAAAGCGTCAATTCGCCCATGCGCGTCATCTCGACCGATGCGCACGCGGGCAAGCTTCCGCCCGAGCACAGCTTCGTAAGCGTCGAAACCGGCAACTTCAGCGTCACGGCATTCAAGCGCGCCGAAGACGGGAACGGCTACATCCTGCGCGGCCACGAAGTCCCGGGCACGGGCGGGCGTGTGCGATTGCGCCTCGGCCTGCCCATCGCGCGCGTGTGGCTGTCGGACCTGATGGAACGCCCCGGCGCCGCTCTCGACGTCGGCAACGGCACGGTCAAGTTCCCCGCCCCGCCGTTCGCGCACATCACGCTACGGCTCGTGCAGCGCAACTAGCGTGCTATCTCACTGACGGAGGTAGGGCAAGCTTTCCAGCTTGCCGTGCCCACTTTCCAGTGGGCACGAGCCGGCTCGAAAGCCGGCTCGGCCGCCTGGAAAGGCGGCCCCACTTGACTGTGCTGCTCCCGCGCCACCGGATATAATCGACGCTATGGAGCACCCAACCAGACGCACTCTTCTCACCACCGCCGCGGCGGCCATCGCGACGCCCGCGCACCGAATTCTTGGCGCGAACGACAAAGCCAATGTCGCCGTGATCGGTATCGGCGGCCGCGGCCGCGCGCATCTGAACGAGTACACGCAGATGCCGGAGAGTCGCGTGGTGGCCATCTGCGACGTCAATCAGGAAGCGCAGGAACGCGGCACCGCGATGGTTGAGAAGCTGCAAGGCAGCAAGCCGAAAGTCTACGGCGACATGCGTAAGGTGTTCGACGACAAGGAAATCGACGCTGTCTCCATCGTCGTTCCCAATCACTGGCACGCGCTGGCCACCATCTGGGCCTGCCAGGCCGGCAAGGACGTCTACATCGAAAAGCCGGCCTGCCACAACATGTGGGAAGGCGGCAAGATGATCGAGGCCGCGCGCAAGTACAAGCGCATGGTGCAGGTGGGTTCGCAAAGCCGCTCGATCCAGCACAAGATCCGAGCCATGCAATTGCTGCGCGAAGGCATCATCGGCAAGGTCTACATGGCCAAGGGTCTGTGCTACAAGCGCCGCAAGTCCATCGGACATACGCCGGTGACGCCCGTGCCGCCGGGCATCAATTGGGACATGTTCCTTGGCCCGGCGCCCATGCGCGACTTCAGCATGAACCGTTTCCGTTACAACTGGCACTGGTTCTGGGACACTGGCAACGGCGACATCGGCAATCAGGGCGTGCACGAAATGGACATCGCGCGCTGGGGCCTAGGCAAAGACACGCTGCCGGCGAGCGTCTATTCAAGCGGCGGCAAGTTCGCCTACGTCGACGATCAGGAAACGCCCAACACGCAACTCTCTACTTTCGACTACGGCGACTGCCAACTCATCTTCGAAGTGCGCGGCATCCTGTTCAATGAGGAAGGCGGCATTGCACGCGACGGCGGGACCAACGTCATCGGCGACCTGTTCTTCGGCAGCGAAGGCTGGATGGCCGTGGACCTGAAAGGTTTCCAGGTCTACAAAGGCGACACTCACGAAAAGATCCTGGACGAGAAGTTCACCGAGAGAAACGCCTGGGCCACGGCTCCACACATGCAGAATTTCCTCAATGCGTGCCGCACGCGCAAGATCGAGGAGCTGCATGCCGATATCGCCAGCGGCGTAACTTCGGCGAACCTGTGCCACCTGGCCAACATCAGCTATCGTCTGGGCCGCAAGCTCAACTTCAATGCCTCGGCGAACCAGTTCGTGGGTGATGCGGACGCCAACCAGATGATGACGCGCAACTACCGCGCGCCTTACGTGGTGCCGGACAAAGTCTGAACGCGCACGGCGTATTCCCGGCGCACCAGAAACACATAGGACGCCACGCCGACGACCAGCAGCAGCCAGACCACGCGCATGGGCGCTTCGTAGCTGTCCGTGGCTTGCTTGAGCCATCCGGTGGCCAGCGCAGCGGCGATGCCCGACAAGTTCGACGCGCAGTTCTGTATGCCGGCGATGCGGCCCAGCGCCGCGCGCGGCACCAGTGATTGTGTCAACGCCCAGTAGTTGGCCGTCGCCACACCTAACCCGACCAGCGAAAAGATGGCGAAAAACAACGCCACTTCGAGCGACGCCGCGTGCGCCCCGATGACTTCGGTCGACGCCAGCACCAGGCCCGCCACCGTGAACGCCTTGCGCGTGTTCACCGCGTCGCGGCCACGCCGTATGGCTTCATCGGCGGCCCAGCCGGCCAGCGCGGCCATCAAAGCCATTCCTCCGAAACTCATCATGGTGTAAATTCCCATGGAGTTCAGCGAGAGCCCGCGCCGCTCCACCAGGTAGGCCGGCAGCCACGTCATGCAGAAATACACGAAGAAGTTGTAGCAGAAGGTGCCGATGAGAATCCCCCACAACAGCCGCGTCCGGAACAGCGGAAGAACCGACGTCGGCGGTTCGCTCGCGCGCGCCTCGGATGCGCCGCGATCGTCCTCCACCAGCCACATCCAAAACAGCAGCCACACCAGTCCGCCCACTCCCAGCACCACAAACATCGCGCGCCAATCAAGCGCCGTGATCAGCATCGCCGTGAGCGGCGCGCCCACCGCCGGGCCAATCTTAGTGCCCGCCATGTAAATGCCGATGGCCAACCCGCGTTCCTTTTCGTGGCAGTGCAGTCCGATCCAGCGCAGGCTTGCCGGCGATACGATGGCTTCGCCCACGCCCAGAATCAGCCGCGCGGCCACCAGCATCCAGAACGTGTGCACCATTCCGGTCACCGCCGATATCGCGCACCAGATCAGGAACCCGACCGCGTAAGGGCGCTTCACACCAAAACGGTCCACCACCCAACCGGCCGGAATCTGCAGCAAGGCGTAGGTCCAGAAGAACACCGAATTCAGCAGTCCGCGGTCGGCATCGTTGAGGTGGAAAAACGCTTTGAAGTCCGCCACCGTCAGCGCCACCGACAGATTCGCGCGGTCCACATACGCGATGATCATCCCCGCGCTCAATAGCGCCACAATGGCCCATTTGCGGATCGTCGGCATGCCTAAGGTATCCAGAACAGCATACACGTTCCCGGGGCCAAAGTTTTCGCGCATTACCGCCGATTAATTGGGCGATGGCCAGTCGCGCAGTCAATTACTACGACGAATTGCAGATCCA
>CAZDIZ010000166.1:11172-12965 GCA_964505625.1 uncultured Solibacteraceae bacterium | reverse complement strand
ATCTTCTCCTCGAGATTGCCGTCTCCATCGAAGACGTATGCCGACTCAGGCGCGTGACAATACCCGAGTTCCGGAGGAACGTGCGTCACCGGATCCTGGAGGTTTACGACACGAAGCAGCATCTTGCTCGGAATCGAAAGCATACGCTCGCGGAAGGCCGCGTTCCCCACGCGCGGACAGCCGAAAGTGATGAGCGAACTGTTCGCGTCTCCAAGACGGCTGAACGCGAGAACAGCAAGTGCGGCTCCGAGACTGTGACCGGTGAACACAATCTCAGCGTTCGGATGCTGCCGACGGTATTCCACCACCGAAGAATGTGCTTCTCGCCAAACCACGGCAAGGGCGCGCTGGAACCCACGGTGCACCAGACACACGTCCTTCGTGGACAGTAGCTCCACGAAAGACAGGTGAGCCTGCGTTGGTTTCGGATCCGCTTGCGCGCGGTGATAGTCGGGTTCGTAGGAAAGGAACAAATCCAAATCGCTTTGGACGTCCTGCGGATCGTCGAACTCCGTGCCACGGAATGCGAGGAAGGCGAATTCCTCGTTCGCCGCAAAGTAACCCTGAGTTCCTTTCGCATCCCAGTTCCCGATACACGTGTGGGTCGAAAAGCCTACCGCATTGAGACAGCCGGAAAGTTCCTGCTGAGTCATCCGCTCGACTCCGAAGCGGGCATAGGCAAGCATCGCGGCATCAGCAGCCCATGCCATTCGAACCAACGCTGTTCCACTTGAGAACGGAACACCATTGGCGCGGGCAAAATACTCGTAGGTGCTTCTCTCAGGAGGGTAGAAGAGGTTTTGCAGCGTCCCGGCAAGGAGCGGAGTTGTGCGAACCGGGTGGTGAATCATGGCACTCCTATGATGTGGGAATGGTCGATTGAGAGCTTTGCGTCTTCACCTGTGTCGCCAGCGCCGCCTCAGCTTTGTCCAGGAACTGCTTGTAGCCCGCCGGGTCCACAAACGCGTCGGCACTTGGCGCCTTCCGTTTCTGGTGCAACGCGAAGTCCCAACTGTGGAATCCAACGAAGATATCGCAAGGCAACGCACGCAGTTTCGCGATGGACGCTTCGAAATCTTGCACGATTTGCGGATACTGTTCGTTGCCAACCAGTTTGTAGCCGGGCGCCGAAAGACTACATGCGATCACGACGTTGTAGCCACGCCCGCCATCTTGAATCTTCATGGCCCACGACGTACAGCCTTTGGTGTGTCCGGGCGTGAAGTGCGGAGTCAGCGCAGTCTCGCCGAGTTTCACCGGAACGCCATCACTGAGAGCACCGTCAGGCGAGACCGGCGGATACGGGTACTTATCGCCGAACGCGAAGTCGCCCTTGCCGCCACGCCTGAATAGAGGCGCCTCGGCGGGGTTGGCGAGGAATCGCGCTTTGGTGCGCTGCTTGACGTCAGCCACGCCGCCCGCATGGTCGTAGTGCGCGTGACTGGTCAAAATCAGTCGTACGTCCGTCATGTGAAAGCCAAGCTTGGCGAGGTTTGCTTCGATCAACGGAACGGTCTCGCGGAATCCGGTATCAAGCAGAATGTGGCCCTTGGAGGTCGTGATGAGGTAGGCCGAAACATCGGAGGCGCCCACGTAATAGAGATTGCCCGCGACGCGAAAAGGCTCAATCGGGCGATTCCAATCCGGGTTAGCCGCCAAGTACTGCGCTTGGAGAGAAAGAGAGCAAACTGCAAACAACATGACAACGGAAGCCCGAAACATACAAGCACAGGCTAGCATGCGCCCGGTTTGCGAAAATCGAAGTGTATGGTAGGTGTGCAGATCTTCGGAGT
>CAZDIZ010000166.1:0-11072 GCA_964505625.1 uncultured Solibacteraceae bacterium | reverse complement strand
TCGGGAGTTTTATCGTCGTTCACGCCGACCACGACCACGCCTTGATCCTTTGTCTCGCTATACAGCTTCGCGATGGAGGGCATTTGGCTCCGGCACGGCGCGCACCAAGTCGCCCAGAAATCGAGCAGTAGGATCTTTCCTTTGAAGTCGGAGAAGTTGACGGTTGCTCCGGCGAGATCACGCAGTGAGAGTTCCGGTGCGGGTTTGCCGATGAGGTCCCGATCCGACCGAGGGAAAGGCGGTGTGAGCTTGTCGGTTTCGCGGAAGCTAGATGACGGCGTATAGACAAACAGGGAGTCCGGCAGCCGTTGGTTGATGGAAGCGACGACGTACCGCATCTGCCGCCGGCTTTCGATCTCCTCGAAGGGACGCGAAGGCGCCAGTTTACCTCGCGTGACGCTGTCCTCGCGCAACAGAATGCCACGCTGCCTATCGATCCAGAATGTCCGCTGCAAGGATTCGATGCCCGTAGTGATTTTCGGTGGCGCGTAGTCAGCCCGCACGACAACGCATTCGACAGGTTTCCCGTCGACCTCCAGGGTTTCTTCGCCGAGTTGCTCAGCCTTGGTGAGATGATCCGTCAACCCGTCGATCGAACTCATCATAAACCGCATCCGGCGCAAGCCTTGAGCGGCCGCGGGTCCGTCGCCTTTCACTTCGGAAAGTGAGCCGGTCAACGGTGTCCGCACGAACTCCCTCGTGTCATGCGAGGCGATCCACAACGTCTTGCCGTCGCAGACGATAGTGTAGGAACCGCCGGAATCGATAGTTTCAAATCGCACACGCCCCTGTTGGTCCCTGGCGACCGTCAACCGGCTTTTCGACCAGGAGCGGTGCAGTTCACCAGCCAATTCGCTTTCCGTGATGGATTCGAAATGGTAGCTCTTCGCGGTCTTGAAATTGGAAGCTACTTGGCGAATCAGTTCGGCGGCGTCCTGTTGAGCCGAAAGACGGACGCCCGCGGCGAGAAGCAACAGCGCGGCACACGCACGCATGAACACCTCCCAACGTGTTGACGTCGGCGGGCGCTGGGGTGTGGATATTGGATTCACCCTGCTCGCACGGGGCCTCGCCTGCGCTAAGCTGGAAATCTAGCCGGAAATCCATGCTGAGCGAGAAACTCAAGGAGTGCGGTGTTGTCGGCGCGGGTGGCGCGGGCTTCCCCACGTACGTAAAAGCGAAGTCCACGGTCGAGTTCATGCTCGCCAACGGCGCCGAATGCGAGCCGCTGCTTCACAAGGACTTCGAATTGATGTGCCACTACCCGAAGGAAACCGTTTCGGGCATGGCGCTGATGATGAAATCGATCCACGCGCGGCAAGGTAAGTTCGGGGTCAAGGAAAAGAACCGCGCCGCCGTGGAAGCGATTCGCCCCGAAGCCGAAGCCAAGGGCATTGAACTCGCGCTGCTCGGTGATTTTTATCCGTCGGGCGACGAATACGAACTGGTCTACAGCGCGACGGGCCGGCTGATTCCGGCAGGTGGCATCCCGCTGCAGGTCGGCTGCGTAGTCAACAACGTCGAGACGCTTTACAACGTGCACTTCGCCGCGCAGGGCGTTCCGGTGACGCGCAAGATGGTTTCAATCGGCGGCGCTGTGCGTAAGCCGAAGTCGTTTTGGGTGCCGATTGGCACGCCGTTCCGTGATCTAATCGCGCTCGCGGGCGGCGCTACCACCTCCGACTACGGGATCTTCGTGAGCGGTTTGATGATGGGCACGCTCACCTTCGACGCCGATGACGTGGTGACCAAAACCACCGGCGGGTTGATCCTGCTGCCGAAGGAACACTACCTGGTCGAACGCAAGTCGCGGCCGCAGGAAGCGCGTAACCGCATCGGCAAATCGGCGTGCGATCAGTGCAGCTACTGCACGGAATTCTGCCCGCGCTATTTGCTGGGCTACGAAGTGATGCCGCACAAGGTGATGCGCACGCTGGGCTTCACCGCTTCCGGCGCCGGACACTGGAGCCAGTGGGGCGAACTCTGCTGCGCTTGCGGGCTTTGCACGTTGTACGCGTGTCCGGAAGACCTGTTTCCCAAGGAAGCCTGCGACGGCGCCAAAGCGACGCTCAAGCAAGCGGGCGTGAAGTTCCAGCAGTCTAAGCCCGTGCAGGTGCATCCGATGAAGGAATCGCGCCGCGTCCCGCTAGCGATGCTGCGGCGCCGCTTGAAGATCGAGGATTACGAAGTTCCGACGCCGTTCGAGGAAATCGATCACAAGCCCGAAATGGTGCGCATCAAGCTGTCGCAGCACGTGGGCAAGCCGGCAACGGCGGTGGTGGAAGCAGGCGCGGCGGTCGAGCGCGGCACGCTTATCGCGCGCGTGGCCGAAGCCGACCTGGGCGTGAACATACACGCCAGCATCGCCGGGCGCGTGGCGGCGGTAAACGACAAGTACATCGAAATACAATCTAAGTGAGCTGGTAGCGAGGATGGCAAAGAACTCCATTGGACTGATCGAACTGGGCAGCATCGCCTCGGGCATGGAAGTGGCCGACGCCATGCTGAAAGCCGCGGACGTCGAACTGGTTCTCGCCCGTTCCATCTGCTCCGGCAAGTACATGGTGATGGTGCGCGGCGAAGTGGCCGCGGTGAGCGCGAGCGTGGAAGCCGGCACCCACGCCGGCAGCTTTTCGGTGATCGACACCTTCACCATTCCCAACGTGCACGAAAGCATCTTCCCGGCCATCAGCGGCACCACGAAAGTGGAGAAGCTCGAAGCGCTGGGCGTGATTGAAGCGTTCTCGGTGGCCGCTCTGATTGAAGGCGCCGACGTGGCGGTGAAATCGGCGAACGTGAAATTGATTGAGGTCCGCCTGGCGATGGCGCTTGGCGGCAAGGCTTTCGCGACGCTCACCGGCAGCGTGGCCGCTGTTCGTAGCGCGGTGGAAAACGGCGCGCACGCGATCGGCAAAAAAGGACTGCTGGTAAACAAAGTCGTCATCCCGCAACCGCGGCCGGAACTGCTCAACGAGATGATTTAGTGCCTTACCTGGTCCTGCTGGCCGAGGTCCTGATCTTCTACCGGAAGATTCTCTTCGGCGGCGCTTACGCCATCCCCTGGGACCTGCGCACGTTTCATCTTCCACTTGCCACCTTCATCGCGGATTCGTTCCGCGCCGGCGAGTTTCCGCTATGGGATCCGTTCACCTACTGCGGCCGCCCGTTCTACGCGAACGTACAGGCGCAGGTGTTCTATCCTCCGACGCTGGTGGCCGTGCTGGTGAGTAACCTAGCCGGTGCGGACACGCTGTTCTACGCGCTCGAATGCCAGCTTGTGTTGCACGTGCTGGCGGCCGGCGTGTTCACCTATTGGCTGCTGCGGCGATTGAATCTATCGAAGTGGGCGGCGCTCACCGGTGCATCGATCTATCAGCTCGGCGGATTTTTCGCGTCGCAGGCACAGCACCTGGTGGTGGTGAACGCGGCGGCGTGGCTGCCGCTGGCGTGGCTCGCCGTGATCGAACTGCGGGAACGTTTCTCGTGGCGTTGGGTCACCGTGCTGGCAATCGCGCTCGCTATGTCCGTGTTGGCGGGGTTTCCGGCGGTGACGGTGGTGGTGGCGGCTTCGTCGGTTTTGCTGGCGCTACTGGTGAGCGGCGTGCGATTGGCGGGAACGGTTGTCGCGGCGGGCGCGTGGGCCGCGCTGCTCAGCGCGGTGCAGCTTCTGCCCGCCATTGAACTGCACGCCATGAGCATCGCGAAGTATCGCGTGGAGTGGATGAAGACGGGCGGCGGGCTGCCCGTTGCATCGCTGGTTTCGCTCATTGCACCGAACTACTACGGCATCTTCGATCTCAAGACTTTCAAGGCGCCGTGGGATCCGACGTATCTGTACGTGTACTGCTCGATCGGTGGACTCGCGCTCGCCTTAGGCGCATTACTTCGGCGGCGCACACGCGAGAGCGTCATGTTCGGCGTGGTGACACTACTATTCGGCGTTTGGATGCTCGGTGATTCCACGCCGCTCGGCCGCGGCTTCTTCCTCGCCATGCCGAAGGCGATTCAGAACGGGCTGCACCCCGAATTTTCGATGACCGCGTTCTGCCTCGGCGTTGCGGTGCTGGCGGCGCTCGGTGCCGATCGGTTCCTGAAACGGCCCTGGACCGGCTACGTGGTGATGGCGGCCATTGCTGGGGATCTGATCCTGGCCGGCGGCGGACGCCCCATGAATGCGGTTGCGGTGCGGAATGACCCGGCCATCACGCGCGAGGCGTTCGGCGGCAGCCGGGAATTGCTCGATCGCGTGCGCGCATTGAGCCGCATGGACACGCCGCCTTCGCGCATCGACATGGTGAGCGGCGACATGCACTGGGCCATGGCAGCCCCGCTGACCGCTGTGCCCACGGCCAATGGCAACGATCCGCTCGCACTCGAAAGCGTTATGCAGGCGCGGCTCGCCTACGTCAAGGGCGAGCGCTGGGGGCGCTACTACGAAATCGCCTCGCTCGATGCGCCGGAAGTGGATCTCCACAACATCCGTTGGGTGCTCTCGCGGGCGCGGCTCGATCCGGCAACGGTTGAACGCGCGGGCTTCCGGTTCTTCGCCGACTTGCCCGGGACCGTCGTCTACGAGAACACGCAGGTGCGGCCGAGGTTCTTTCTTTCGACGCCTGGCTCACGCGTCCGCGTGGTCGCATACACGCCCGCTTACGTCGAACTCGAAACCGACTCGCCCGCGGACACGCAGCTCACAACATCGGAAGCCTACTATCCGGGTTGGCGCGCCTGGGTGGACGATGTGCCGCGAGATCTCACGCTCATCAACGTGGCCTTCCGAGGCCTGGCGGTGCCGCAAGGGCATCATCGCGTGCGCATGGAGTTTGCGCCGCGCATTTTGTGGTGGGGCGCCGCAATCAGTCTGATTGCCTGGGCGGCTGCGGTTGTGCCGCTTGCCAGAGGTAGGCGAGACCGCTCCAAATCGTAGCCGCGAGCGTGAGCAGCACCAACGCGTCCAGCACCGGGCGCATCCCCACATGCGGGCGGACGCAATGCGCCAGGGCGACCACCGCGGTCAGGATCTGCAATAAAGTGCTCAGCTTGCCCCATACCGATGGCGGAAAGCCTCGCCGCTCCAGAATGACCATCAGCAGCATCGCGCCCAGCAGAATCGCCAGGTCGCGGCTGAAAACCGCCACCACCAGCCACCACGGAATCACGTGTTGCACGCCCAGCACGATGTAGATCGAGCCGAGCAGCAGTTTGTCGGCAATTGGGTCCAGGTAAGCGCCCGCGGGCGAGCCCCATCGAAACGAGCGGGCCAGCCAGCCGTCCAGAACGTCCGTGAAGCCCGCGACCATGAACAGCACAAGGCCGCGCAGAAAATGCCCCGTCACGAGTTGCCACACGATGAACGGCGTGAGCGCGATGCGCAGAACGGTGATGAGGTTCGGAAGGTGCTTCAACGCGTCAGGATACCAGAGCGTGAGCCACCTGTGTCGCGAGCTGGTCGAAGCTCAGCACTTCGTACAGCGATGGGTCCGACATAATCTTGGTGACCAGTGCCACGTGCATGGCATGGCCGGCGCGCTCGGCGATGACGTGTCCCAAGAGCGGTTTGCCGATCAGCGCCAGATCGCCGATCAGGTCCAGCGCTTTGTGGCGGCAACACTCATCCGGGAAGCGCATGCCTTCCGGATTCATGACCGAGCGTTCGTTAAAGCAAAGCGCGTTGTCGAGCGAAGCGCCCCGGATCAGACCCATATTGCGCAGTTGATCCAGTTCGTAAGCGAACCCGAAGGTGCGCGCCGGCGCCAGTTGCCGTGCGTAACGCTCTGGCGTCACTTCCATTTCCAACGTCTGCCGCCCCACCATGGGATGGTTGAAGAACACATCGCAGTTCAACATGAAGCGGTCCGCCGGCAACACCGTGAGACGCTTGTTGGGCGCTTCCACCGTCACCGGCCGCAGCACGCGCAAGTAGCGCCGCTTGCGCCGGTAGTGCTTCAGACCTGCTTCGGCCAGCAACGCGACCCACGCTTCGCCGCTTCCATCGAGAATCGGCACTTCCAGGTTGTCGATCTCAATGAACGCATTGTCGATGCCCATGCTGTAGAAAACGCTCAGCAGGTGCTCGGTGGTGGAGATCAGTACGCCTTGCCGCATGAGGCTGGTGGCATAGCTGACGCGCGCGACGTGGCGGTAACTGGCGGGTACAGGGAACCGGTCCAGGTCAGTCCGGAGAAAGACAATGCCGGTGCCGGCCGGAGCCGGGAGAATCCGTATCGAGACCGGGACGCCGTGGTGCAAACCGACGCCGCGGGCTTCTACGGGACGCTGAACAGTCGTCTCGAATTGCAAGCAGTACGCTCCAATATGAGGCCTTTGTGAATACTAGATGCGTCCTTGATGCAATCGTTTCACCTAAAGCTAATCTGTTGATTGGTAACGGTTTACATATCTAACAGTGTGGCTGGATCGCCACAGTATGCAGTGCCTCGTTGTGGTCGGTTAGCCGCAGTTTGCATGTGGACATTTGTATTACAGTGGGGTGGCCTTTCCAGGCCGCCAGCCGGCTTTCCAGCCGGCGCAAGCTCTAAGCTCTAGCGGTGGAGGCCCCACACGCGCCACAATCGAGCTATGCGTCCCAGGCTGTTCCTGATCGATTCGTTCGGCTACATCTTTCGCGCCTATCATGCGCGCGCGCGTAGCGCCGCTCCGCCCATGCGCACCAAGGCCGGGTTACCCACCGAGGTGGTCTACATATTCGGATCGATGGTGCGCAAGCTGACCGCGACGCACAAGCCGGATTACGTGGCGGCGGTTTTTGAAAGCGCCGGGCCAACTTTCCGGGAGCAGGAGTTTGCCGAATACAAAGCCAACCGTCCGGAAGCGCCGCCGGATCTGACCGAGCAGATTCCTTACGTGCGCCGATTGCTCGAGGCCATGCGCATTCCGGTGCTCGAGTTCGAGGGTTTCGAGGCCGATGACGTCATCGGTACCATCGCACGGCGAGCGGCGGAGGCCGGCGTCGAAGTGGTGATCGTTTCCGCAGACAAGGACATGATGCAGCTTGTGGGCGGCAGCGTCGCGATGCTAAACCCCACCAAGGACGACCGGCTGTTCGATGCGACTCGAGTCGAGGAAGTGATGGGCGTGCCACCCACGGCTGTCCCCGATTTATTGGCGCTCAAAGGCGACGCTGTCGACAACATCCCGGGTGCGCCCGGCATTGGCGACAAGGGAGCTCAGGACCTGATACGGCGCTTCGGTACGGTCGAGCAGGCGCTTGAACACGCGGCGGAAGTGGAGCGTAAGGCATACCGCGAAAGCCTGCAAAACAATCGCGACGTGGTGTTGTTGAGCAAACGTTTGGCGACGATCGATACAGCCGTGCCCATTGAATGGTCGCTCGAAAACGCGGCGGCGCAATCGCCGGACGCGGCGCGGCTGGCGGAGTTATATCGCGAACTGGAGTTTTTCAGCCTGCTCGAAGGCCTCGCTCCGGCGGAAAGCGAACCGGCCCGGCCGCGCGTGGAAAACTACGCAACACTAGACAGCGCGGAAATGGTGACAGCCTACGCGGAGGCAATTCCAAAGGGGACAGCCGTTGGTGTCACCTTTTCCGCGCCACCCGAGGGAGCGCTGGTGGGCGAAAACGCCTTCGGCTTGTGCTGGAAACCGGGCGAGGCGCGCGCGGTGCCGATTGAATCGCTCGACGCGCTGCGTGGGTTGCTGGAAGACGCCGAACGTTCCAAGGTGGCTCACAACCTGAAATCGCTGTTGCTGTTATGCGCGAGAGAGAAAGTCGAGCCGCGGGGTTTCACCGACGACGTGATGCTGGAAGGCTTTGTGCTGGACGCCGACCCAGGCGGGTGTTCGCTGGAAGCCCTGGCGCTCGGCCGGTTGGAGCGAAAGCTCGCCGCCGAAGCCGCTCCGCAAGCCGACGCGATTCTGGAATTGCACGCGAAGCTCTCGGCGGAAATGGACACGCGCGGCGTTCGCGAGCTCTACGAGCGCATCGAAATGCCGCTGGTCGCGGTGCTGGCGCGCATGGAACGCATCGGTATACACATTGCGCCCGAACAACTGCGCAAGCTCTCCGGCCAGATGGAAGCCGAAATCGACCGCCTCACCGCCGAGATACACACGCTCGCCAAGCACCCGTTCAACATCAATTCGCCGCAGCAGTTGGGCAAGGTGTTGTTCGAGGAGATGGGGCTGCCGGCGCCGGCCAAACGCGGCAAGACGAAATCGGTATCGACGGCCGCCGACGTTCTGGAAGAGTTGGCCGCCGAGCACGAAATCGCGGGCAAGGTACTCGAATACCGTCAACTCACGAAGCTGAAGGGGACGTATGTCGATGCGTTGCCGCAGTTGATTTCTCCCGAGACCGGGCGTCTGCACACGAACCTGAACCAGACCGGCGCGGCAACCGGGCGGCTGTCGTCGTCGAATCCGAATCTGCAGAACATCCCCATCCGCACGCCGCTCGGCCGGGAAATCCGCGCGGCGTTCATTCCGCGCGAAGGCTGGAAGCTAATTGTGGCGGACTATTCGCAGATCGAGTTGCGGCTGCTGGCGCACATGTCGGGCGATCCGGTGCTGGTGGAAGCCTTCCGCAACGGCGAGGACATACACACGCGCACGGCGGCGGAGGTGTTCGGCGTCGAGCCTTCGCAAGTAACGCCCGAATTGCGCCGCAACGCCAAGGCGGTGAACTTCGGCATCATTTACGGGCTCAGCGCCTTCGGGCTTTCCGCGCAGCTCGGCATCCCTCGCTACGAAGCCGAGCGTTACATACAGGGCTACTTCGAACGTTACCAGGGTGTGAAGGCTTTCATCGAGCGGACCATTGAAGAGGTTCGCGCGACCGGCGTTTCGCGCACTTTGTTCGGACGCCTGCGGCCCATCCCCGATATCAACTCGCGCAATCCGAACGCGCGCGGTTTCGCCGAACGCACGGCGGTGAACACGCCGCTGCAAGGCACGGCGGCGGATCTGATCAAGCTGGCGATGATCCGCATCGACCGCGCGCTGAGCGAAGGCGGTTATCAAGCGGCGATGCTTCTGCAGGTGCACGACGAACTGTTGTTTGAAGCGCCTCCCGAAGAAGTAGACGCGGTGACGAGACTGGTTAAGCACGAGATGGAGAGCGTGCACCAGTTGCAGGTGCCGCTCATCGTGGATGTGGGCGTGGGCACGAACTGGCGCGACGCGAAGTGAGCGTTACAGCTTACGCACCTCGACGTATTCGGGACCGGCGGGCGTGCCGTTGAAGTCGAGCGTGGCCTCCAGACGCGTCGGGCCCGTCTGCAACTTCACTCGCTCGAAAACACAACCACGCGCGTGCGACGCGAGATCAGTCTTGGCTTCGGCGCCGGCGAGCCGCACCGTGGCAGTGCCCGCGGCTTCGCGCGGCGGGAAATCGAACGCGATCTGATAATCGCCGGCGGTTCTGACATCGACCACCCAATGCCCGCGCCCGCTGGTCTTCCAACTGGCGTCCGGGCCGCGCAGGTCCTGCCGAGTCAGGCGCACGGGATTTTCGAACTTCGTGCCCAGGTAGATGGGCGGCGGATCGTAGCCGCGCGTCGACGAAACATCGCGGAACCACTCTTCGTAAGCGCGGCGCATGGCGGCCACACGTTCGGGGTCCGATGCCGCGATGTCGCGCGACTCAGCCGGGTCATTTTCCAGATCGTAGAGTTCCTTGCCGTTCACCAGCTTGTAGCGTTGATTCAGCACGCAGGCATTGCGGAACGGTTCGGGCACATCGCCGCGATGCCACTGGAAGAAGAGATTACGGTCGGCCCATTTCGTGCCGCCGTCGACGAGCGGCAACAGGCTGCGGCCATCCACCCGAACGCGCTTCGGAAGCGCAACTCCACACGCGTCGGCCAAAGTCGGTAGCACATCAATATGCGCGGCCAACCGGTCGACGCGGCCGGGTTTGAGCCGCGCCGGCCAACGCAAGAAGAACGGCACGCGGATGCCGCCTTCGTAGACGCTGCCTTTGAGCCCGCGCATCCCGCCGTTGAAACGCACACGGTCCGGTCCGTTGTCGGTCATGAAGATCACGATGGTGTTCTCTTCCAGCTTCAGCGCGCGCAGGCGTTCAAGCACACGTCCGATGTTCTGGTCGATGTTGGTTACCATGCCGTAGATCTTTGAATCCCACTCGTTGACACCGGCAGCGCGGTAGGGCGCTACGTGGCGTTCGTCAACTTCGAGCGGTTGATGCGGCGCGTTAGTGGCGAGATAGGTGAAGAACGGGCGATCACGATTCTCTTCAATGAACTTGATGGCCGCGTCGCCGAAGATGTCGGTGCAGTACCCGGGCGTTTTGCGGGCGACGCCATTGTAGAGCAGCACCGGATCGAAGTAGCGCTCGTTCGGGACGCCGGAAGGCTGCGACAAGCCGCCGCCGCGATGCACCACGGAGGTGTCCCAACCACGATCGACCGCGCGCATCGGGTAGTTGTCGCCCAAATGCCACTTGCCGAAGATGCCGGTGCGATATCCGGCGCCGCGGAACACCTGGGCCATGGTGACTTCGTCCGGGTGCAGGTTCGAGCGGCCCAGATACGTGTCGACGACGCTGGTGCGGTAGTTGAAGCGGCCGGTCATCAGCGACGAACGTGTGGGCGAGCACACCGGGCTTACGTGGAAGCGCGTGAACTGCACGCCTTCTCTCGCGATGCGGTCCATGTTCGGCGTGTGTATACGCGTGTTACCGTGACAGCCCACGTCGCCGTAGCCCTGATCGTCAGTGATGATGAGAACAACGTTGGGCCGCCGTCCGGTGGCGCGCGCGGCGACGGGCGCAGCCGTCGCCGCCTGTAGAAATGATCGCCGGCTGGTAGTGGACATGGCTAGTGATAAACGATGGGGCGCAGCGGCCGTATGTAGATGTTGCGGTAAGCCACGGGGCCGTGGTCACCCTGCAGCATGATGGGATTCAGCGGCGCTTCGGCGATGGGCATGTGCGCACGCGTGGGGCCGTCGACCTCGACGTCTTCCTGCACCGGGATGCCGTTGAGTAGCACGCGCAGGAAACGTGCGTTTTCGGTCTTCGTGCCCGTCGCGTCGAAGCGCGGTGCGCGGAACCAGATCTGGAAGCTCTGCCACTC
>CAZDIZ010000165.1:8908-13051 GCA_964505625.1 uncultured Solibacteraceae bacterium | reverse complement strand
TCGTCCGCGTACTGCGCCATCTGCGTTGTTTCGAGTTGCGCGATCGCGGGTTGCCATTTGCGCACCGCGTCGCGCAGCGCCGCGTGAAACGCGGGTGAGTCGAATTCCTCGACCATGTCCGGACGGCTGGTCGTGCATCGCAGATGGCTCCCCACGCGCCGCACCAGCACGACTTCGCAGCAGATGTCGAGCAGTTCCTCGGGCGGCGGCGCCAGTTCGTCGGCGAACGCCACCAACACCTGATCGTATTCGATCGCCGCGCGCCGCATCAGATTGAAGATGCGCACCGCGCCACCGTGCGAAAGCGGGAATGGCAGATATGGAGTCGCCACCAGCACCACTGTGCGCTCCCGCCGTTGCCTACCTGAAAACACGGCCACTTCGGCACCACTCGGAGCCGTTTCAACCGTTCGCGGCGCGCGGGGCCAGTCGCCATGCTCGATGCGCCATCGGATAAAATTGCGCACGCGCCACAAACAGTGCCGCACGATGGCGGGAATCGAACGTGGCCGCAGCATGAAGTGGTCGAGATTCTCGTTGAACGCGATGAAACCCGCCGGCGACAGCAGCAAGCCGATCAATCGCATGCGCCAATAGGGCGTGCATGGTTGGAGCAGGACGGCCGAATAGCGCACGCGCTTGCCTCGCAGCGCCGCACGGCAGCAGGCGTAGTTCTCCCAAAAGGAACGCGCCGGGTGATAGGGGATCCAACGTCCCTCGTCTGAGGGGAATTCGGATAACACGTACAGCGGCAGATCCGGTTCAATCGCTTTCACACGCGCGACAAGAGCCGGGATCATGTCGTCGGTGCCGGAAGCGAAAACCACCTTCACCATAGAATCAGATGCCACCTGATGCGGAGCCGCGCGCTTCCGACAGCAGACTCTCGTACATAGCCCGCTGTTCGGCGGCGATGGCGTCCCAATCGAATTGGCATTCTACGCTGGCGCGGGCTTCCCGTTCCAGCTCGCGGCGCCGCGCGGGATCTTGCAGAAGCTCGCCGATCGCAGCGGCCATTTCCCCGGCGGAATTGGCGACCAGCACGTCGCGGCCCGGCGTGAGGTCCAGTCCGTTGATGCCGGCCGGAGTGCTCACGATGGCCTTGCCCATGGCCATGGCTTCCATGATCTTGATGTTGGTGCCGGCCGATGCCAGCAGCGGCGCGACCACCACGGCGGCGCGCTCGTATGCGGAGCGTACATCGGCGACGAAGTCCTCCACTTCCAAGCCGGGCTGATCCAGGTGCACACCCGCGCGGTCGCGATAGCGGTCCAAAAAATAGCGATGGCGCGCCCCGGCGATGATGTGGAGCACGGGCGAGTGTCCGGCGAGAAGCGGCCAGACCTCGCGCAGGAAATAGTCGATCGCCGTCACGTTCGGCAGGTGCTGGAACGCTCCGATGAAAAGCAGACGCGACGGTTCCGGCTCGCGCGGGGCGGGGCGGAATCGTTCCAGGTCCACACCGTTGGCGATGCTCACGCAACGCGTGCCGGTGACCGAACGGCGGTCTTTTTCCGACATCGTCACCACGCAATCCACCTTGCGCCAGACTTCGGTTTCAAAACGCAGCCAACGCGTATACTGGCGCCGCAATTCCCAGTCTTCACCGAGCGTGAGAAGCTGCTGGTGCAAGTCGAAGGTGATGTCATGCTCAACCAGGACGGTCTTCGCCGGCGCGCAGTCCGCTGCGTACTGCGCCATCTGCGTGAATTCGAGTTGCGCGATCGCGGGTTGCCATTTGCGGACGGTTTGACGCAGCGCCGCGTGAAAGGCGGGCGAATCGAATTCTTCCACCATGTCCGGGCGGCCTGTGGTGGGACACAGATGACTACCCACGCGCCGCACCAGTACAATCTCCGCGCAGATACCGAGTAGTTCCTTGGGCGGTGTTGCCAGTTCCTCGGTGAACGCCACCAACACCAGATCGTAATCGGCCGCCGCGCGTCGCATCAGGTTGTACATACGCACCGCGCCGCCGTGAGACAACGGGAACGGCAGATACGGACTCGCCACCAGCACGGTCGTACGGGAGCGCCGCTTTCGGCCCGGAAACACGGCCACATCGCCGCTGCCGAGCGCCAGGATCAAATCCTCCGGGAACGGATTGCGCGGCGGGCGTTGCAGCCAACGCGGCGATCTGGCCGCGAAACCCAGCGCCGCAATGTGCAGGAAAGACGGATAGTGCCCGGCGGCGGCGAGATTCAGCCGCCAGATGTTCTCTTTCCATAACCGGCGGAAGACGGCGGCGGAAGCCACGGCGCGAATCAGAAATCGTACATAGTTGATCTCGGCGATCAACTGCAGAGCCTCTTCCGTGTAGTAGCGCGACGTCGTGGCTCGATGGTAGTGGAGAACTTTCGCGCCGGCCACAAACACGGTAGGCCAACCGCGCAGCCAGCCGCGATAGCCGATATCCAGGTCTTCGCAATATGCCGGGCGGTAGGATTCATCGATGCATCCCAAGCGCTGCAGTTTCGCCGTCGCATAGAGCGAACAACCGCCGCTACCGTAGAGCACGTAGCTGAGATCCTCACCCGCGATGGGCGGATCGCATCGTAGCGGAAAGCCCGTCGAACGGCTGCCTGGCTCGCGCGGAGGCTTGACCGCCTTGCCGGTTTCCTCGCGGCGCTGGCCGGGCGGAAACAGAATCTCCGCCGTCGCGCAGAACAGATCCGGCACGTGGTCAAACGCGCGCCTCAGGTGAGTGAAGAAGCCGGCTTCCAACACCATGTCGTTGTTGAGCAGGCAGACGTGCGAATAGCGCGCGCGCCGGATACCGCGATTAACGGCGGAGGCGAACGTGAGCGGCTCGACACTTACTTCGACCAAGACATCAGGATGCTGCGCACGGAGAAAATCCGCCGTGTTGTCGTTCGAACCGTTGTCCACAACGATGACTTCCGAAGGGGTCGCGGCGAGTTCGCGCATCACGCCGGGCAGCAGACGCGCGAGCAACTCTCTGCCATCGCGCGAAGGGATCACCACGGTGATGCCTTCCGGCAGTGGCGCTGGTTCTTCGGGATCCTCGCGCGGCGGCATTAGCCATTTCAGCAATGCGGCATTTCTTCCTGCTTGCGCGGCGAGTAAGTAATTGAGTGGGCGGTGAAAGTGCTTCGGATGCCGCAGCCGCCAGAGGAATGTATAGAGGCCTCCGCCGGCGTGTGTTTGGAACACCCACCATTCCCGTACGCGCCAGAACAGGTGCCGCAGAGCACCCGGAACGCCATGCGGCCGCAGCATGAAGTGGTCCAGGTTCGAATTGAACGCGGCAAAGTACAGCGGTGAGAGCAGGAACCCCAGCAGACGCATACGCGTGAACGGTTGTTTCCGCTCGAACAGAACAGCCGCGAAGCGAATGCTCTTGCCGGAGAGCATCGCGCGGCAACGCGTCAGGTTTTCCCAGACCCCGCGCTGCACGTGGTAGGGAATCCAGTTGCCGCGTGGCGGCGGAAACTCGGCGATCACGTAGAGAGGGAGGTCCGGGAAGATATCCTCGACCCGCCCGATGAACTTGGGAACGAGTTCCTCGGACCCCGAGGCGACAACAATTCGTACTTTGGGCTTTGACAACGAGTTCAAACAGTGACCCGCCCGCTTCTCTGAGATTACCCCGCGCTGAGTGTCCCCCCGTCTGCCCCGTGCAGGGATGAAGCCATCAATTCTAACATCGTGGAGAACGGCGGCGGCAACGATATTCGAGGTCTAGTCGGCACCCTGCAAGCCCAGCCACTTGCCATTGTGGAAGTACCAGGTAATGGAGCCTTTCTCGATGAACGCATCGTCGATGCCGTGGTGATCGATCGGCGGAGGCTCGGGGCCACCATAGGCGCGATAGTGGCGCATGATGTAAGCACGGTCCGCGTTGGCGATCTGGCGCGAGTAACCCATCTGGTCGCCAGAGACCGTTTGCAGGTAGTGCAAGTCTTTGCTTGTGTTGATCGTATCCGGATTCGTGTCGCGATCGTTGCGGAAGACCAGCAACGTAGTCGAGTCGTTCACCGAGCAGAGCACCGCCCAGGCGGCCGCTCCCTTGACGAAGTACTCGCCGCGGATCACATTGCTCGGTGGACCGTCGCCCCACGGCTGGGGCACGCGGCAGTTGCGCGCGCGCAGGACTCCGGCCACCGCCGGGGGTAGTTCGGG
>CAZDIZ010000165.1:0-8808 GCA_964505625.1 uncultured Solibacteraceae bacterium | reverse complement strand
CGGGCGCGGCTGTTGAGCAGCGCAAAGAGAGAGCAGGACGGCCACCAGCACCACAAGACGGGTGCTCATGCCCACAGTGTCGCACGATGTTTCTTTTCGCGGGCACAGAACGGACATATTCGGTGTCTAAGTTCATACTAGGCGGAACATGAGAGCATCCAGGAACCTGCTGACCAGCGCGGTCATTTACCTGGCGATTCTGTATCTATTCTGCTTCGTGTTCGTGTACCAAGTGCGCAGTTCGCTGGACACGATCCATCTGCAACGAAACGTGGAGTTCTTCGCCCCTTTCCTGCTCGATCCATTCTCGAATCGTGTCGGAGCCCGCGCATATGTTAGCAGTTGGGAACAGGGAAACGAACTCCTAAGCGTGAATGGGCGGCCATTTCAGGGGATGTCCATGTATCTCCGGGAATTGTGGAATGCGCAGCAGAAACCTGTTCCCGTGAAACTCGACGCCGCATGGCATCCATTTTTTGTCACGGTCCGGTCCGCTGGTTCTCGTACTCGCGTCATCGAGTTTGGGTTTCCGCACCGTACGTGTGGGATCCCCAGCGTGTTCGAAGCCGCTGCTTTCTGGCTCATCTCACCGCTGTTTTGCGTACTCGTGGGTTTCGCGGTTGTGTGTGCGCGACCCAGAGCCATGCTGGCATGGGCACATCTGGTGCTCATGTTGTCGCTATCGCAGTTGCAGATTTGGCCCGATTTCTACATGTCGTTCCAGCGCACCGCGAATCCCATGGTATGGTCCGACTGGCTTCGCGTGCCTGCGGTTGGTTACCGCGCTTTTGTCCAACACGCTTGGCCCGCCGCGTTGTTACTCGCCGCGACGCATTTCCAGCAACCCCGGAAAGCCGCCTATCGACTGTTGATGGCTCTCGCCGCCGCGTTCCTCGTCTTTGCCGCGCTCCAGGCAGCCCTCCAAATCAGTCGGTCGGAGGACTATCGAAAACTGGCGTTCGTGTACCACGCGGTGGAAGATCACAAAACCGGTCTCGCGCTCATCGCGGTGACAGGGATCACGATTGCCGCTTGGTTGACACACCGCAGGCTAGGTGTGGCCGCTCTTTCAATCGCGCTCGCGGCCGGCGCCGCGCTGTTCTGGGGGCCATCCCGCATCACAACCGGCCAGTGGCAAAAATACTCCGACGGGAGCTTCCGTTTTGATCCAACGATCCCTCTTGCGCACAACACTCCCGAATTGATTACGCTGCTCTATGCAGCGGGCTGCGTGCTTGCGGTCTTGATCGCGGCTCGCGCGCGGCTCCATCTCCGCGACGTAGCCGCCGTGGTCTTCTGCGTGCCGCTGCTTGTACATGTCGCCGGCTGTTGGGGCGGGTATTGGTACATTACCGGTCCGGAGCAGTTTCGTTATTGGATCTGGGTTGCCTTCCCGTCCGCAGGATTAGGCCTGGCATGTGCCACCTTGTCCGTATTGCGGAGAACCGCGCCCGCAACCACCATTTGACGCTCGCGTGTCCGATCTGTTGTGATCGACACTTAAGCCATGAACCGCCGCACTTTTCTTGCTGGAACGTGCGCGGGCACCGCGTTTGCGGCCCGCGCGCAGAATCCGTCCAAACCGCAGATCGCCGAATCTCATGTTGAACACATCACAGCGCCGCCCAAACCCGCGCTGGCGATCAACCATGTCGGGTTCCTGCCGCGTTCGAAGAAGCACGTCGTGTTCCGCTTGACCGGCGAAGCGCCAACGGAATTCACATTTCGCGATATCGGCTCGCAGCCCAAGCCTCCCGTGCTGACTCGGCCGCTCACGCGCGTGAACTCGGATTTGGGCGATTGCCTGGTGGGCGACCTCAGCGACATCGAACGGCCCGGCATGTATCAGGTCACCGCCGGATCGGAGTTGTCGGTACCGTTCTTTATCGGCGAGGATGTCTGGCGTCGCACGCTGGTGAAAGCGGTGAGCTACATACACTCGCAGCGCTGCGGCACCGAAGTGCCGAACGTGCATCCCGTGTGCCATCTGGACGACGCGCGGCGTCGCGACACTGGCGAACACATCGATACCACCGGCGGTTGGCACGACGCGGGCGATCTGCGCAAATGGATGAGCGCCACGGTGCTCAACGGCATCGCGCTCATCGGCCTGATGCGCAACCTGGGTGAGAAGTGGGACGCCGCGGGTTCCGGCGTTGCTCCGCTGCTCGATGAAGCGCGCTGGGGCAACACCTATTTCCTGAAGATGCAGGACAAGGACGGACTGGTGTGGAACGACGTGGCCGGCGGCGTCAACGGCGACAACAGCGATAACCACTGGACCGACAACCAAACCGGCACCACCGACGACCGTTACATCAATCCCAGCAAACCGGGCGCCGTGCAGGCGCTGTTTACGATGTTTCAGGGCATGATGGCCAACGCGTTCCGCGCGCTGGATTCCGGTTATTCGCAGCGTTGTTTGCAAGCGGCGCTGCGCTGCTGGAACGCCGCGAATCGTTTCGGCGGCACGGAGGATCTCGCCTGGTGGGCGCTGGCGGCGATGGAGCTTGATCGTGCCACCGGCAGCGTCGAGTATCGTAACTACGCCATCAACTTCGGCTCGCAGATCGCTTCGCTGCAGAACACGGATTTCTATGGTGGGCAGAAGTTGGTGCGCGGATGGTTCCGCTCGTCGGGCAACAGTCCGGAGCCGATCGCGGACGCGGTGCACGGTGCTATCCACGTGATCGCGCTGCTACGTCTGATCGAGACCTACCCGAACGTCGCCGAAGCGCAAGAATGGCGCGACGCCGTGAAACTGCATTTCGATGAGTACGTGCTGCCCATGGCCGCGCGCTCGCCCTATCGCATCGTGCCGTTGGGAATTTTCCGCGGTAAGCCGTCGGACGAACTGTACCGGCCGCTGGGTGGCAGGTTGACGTATCGCTACTTCATGCCGGTGCGGCGCTCGGATTGGTGGGTGGGCACGACGAGCCACTTGGAGAGCTACGCTTACGCCGGCGCGCTCGCGGCAAAGCTCACCGGCAACCGCGAATATCGCGATCTGGCCATGCGGCAATTGGAGTGGGTGATGGGCGCCAATCCATTCGGCGCGTGCCTGATGACCGGCGAAGGCATGCGCAATCCCTATCCGCACTCGCGCTTCGTGGGCCTAATTCCCGGCGGCATCATGAACGGCATCGGCGGCAACACACGCGACGAACCCGTCCTTGACATCGAGAACGGATTCGACTGGCACACCACCGAATACTGGACGCCGCACAACGCCTACTACATCCTGGCGGTGTCAGCGTTGTAAGAACCTTTTTCAACGGAAACCGATGGGGCTGGGCGAGTACGGCCCCACCAGATCGACTTTGGCGCGCGCGGGAATTTTCGATTCCATGCCGAGCGCCCAGCAACAGGCGTTGACCAGCATGCGCCGGAAGCCTTCGTTGAGAAAATCACCGGCGTGGCCCATGGTGGTTGTGAACACCCGCGCTCTGTTGTAAGTCTTGATCCACGCAACCGGGACGGGTTTCTTGTTGGGATTCGGCGGGGAGGTTGGCTCCATGCCAGAGAGCACTTCGCCCAACAGTACCGGCTTCGCATCGCCAGTAAGCGTGGTGATGGCGTAAACGTCCGACGGACCCCAGACCTCGCGCACGCCGCGCAGAATCGGATGCCGCTCCATGCCGGGCGCCGGAATTCCACGCGTGCTTTCCTTCTGGTGCGCGCCGTAATGCCCCACCCAGGTTTCACCCAGAACCTGACGTCCGTAGCCGCCTTCGAATTCGCGGCTGCGAAAGCTGTAGCGCGCGTACGGACTCGCCGGATTCTTCTGATAGTTGAAGGCGTGCGTGGATGTACGCAGCGCGACGATGGGACGGCCCGAGTTCGTGTAGTCGATGATGTGCTTCATCTGCGCATCGGGCAGTTCCTGGAAGCGCAGGAACAACACCATCAAATCGGCGTTGTCGAGCGCTTCCAGGCCAGGAAGATTGTCCGAGATCTTCGGATTCGCCGGCATCAGCACCGTGCAGCGGAAACCGTGATGCGCTTCGAGCATCTTGGCGAACACCGGCATGGACTCTTCGGAGCGATACTCCTGATCGGCCACCACAAAGACGACGCGCTTGCCCTTGCCCGTGGCGAGCGCGGGCAGGCAGGCGCTCAGAAACAAACGGCGCGTGAGCATGGTCGTTCTACTTGGCCAGGCCTTCGAGCTTCACCACGTAAGCCCACTGCGTCTTCGCCGGATCACCGGACGGCGGCGGCAGTTCGACCACGACGTTGTTTCCCTTCGCGCTCCACTTGAGCGTTCCCGTCGTTCCCAGTAGCGTGGCTTTCATCGACGCGGGTGCCGTTACGTCCTTCACAACCAACTGGCGGCCCGGCCAGCGCGGAACGATCGCATACAGGTCCGCGCCCTTCGTCGTGAAGAAGCACTCGATGGTCGCCTGGTCCGGTTTGACGCGGTCGACGTAGTCAATCACTTCGTAGCGCTTCATATACCGGCCGGTTTCAAGCTTCTGTTGCACGCCTTCGCTCCACTGTCGCGTGCGCTTCCACGCGCGCGTGCCGTAGATGGCTTCGCCGTTCACATCCAGCCAGCGTCCCATCTGGATCAACCGCTGCTGCATGATGACGGGAATGCGCCCGTCGCCGGTGGGCCCGATGTCGAGCAGGAGATTACCGCCGCGGCTCACCAGATCGACCAGCATCAGGATCAATTCGCGGTCCGAACGATAGTCCTTCAACTGCTCGGCGCGGTTGTAGCCGTAGGAGTGGCCCATGCCGCGGCTCTCTTCCCAAGGATGATTCGAACCTTCCAATCCCGCTGTGTATTCGGTGGTGTAGTAACCGCCGTGCTTATGACGCGAGTCCTTGCCCCAACGGTCGTCGATGACGACGTCATCCTTCGCCGGCGAATCGTTGAACAACCAGGCGAGCAACTCGGGGGCGCGCCATTCGGCGCTGGTCAGGTCCCATTCACCGTCGGAGAAGATGATGGAAGGTTTGTAGCGCGTCACCACGTCTTTGAACTGCGGATGCATGTGTTCGGTGACGTAGCGCGGCTTATCGGAGAGCCAGAGCGGGTTGTACCATTCGTAGAGCGAGTAGTAGATGCCCATCTTCAAGCCGCGCGCGCGCACCGCGGTCGTCAGATCGCCCAGCAGGTCGCGCTTGGGGCCGACGGCAACACTGTTCCAGGGCTTGCCCCAACTGCGGTCGGCTTCCGCACTGGGCCACAGCGTAAAACCTTCGTGATGCTTCGATGTGAGCACAACGTACTTGGCGCCGGACTTCTCAAACACCTCGGCCCAGTAGGCGGGATCAAACATCTCGGCGCGGAACATGGGCACGAAATTCTGGTACGGGAAATTCTCGCCGTAGTTCTTGGTATGGAACACCCAGGTGGGATTGGGCTGCCCTTTTTCGGTGGGGCCTTTGCTCAATTGGTTCCAATACCATTCGGCGTAGGTGCCGACCCTTCCATAGGCAGGCACCGAGTAAGCGCCCCAGTGGATGAAGATGCCGAACTTGGCGTCGGTGAACCAGGCGGGCGTGGGCCGGCTGTCGATGGACGGCCAGTTGGCTTCATAGCGCTTGTCGGCGCAGATGGCGAGCGCCGATAGCAGGCAGATCAGCAGCAGGAATCGTGCTCTCATAGTTTCTCCATCCTACTAATTCCAGCGGCGGAAGTTTCCGGTAAAATGCCGTTCATGCGCGTATGGGGTGTGGTTCTGTTTGTGACTCTGGCCGCGGGCGCGTGGGCCGAACCCGCGCTGGTGGTGAAGTCGCCGATGCCGCCACCGGCGTGGGCACTGCTTGAACGCGAACTGCTGCGCTTCAATTCCCTGGCCTGCGAGCGCTTCGCCGCCAAGTATGTTGACGAACGCGGCTACCTATTGCACACGCCGCGATGGGGCACGCTGGACGGTCCTGACGACGCCATCGAGACGTTCTTCAATTGGACGCTGCTTCACGCGTTGGGTGGATCGGACACGGTGCTTGAAGCGTACAAGAAGGCGCAGGAAGGCCACTGGAAGCAATACGGAGAGATGCGCACGCGTCTCACCAAGCTGGCCGAACACGGTGCGTACTACAACGAGTTCATCACGCAGTCCGATTGGTTCCACACCGGCGAAGGCATGCGCGCGTTCATGCTGCTGGGGCTTTGCGAACCCACCAACGCGCGCTACATCGAACGCATGAAGCGCTTCGCGGGTCTCTACATGAACGAAGATCCGCAAGCGCCCAATTACGACCCCGAACGCAAGTTGATCCGCAGCATCTGGAACGGCAGCAAAGGCCCCATGCTACACAAGGCCACGGTCTACGACTGGGTGGGCGATCCCGTGCCCGGACGCTTCCATCTGCTGCACAACGCCGCGGGCCGCGAAAAGATGCTGGACCTGGAAGCCTGGTATCCGAAGATGCTCGCGCACTGCGCCGAATACCTCGACAGCGCGGGCGACAATCCGCTCAACCTGGCCGCCACCACGCTCGCGTTGAGCGCCTACGCGCTCACGGGTGAAGAGAAGTACCGCAACTGGATCGTGGACTACGTGGGCGCTTGGAAGCGGCGCACCGAAGCCTGCGGCGGCAACATCCCGTCGAACGTGGGACTGGACGGAACTCCCGGCGGCGAACACAAAGGGCAATGGTGGAAGGGCACCTACGGGTGGAACTTCACCATCTTCGACGGCGAGATCGAGAAGATAGCGCATCGCAACAATTTTGAAGCCGGCGCCTGGCCCGGCTTCGGCGCGGCGCTGCTTGCCACCGGCGACCAGAGTTACATCGGCGTGCTGCGCCGTCAGATGGACAACATCTACGCGCACCGCAAGAAGCAGCGAGGCAAGCTGCTGCTGCCGCGCATGTACGGCGATCCGCGCGGATACAAGTTCGACGGCCCGCCGCAGTGGTATCACTACATCGCCAATCCCTACATGGCGCGGCTGACCGAAATCTATCTGTGGTCGATGGATCCCAAGGATCTGAAGCGCCTCGAAAAGACCGAGTGGGTCGGCTATCTGGAAGGAAGCGACCCGGACTATCCGAGGAAAGCGCTCGAAGCGGACCTCGCGCGAGTGCGTCAGTCGCTGGCCGAAATTCGCGCCGACGTCACCACGCCCGAAACGCGTCTGGCAGATTACCTGCTCGGACTAAATCCGGCCCAGACCGACGCGCTGACAAATCTGACGTTGGGCGGCTACTTCGGAGGGCGCATCTGGACGCTGCACAGCCGCTTCCGCTACTTCGATCCGGAACGGCGCCGGGCGGGACTGCCGGAAGACGTGGCGGCGCTGGTTGAAAAGCTGGGCGCGAATTCGGCGACGCTCACGCTGGTGAACGTGAACCCGGCCGACGCGCGCACGGTGGTGGTGCAAGCCGGCGGATATCGCGAGCACCGCTTCGATTCCGCGCGTGTTAACGGAGAGGAAGTCGCGATCGGCGCGCCGCTGTTTGAGGTCAAGCTCGAACCCGGCTGCGGAGCCCGGATCGAATTCAAGATGACGCGCTATCAGAACCGCCCCTCGCTCGCGCGGCCTTGGGGACGGTGATACATTGTAAGTACGAGACGGCGCATGATCAAGAAACTGACTAAACACGGCAACAGCCTGGCCTTGGTGATCGATAGACCCATCCTCGATCTGTTGCGAATCGACACCGACACGCCGCTCGATATCAGCACAGATGGCAAGAAGCTGATCATTGTCCCGTCGGAAGCCGCCGCGCGGCGCAGGAAGTTCGACCAGGCGCAAGCCTGGGCCCACAAGAGGTACGGGAAGGCGTTTCGGAAGTTGGCCGAGTAAACAGGGCGCGGTTACTGAATGGACCCCGTCTTCCTAACGCTTGACGAGATCCTGGAGATCCATCAACAACAGATTGAGCTGTATGGCGGGCCGGCAGGCATCCGTGACTCCGCCGGCCTTGAATCCGCCATCGCGACGCCTTATGCCAGTTTCGGTGGAAGCTTCCTGCATCCGTCGGTCCCGGCAATGGCTGCAGCATATCTGTATCACATCTGCCAGGACCATCCGTTCCTGGACGGTAACAAACGAACGGGCGCCAACGCAGCCGTTACATTTCTGCTCATGAACGGATGGGAACCGGAATTTGAACCAGACGAGTTGGTGGAAGTGGTGCTCGCGGTTGCTTCGGGATCAGTTGAAAAAGCCGCACTGACCAACATCTTTGAGTCTCGCTGCCGCCCGGCTCGCCTGCAATAGGTGAGCAGTCTGCCCAGAAGGAGCTGGTGGCTGACCGTTGTTGAATCGTCAGCGTGCGCCAAATCTACTTGCAGCCCATGGGAACGCTCGCTGAGCTCTTTCGGCAGTCTGAAGCCAGCCAGCAGGTTGGGTCTGAGTTGAACGCAAGCCAGAAGGAAGAAATCCACAAGGCGAGCATATGTGCAGAGCTATCGGCAAAGAGCGGGTTCTATCTGCATTGGAGACGGACTCATTTCCCGGTTCCAGGTTCGCTGTGCTCGTACGAGCTACATCGTGGCAATTGTCAATTCAATCTGCATATATGCGCTGGTTTCGCTTTGGACTCTTGCCGTACCGATGGACAAGCGCAAGTTCGTGGCGTTTCAGCACTATCGCCGTCGCAGCCTCCAACGACACCAGCCCGGGCAGGCCCGACTCGCACAGCGAATCTTCCTTGCTCCAGCGTTTGCGCGGCGACAAAGTTAGCCGCTGCGGAGCCCGGATCGAATTCAAAATGACGCGCTACCAGAATCCGCCGACGCTCGCGCAGCCGTGGCGATAGACCGAAATTGAACCATATCCGCGGTCACTCTGTCATCATAGGTGCGATGCGCAAGCTAACTCTCGTCGCGTGCTGCCTCGCGTC
>CAZDIZ010000164.1:0-13056 GCA_964505625.1 uncultured Solibacteraceae bacterium | reverse complement strand
TAGACGGTGGCGGCGGAAAACCCCGTCGGCCGGATCACATCCACTTTGACGCGCCGTGCGTTCGCTTCGGCCCATTCGAGCTTCGCGCGAAACTCCGCTCCGGGCGCGAGCCTCGGCAGCGGCATCTCATGTTGCTCCATGGGCAGATCGCCGAACGCGTATACGATCCAGCGCAAGCGGTAGCCCTCGATGGTATGCGCAGGCAGACGGTGGCGCGTCCGTATGTGCACGGCGAGACCAGCGCCCTCGGGCGTCGCTTCCAATAGCTCAATGGGGCTCGACTCCCGGCGCAGCGCCGCAAAACTCGGCTTACGCTGGCCGTACAAATCCACCACGCCATGCACGCGCTGCTTCAGGCGACCGCGGCCTTTGTCGCCCATGTGCGTGCGGTAGTCGTTGTAGCAGAAGAAAATCGCACCGCCCACGAAATCGAATTCGCGGTAGATGCGCGTGTGCGTTTCGAGAATCTCGATGCGCCGCGCGTCGCCGCCCTTATGCGCCGGGTGACACTCGCACAGCCCGTATTCGGAAATGACCACCGGCTTGTTTGGGAATGCGCGGTGTATGTATTCGAGGTTCGTGCGCACCGAATCCGCGGTCTGCCCGTACCAGGTCTCGTAGTATTCGTTCAGCTCGATGAAGTCCATCTCACCGGCCACGTCGGCTTCCACCGCGCGCTTGAGCGAGTTCGATGCGTAAGTAATCAGCCGGTGCTGATCCAAACGGCGCGCTTCCTCGTACAGCGTCCGCACGAACTTCTTCGCCGCCGGATTCTGCCCACCCACTTCGTTGGCCACGCCCCAGGCGAAGATACACGGATGATTGCGGTCGCGCGCGATCATCTCGCGAAGTTGCTCCAACCCGTTTTCGAGGATTTCGGGCGCAGGCACGTCCTGCATGCCCTTGAACGTGCCGCCGCCCCAGGTCGGCACTTCGGTCTGTATCAGAATGCCGTGGCGGTCGCAGTAGTCCAGCACGCGCTTGTCCTGCGGCCAATGTACGCGCGTGAAGACGCAGTTCAACTCCTTCATGTCATCGTGATCGTGCGTAATCCAGGACCCGGGTTCCGCCATGCCGATCTCAGGATGGCTTCCCGCCATGCGCTCGACGCCCATCAACCACACGCGCTCGCCGTTCAGATAGAACCCTGTGCCGCGCACTTCGAACTTGCGGACGCCGAACGTGGTCTCGAAACGGTGCTCGCCCGCGCGGACCTCCATGCGGTAGAGATGCGGGTGATCAAAGTGCCACAGTTTGGCTTTGGGCAGACGTAGCGAAAGCGGAACTGTGCGCGTCGCGTTGGGCTTCAGCGTTACGGCCGTTGGCAGGCGATGTGATAGCACGCGGTTGCCGGTGGCGTCGTCAACAATCGCGCAGTCCACGGTAACGGACGCGGGTGTGGCGCCAGAATGCCGCAGCACGACGCGCGCGTCGATGGCCGCGTCGCCGGTCTTCGGATCCGGCACCGCATCCACTTCCACACGCTCGATGTAACTCACGGGCGTGACCAGGAGGTTCACGGGCCGCGTGATGCCGCCGTCGGGTGTCCAATCGTAGGAATCGGCGCGCGGCAGAACGTCGCCGCGGAATGAGTTGTCCACCCGCACGACGATGCGATTCGACGCGCCGACCCGTAAGGCCTTGGTGATGTCGAAAGTGAATGCGGTGTAGCCGCGGCCAGGATGCGTCCCGACTTGCTGCCCGTTCACCCAGACCTGGACCGTGTGATACACCGCTTCGAACTCGATTCTCACCACACTCGACGCCCAGTGCTGGGGTGCATCGAACTCGCGCGCATACCAGACCACACCCAAATAGTCGGCCCACTGTTCCATCACCTGCCAGGTATGCGGCACCGTCACCGCGATCCAGCCATCAGCGGGCGGTTCGCCGCCGCCCTTCGGGTCGGGACGAAACTGCCAGGTTCCGTTGAGAGAAACAGTCTCTTGTACACTATTCCGCGGCGCCGCCGCGTGCGCTTGGCCAGCCGCCAGCAGGGCACCGCCCGCGCCCAGAAATCGTCTGCGTGAACTGCGCGTCATCCCACGCATCCTAGCACGCGTGCAGTGATATCATGAGCGGGAAGGTAACACCCGCATTTTTCCAGTTGGAGTACAACGATGTTGAATTCATCGCGCAGGAACTTCCTGAAAACCACGGCTATCGCCACGGCGGCGAGCTACAGCCGTATTCTCGGCGCCAATGATCGCATTCGCCTGGGCCTGATCGGCTGCGGCGGCATGGGCAGCGGCGACCTGGCAACATTTCTGCTGTTCGACGATGTCGAGTGTGTGGTCTGCTGCGACGTCGACGACGCCATGATCGGCAAGACCTTCAAGCGCAACGAGGCGCGCCTCACCACCAAGCCTGACGTGGTGAAGGATTTCCGCCGCGTGATCGAGCGCAAGGACGTGGACGCGTTGATCGTCTCCACGCCCGATCATTGGCACGCTCTGCCCACCATCTACGGATTCGAAGCCGGCAAGGACGTCTACGTGCAAAAGCCGCTGGCCGTCACCATCGGTGAAGGCCGCGCCATGCTCGAAGCCGCCAAGCGCTACAAGCGCGTGGCGCAGATGGGTACGCAGTGGCGTTTCGGCCCGCATTATCGGGAAGCCGTGGAATTCGTACAATCCGGCAAGCTCGGCAAGATTCGTCAGGTCCGCGCGTGGGCCTATCTGGATTGGGTGGGCGGCATCGGCAATCCGCCCGACAGCGCGCCGCCGGAAGGCGTCGATTACAACATGTGGCTGGGCCCGGCGCCGGAACGTCCCTTCAACAAGAACCGTTATCACTTCAACTGGCGCTGGTATTGGGATTACGCCAACGGCCTGATGAGCGATTGGGGCGTGCACCTGATCAACATCGGCATGTGGGCCATGGGCTACGTTCCGCCCAAGACCATCACCTCCACCGGCGGCAAGATGGTGGTGGACGACAACACCGAGACTCCCGACACGCAGATGGCCGTGTACGAGTTTCCGACGTACACCTTCGTCTGGGAGCACCAGATGTTGGGCGGCGTGGGCATCGGAGGCCGTCCGCACGGACTGAGCTTCTCGGGCGGAGAAGGCACGCTCATCGTTGACGGTTCCGGTTTCGAAGTAATTCCGGAACCGAAGAAGAAGAGTCTGGTTCCGTACAAGCGTATGCGCGATCCGAACGACCGCGGTTCGGAAGGACGTCCCGCGTTGGTCCGCAATTTCCTGGATTGCATGCGCTCGCGCCAGCAGCCCGGCGAAAATCTCGAAGTCGGCCATTTCGTAAGCTCCATCGCTCACCTGGGCAACGTGGCGCTGCGTACCGGCGCGAAAGTGGTTTGGGACGCCGCGAACGAACGTGCCGTGGGCTTGCCCGAAGCCGACAAGCTCATTCACCGCCAGTACCGCGAGCCGTGGAAGCTCCCAGGCGCAAAGGCATGAACACGCTGACGCGCCGTTCCTTTATCGCCGGCGCCGCCGCAGCCACACAGTTGCGCGCGGCGACGCTCGGCGAGCGTCTGGGCGTTGCCTGCCATATCAACATGGAGGAGACCGCCAGCCGCAACGTGCTGCGCGCTGCGCGCGAAGCGGGCTTCACGAACGTCCAATTGCAGTTTTCCTGGGTCAACGCGACCGACGAGTTTCTGCGTGCGCTGCCACGCTGGCTCAAGGAAGAGGGCGTAGTCGGTGACGTTGTGGGCGCGTATATGAACTGCGTTTCACCCAACAACGTTTTGATGGACTGCCGGCGCCGTGACCTGATTCGCGCCATCGAGTTCGCCGGTTTCATCGGCGCGCACCGCATCGTGGCCTGGACCGGCGGCTACGGCAAGGGCTTGATGACATCCGATCCGCGCAACTCCACGCGCGAAGCCGAAGACGCCATCTGCCGAAATCTGGAGCCGTATCACCCACGCATCGAGAGCGCGCGCCTGAAACTGGCGTTGGAAACCTACATCACGCTGGCGTGTCCGGACGCGGAATCGCTGGCGCGCCTGCTCAAGCGTCTGCCTAAGACCACCGTGGGCGCGGTCCTCGATCCGCCCAACCTCACGCCCATCGCACGCTACCAGCAGCGCGACAAGGCGCTCAAACAGATGTTCGGTGAACTCGGCAACCGCATCGCACTGGTGCATTTCAAGGACTTCCGCCTGGCGCCTGACGGAGCATCGTATCAACTGCCGGGACCGATGAAAGGCGAAACCAACTACCGCTTGTTCGCCGAGCACGTGGCCAAACTGCCACCCGATGTACCGCTCATCGCCGAGCACCTGAAGCCCTCGGAATTCGCCGCCGCACGCAAAGAGCTTGTGCCGGTGCTCGAAGCAGCCGAACGGAGATAGACGCGTGAACGTGCGACTCCTCACTACCGCGGACCTGGACGCAGTGATGGACCTTTCCCGCGAAGCCGGATGGAATCAAACTCGCGACGACTGGGCGCGCATGTTCGCGCTCGCGCCCGACGGATGCTTCGGAATTGATTGCGACGATCGGTTGGTGGCGACCTCAACCACGTATTGCTACGGCGACGAGTTGACCTGGATCGGCATGGTGCTCACCGCCTCCGACTATCGCGGACGAGGATTAGCGCGCGCGACAATGCAGGCGGCCATCGATTTCGCGCGCTCGCGCCGAGTGGCCTGGATCAAACTCGACGCCACCGACATGGGCCGCCCGTTGTACGAGAAACTAGGCTTCGTAGCCGAATACGCGGTGGAGCGATGGTTACGTCCGGCCGCGCCCGCTGCCGCCGCACAGGCGGCCCCGTATGCACCGAATCCGACGTTGGATCGCGAGGCTTTCGGCGCGGATCGGTCCGAATTACTCACTGCGTTGGCCCCTATCGAAGCAGCATCAGCCGGCAACGGAGCCTTCGCCATGGGCCGCCCGGGCGCCAAGGCCTCCTACTTCGGCCCCTGCGTGGCTCGTAACGCGGAGGATGCGGCCAAGCTGATCGATTGGTTCCTGGAGCGGCACTCGACCGAGAGCGTCTTCTGGGATCTCGTCGAACCCAACTCGGCTGCGTTCGCTATCGCTCGCGAACGCGGCTTCGCGCCCGTGCGACGCCTCACCCGCATGGCGCTCGCCGGGCGAAACACGACGCCCCGGTTCGTGGAAAGGCCGGACCTGGTCTACGCGATGGGCGGCTTCGAATTTGGGTAGCCCTACTAGTACACCAGCTTCCGGAAATTGCGGACGGTGTGGAAGGTGATCATGTTGCCGTCGTGCGCGGTGGCGGCGCGTTCGTCGCCGGAGCGCGACAGCACGTGTAGATCCTCGCCGTCGATCACCGCCGAAGCGTAGTGGCGTGCCTGGCGCGGCGAACCGCCTACGGCGATCATGCCCGCATAGCACCAGTCGACGCAGTTCTTCGAAAAGTGCAGGGCCAGGCGGTGACGCTCGTTGTTCGGCAGGTTGTAACGCTCGCGCGGCAGCATGTTCGGACGCGTCATGGAGTCGGTGGTCTGCGATGAGACCAGCCAGAATAGGCGCGTCTTCGCGTCATAGACGATGTGGAACTTCATCTGGCCGCCGGGGCACGGCGCGTACAGCATCACTTCACCCGACGGCGCATGTTCAAGCGACACCGTGATGGTCTTGCGATCCTCACTCTCGACAGCCTTGGCGATGCAGGCCAGGTTCGACGTGCCGGTGTGCGAGCGCAGCCAGAGGTGAAATGTCCGCCCGGATGGGTCGAACCAGACGTGCCCCGGATCGGTGAACTGCACGACGTTGGTTTCCAGCCATCCAATCGGCGACATGTGACGGTAGTCGGGCCCTTCAGGCGTTGTGCGACCGTAGGTAAAAAACGGCGTGCCGATCAACTTGGGCGCGCCGGCTTGACGGATCGCGTCATTGAAGGTCAACTCGCTGGAGAATGTCCAGGACTCGCGCCGCGTGAGATCGGCATCGAGCGGCGCGGACATGACCACCGGCGCCATCATTGCCACGGGCCATCCTGTATAGGACGTGCCCAAGAAGTGTTCCATCACCAGGTACACGCGGCCGCGCGCGTAGTGCACGTTGCAGGGCGCCTGGTGCCACATCTGTCCCTCGGTTAACCGTGAGGCCGCCGACCAGGTTTTGCCGCGATCCTCGGATCGCACAATGGTGAGGTCGCGCGCCTGACCCAACACGTAGACGGAGTTGCCCGCTTCAAACGGCCGCGCGTGCATCATGGGCGCTTCGCCGCGCAGCGTCCAGGTGTGGCCGTGATCATCGCTGGTGTAGATTTCGTTAGTCCAGCGCTTCTTGTTCTCAAGCAACGCGCCTTTGGACGTCAGATCAGCGGGCGTCGAAACGTCGCAGGTGGCCACCAAACGGCCGCTCTCCAGGCGTGCCAATCCGGGGCTGTAAACCTGTATGCGCGACGGATCGTTCGAGCGCCGCAACACTACGTAATCGTTCGCGAGAATCCCCGCGCCAAACGACACGCGCGGCACCGCGGTCAATGCCAGGAAAGTACGTCGATTCATGAAGGAACACTCAACCGTAACAGACTAACTCCGAGGGCCGCCACGCCAAGAAACGTGCCGAAGGGCAGTTCGTAGGAAGCCGGGTCCTTACCCGCAATGCGTATGAAAACCAGCCCAATCACCGAACCGAGGATCGACCCAATCATGAGCATGGCCAGCGCGCCCTCAACACCAAGGAACGCGCCCGCCGCCGCCATCATCTTCACGTCGCCCAAGCCCAGACCCTCGCGCTTGCGAATCTTCTGATACACCGTGCCGATCACCCACAACATGCTGCTCATCAGCGTCGCTCCGATGGCCGCTTCGACCACTGCAGTCACACGCGGACTCCAGGTTGGCGGCAGGAACAGCGCAACCAAGCCACGATCGATAGGCACCCATACCGCAAACAGCACGCCGGCAAACGCACCGCCGAGAGTGAGTTCATCCGGCAGGATACGCTCTTCCAGATCGCTGAAGATCAGCCCGACCATGATCGCCGCGAACAGGCAACTCTTTGCGGCGGCCGGCGTCACGCCCAGCATGAACACGATCCAAGCGAATAAGGCGCCCGTCAACGCTTCCACCAAGGGATAGCGCCAGGAAATGCGCGCACCACACCAGCGGCAACGCGCCTTCAAGAGCGCGTAACTCACCAACGGAATGTTGTCGTACCAGGCGATGGTGCGTTCGCAGGACGGGCAGTACGAACGCGGGCGCACGACAGACAGATCGAGCGGCCAGCGGTAGATGCACACGTTCAGGAAACTGCCGATCAGTAAACCAAACAGAAATGCGAGCGAGGCTTCTAACATGCGAGTAAGCGCTGGTACAGGCGCAGTGTATCACAGACCATCTTTTCCACCGTGAACTCCTTCTCCACGCGGGCGCGCGCCGCGGCGGCCATCTTGGCGGCAAGCGTGGGATCATCCAGCACGCGCCGCATGGCTTGCGCGATCGCGGCCGGCTCGTTTTCAGTGAGCACGCCAGTCTCTCCATCGGTGACGATTTCCGTCAGTCCGCCGACGCGGCTTGCCACCACTGGGACGCCAGCGGCCATGGCCGCCAACACTCCCGAACCGAGCCCTTCGCTCGACGTGATGTACACAAACAGACGCGCTCCATCGAGTGCGGAGTTTAGGTCACGCGCGAAGTCCACAACGATCCCGGCCTGCGCGGCCGCCGCGCGCACCAGCGCCGTGCCCTTGCCGGGATCGTCACTCAGAAGCGCGGTAATGCGCGTGCCGCCGGACACCAGCGGACGGAGTTCGACGCCGTCGGGAATGACGGTGATGCGCGCTGGATCGACGCGGGCAGCGAGAAGTATTTGCCGCACACATTCGGAAACCGCCACGTAGCAGTCCGCGCGCGCGTACTTCCATCGCGACAGCAATGTGGCGCGCACCGGAAAAGCTACGCGGCGCGCCACCACCAACGGACGCGCGCCGGCTAAAGCGGCTAGAGTGTGCGAGTGCGCATCGTGCGCATGAACCAGATCCGCCGCGCGCGCTCGCGTTGCGATGCGCATCATACCAAGCGGCTCTACTTCGAAACCACGCTCACGCACAATTGCTTTAAGCGGTGACGCGGCGCGCGCCAGCAACAGACAGTCGTGCCCGGCCGCGCGCAGCCCCTCCATCAGCGCGAGCACCTGGTACTGCCCCCCGCGCATCTCGCGGCCCGAATCGAGGTGCAGGATGCGCATCTCAGCTCATGTTCCTGGCTTTGGCGTACTTCAGGAAGTTGTAGAACGCCGCCATGTAAGCGATGGCCAAGCCTTCGGCGCCGTCCAGGAATCCGCGCTGCAGCACGTAGCTGCGAAAGAATGTCCATGGCGGATCGAACAGTAAATGCTGATAGCCGACCCTGCGTCCCTGGCTCACCATTTCCTCGGCGGCCAAGGTAGTGTAGCGCTCCATGGACTTCACGTGTTCGGAGAGCGAACTGCACGTGAAGTGCAACAGATTCGATTGCAGTTGGCCCACGCGGCCGTTGGCCTGCACGCTCTCGTGCACGAACTTGCCGACCCAACGCGCCTTGCGGCGGTCATATAAACGGACCTTGCGATCCGGATACCAGCCCGAGTGCAGAATCCAGCGACCCAGGTACTCCGCCATGCGCGGCACAGTGTAAGCGTCGCTGTCCGGCACGGTCTTCTTCAAGCGCCAGATCTCGGCTTCCAGAGCTTCGCTGAGTGCTTCGTCGGCGTCAAGCGAGAGAATCCAATCGTAAGCCGCTCGCTCGGCGGCGAAGTTCTTTTGGTCAGCGTAGCCCGTCCAGGAGTGTTCGACCACACGCGCGCCAAGGTTCGCGGCGAGTTCAACGGTACGATCCGTCGAGCCGCCATCCACCACCAGAACCTCGTCGCAGCAGCGCAAGCTCTCGATGGCGCGCGCGATGTTGCGTTCCTCGTTGTAGGTGATGATCGTGGCGGAGATCTTCATGGCCCTAGCCGGCTCACATTAGCTTACGCCGTTGGTCTCCAGCGGCGCCAGCATGAAGCACAGCAGAAAGAGCGCCAGCGCAACCCAAGCCAGTTTCCCGCGAGTCTCCCCCAACGGCGACACATCGTAAATCACCGGATGGCGCATGCCAAAAAACAACAGAAACGCAGCCCAAACCAGCCACGGCCAGTAGAAGATGCCCATCGGGATCAGCGCCACAACAAAAATCCGCGACAACAAACGGTGGTGACGCCCCACCAGCGAATAGAGGATGTGCCCGCCATCGAGTTGCCCGATCGGCAGCAGATTCAACGCCGTCGCGAACACGCCTACCCACGCCGCGCGCGCCACCGGATGCAGGTAGATGTCGTGGTGACGAACACCCGGAAACACCAGCATCTCGAAAACGCGTTGGATGGCGGGCAAGCCGAACACGATGTCCCCGCGATGTCCGATGCCGGGCACGACCTTCGACATCAGCATGCCCAGAAACAGCGCGGGCAACAGTACGGCAAACCCCGCGATGGGTCCGGCGGCGCCCACATCGAACAACGCGCGGCGCGAATAGATGGGCGTGCGCACGCGTATGAACGCTCCGAAGGTGCCGATCAACGTAGGCGACGGAACGAAGTACGGCAGGCTGGCATCGACGCCGTAACGTGTGCAGGCGAAGTAGTGGCCGAATTCATGCGCCAGCAGAATCAGCAGCAGTGTAATGGAAAACGGCAGCCCTGCGGCGAGATCACCGGGCTGCATCCACAAGTGCGCAAACCCGAGCAGGTCGCTCTCGGTGAATGCGGGCCGGTTGGCGTGGAAGTTGTGCGCCATGCGCGCGCCCACACCGGTAGTGGTAAGAAACGTCAGAACGAACAGAAGAACATGAAGCCAAATGCGTTGACGGGAGCGTTCAAGCACGGCCGCGCCAAAGTGATCGGCGAACCTGTTTTCGCCCGATGAAGTGTCCAGAGCCGGAGGAACGCCTTGGCCTGCCACGGATCGCGTTACTGCAACGCTTGCAGTTCTTTGCCGGGCTTGAAGCGCACGGCCTTACCCGGCGGGATGGCTACTTCGGCACCCGTGCGCGGATTGCGTCCGATGCCGGTTTTGCGCGGTCTCACGTTGAAGATCCCGAACCCACGTAACTCGATTCGCTCACCTTGGCTGAGCGCCCGCTTCATGCTCTCGAAAACCGTTTCGACAGCCATCTCGGCCTTTGTTTTAGTGATTCCGGTCCGGTTGACGACTTCGTTGATGATATCGAGCTTGATCAAGGCAGCCTCCTAGCTATGGGTCCCGTGAAGTATACCATTCGAGTTCGCGCGAAGCAGATCTTCGCGAAACGGCAAACTTCATGATAGGGAACGGGTTACGTCCTTGTCAAGACGCCCCTGGTACGCGCCGCTACAAGCGTGCGAATATCGGCCATCAATCGCGCGCGCACGCTTGGATGTAGGCGGTGAAGACCCGTATACTCAATCCACCCATTCGACACGCCGACTCCCGCGCCAGTCTTCCGCGCCAAATCCATTTGATCCTTCCAGAACTGTGTGAATTGCCACGCGCACGGAAGCCAGCGGCGCGGCCCGAGCGCGGCCATGTAACGCACCGGCGACTTCCGGTAGAGTTCGTTGCCGAGCAACGAACCGTAGGCGTGATCACCGCCTTCACCGTCAGCCCACATCACGAAACTCGCCAGCGTGCAATCGCTGGTGAGCAGTGCTTTGTCCTTGCCGAAGGAATGCACCAGCGCGCGCAGATCGCGCAGGAAACTCATCATGTGCGGCGATAGCGGCCCGCGCCGATCCGGATGGAAATCGTAGCCCAACCCACCGAAGCTTTCGTCGAGCACGATGGCGTCCGGACCGAGCATCTCCATGACGTAGCGCGCCTGCTCGAGCAAATGTTTGCGCCAAACCTCGGACGCAATCGACATGTGCCAGAGTTCGCCGACCGTCTCCGGCCCTTGCCAGTTATACGGGTAGGTCTTGCCATCGGCGTATGTGAGTTGCGAATCCTTGAACGCGGGCGCCAAGGGAGATGCGGAATCGAAACCCGCGGTGTGCAGATAGACGGCGGCCTTGGTGCCGGCCGCGCGCGTCGCTTTCACGCGCTCGCGCATCTTCTCGATCGACATCTCGTAACCGCCCTGGCGGTCACTGGCCATTGCCGTCCAGCGGTCGCGGCCGGGCTTGAGATAGTCGCCCAGCACCGGATAGTAGCCGTGCTGCGTTGCCATGCCGACGTGAAACTCGCGGAAGTGCGCGGTGTCCAAATCGTAACCTATGCCGCGGCGCCCGTCGTTGCCCGGTCCGAGAAAGTCGTAATAATGCACGACGGTTTCTTCCAGCCACGCTGGGCGCGGCTCGCGGTCCGGAAACGCGAACCGGTGGAACGCGCGCCAGGCCACGTGCGTGTCGCCTTCGTGAACGAACATGTAGCACTTCTCGCGCACTTCCCCGCCCGCCGGAACCGTCACCTTGGTGGTAAACGTCCAGCCGCCTTCGCCGCGCGGCTCGCTCGTCGCATTCACTCTCCACGGACGCTCGGGAGAAGCGAACAGCGCAATGCGCCACGGAATTTCTGGATGGTAGATGTCGGCCAGCGGGATGAGCAGCATGCGGCGCACGTCGGTGAGCGTGGGCTCAACGGCGAACGGCTCCAGGTAGTCGGCCGAAAACACGTTCGCGTTTTCTCCGGGCAGCCCGATGTGGCGGTCGCAATCGAGCAGTTCAATTTTCCCGAGCGACTTCAACACGGCGTGCGAACCGGCGGTGAATGGCAGATGCGCGCGTTCGCGGCCCACCGCTTCGCTGGGGTGCGCCGAGGTGGCGAAGGCGACTTCCAGGGTGCGCGCCTGCGTCCCCGTATTGCGGATTGTCAACTCCGCTTCCAGGATGTCTTCCCCGCCCCGTCCGCTTCGCAGCAATTTGTGCGCGAGCGACACCTGGCAAGCGCCCTCAGGCTTCACGCGTGCGGTGAAAAGTCCCCAGCCGCCGCGAAATACCAACGGCGTCGAACCGCAGTGCGCCTGCGTAAAGAGCTTGGTCGCTTCATCGCGCGTCCATCGCACTAGTGGTGCAACGCTGGTTTGCGGCGCGGCGGCCAGCGGCGCCGCGGCCAACGTCGTCAGGAAGGTTCTGCGTTCCATGGTCATGACAGTTTGATTTCTCCCCGGATGTAGCGTCCCACCTGTTCGAGTGTCCGCACATCGATTTCACGTAATTTCCCCGCGCGTGTCGGTGCAACATCGAGCGAGAACACGTTGCCGTGGCGCACCGCGGCCAAGTAATCGCGATAGATATCTTCGGCCGGCGTGACTACCTGATCCCATTCCGGACGCGTGTAGAACCAGCGTCCGAAGTGCGGCGTGCCGCGCCGGTTGCCGCCCAGAATCGGATAGGTGAATTCTGCGGCCACATAGCCGGAGTAGCCTTTGGCGTACTTGGCGTTGTAACCGGAGCCAGTCAGATCGTCCAGCGCAGAGCCGTGTCCCATCTCGCCCAGGCGCAAATCGCCGCTCGCTTCGCCGTGGTTGTAACCCACCAGGCAATCCGGCTGCAGGCTCTTTACAAACGCCGTGGTTTCCGTGTGGCTCAAGCCGCCATCGCCCACGGCGTGGTCGAACCAGATGAACTCAACGGGACCGTAGCCGGTGAGCAACTCCCTCAACTGCGCTTTCTTCTGCTCCGGGTTCGAGCCGCCCTTGCCGCTCTTGCCGTCGATCGCGCCGGGCCAGGTCCAATCGCCTTCGCTGAAGTACAAGGCCAGCTTGATGCCGTGTTTACGGCAACTGCGCCGCACGCGTTCGGTGACGTCCACGCCCAGCGGCGAACGCGTCACCTTGCGTTCGGTGGTTTTCGTGTTCCACAAGCAAAAGCCGTCGTGGTGCTTGGTGAGCAGCAGGATGTAGTTCATCCCCGCGCGCTTGGCCGTGCTCACCCATTGTTCGGGATCGAAACCGGTCGGCCGGAAGAAGCTGACGTCGCCGATGCCGGGCGTCCACTCTTTGTCAGCGAAAGTGCTGAAGCTCCAGCAGACGAACATTCCGAAGCGGAGCTTCTTGAATTGTTCAACGCGCTTTGGACGGAGCGGCCCGGCCAGCAACGGGCAACCCGCCAGCGCGGCAAGTGCGGTGCGTCGCGTCATCACCCGTACACTATAGCGGCTTAACGCGCC
>CAZDIZ010000163.1:9349-13199 GCA_964505625.1 uncultured Solibacteraceae bacterium | reverse complement strand
ACGTCAACCCGACAAAGGCACCTTCTGATAGGATTACAAACGCATTCGTAGTGGACTGCTCTGGAGTGAAGAACTGAGGCGCTCAAATGACATGGAACAGTTCGGTTTCGTGTTTCACGGTGTTTCTCTGTTGTTCCTTCTGGCACAGCGCTGTGGTTAGTGCTGGCACACGAGAGGTCGCCACTGACTACGGGGTGCTCGAACTAGTAGTACTTGACACATATGGCGCTCCCTTGCGTAGTTTTGAAGTTGAAATAGCGAGTGAGAGTGCTCCTGATGTGCGTCGAAGGGCGTCGCCGAAGACGGGCGCTATGAAACTCCCGTATGGCACTTATGTGATCAGAGGGAATGCATCGCTGCACCACGGCATTGAGCATAGGTTTGTGCTTCATGAACCACGACTTCTCCTCACTATTGCGCTACCGTTTCGCGATCCGGGAGAATCTCCGTGGGTGTATGCTCCACCGCTGAAGGTGCGCATCCAGAATGCTCCGTCGAACACGGGGCGTCTCTGGGTCCGGTTGCTTTCATTGTTCGGTACCTTCGCCAAAGAAGCTACTGTCGAGCAGTCCGGCGAGGTTAGTGTGAACGAGATTCCTTACGGGGACTATCTAGTTCTCGTCTTTCAAGACTCTCGCCTACTGAAGACGACGCGATACCGGCGAACCGTGAAAGACCACGAGTGTTCCATCAAGTTGGATGGCGATGCGAGTTCTCCACAGCATCCCGTTCATTAGGGAGATCGTCGAGAGGAAAGGCGGGAAGGAGACAGGGTACGTTGCGGAAACCCCGGCGCCGAACCCACAGAAGAAGAGCCAGGACCATCCGAAATAATCGACATCGAAGCTCGCTCGCGTTGCGGATGCGCTGGCTACTCTGCGCATCCCCGCCACCTTCCCCTCACTCCATGCACCGCGCCGCGATCACTCTTGGATACCCCGCCAGGTCCTGCCGCGTGTGGATCTGTTCCCACCGGTTGCCGAACATCGCTTGCACGGCTTCGAGCGAGCGGTAGCCGAGTTCCATCACCAGCCAGCCTCCCGGCGTGAGCACCCGCTCGGCGTCCACGATCAGTCTTGCGTAGATCTCGTTGCCCGTGGGCCCGGCGAACAGCGCTACGTGCGGTTCGTGGTCGCGCACTTCGCGTTGCAGTCCTTCGGCTTCCGTCTGCGCGACGTAGGGTGGATTCGACGCCACCAGGTCGAACGAACGCGCTGCGAAGCACGCCGAGACGTCGCCCGCGGCAAAGTTCACGCGCGCGCCGAGCCTCCTGGCATTCTCCGCGCCCACCTTCAACGCGGCGTGCGAAATGTCCGACGCCGCCACCGCGCAACGCAACTCCAATGCCAGCGTTACCGCGATGGCTCCGGAGCCGCAGCCCACATCCAGCGCCCGCGTCTCCGCGCCGAGACCCAGTTCCAACACTTCCTCAATCACGTGCTCGGTTTCAGGGCGGGGAATCAACACGTCCGGCGTGACCAGAAAGTCGCGGCCGTAGAATTCCTGATTTTTTGTGATGTACTGCGTGGGAACGCCGTCCAGGCGCTGCTTCAAATAACGGCCGAAGTGCAGCCAGGCCGTCTCGCTTACTTCGTCGCCGGAATGGCTGTAGAGAAAGACGCGCTCACGTCCCAACGCGCGCGCCAGCAGCACTTCCGCCGTCAGTCGCGCCGCGGGGATCGCGGCGTCCTCAAGAAGCCGGCACCCTTGCTGGAGCGCGTTTTGAACTGTCATCGGGCGAAGCGGCGGTCTCGGTTTGCTGCTTCATCTTTTCGGCCTGATAGTGCGTGATGAGCGCGCTGATGATCTGGTCCAGGCGGCCTTCCATGATCAGATCCAGTTGATGCAGCGTCAGGCCGATGCGGTGATCGGTCACGCGGTTCTGCGGGAAGTTGTAGGTGCGGATCTTCTCGCTGCGGTCGCCCGAGCCCACCATGCTGCGGCGCTCGGCGCCAATCTGCGCCTGCTGCTTTTCGAGTTCAATCTCGTACAGCCGCGAGCGCAACACGCGCATCGCCTTGGCGCGATTCTTGATCTGCGACTTTTCGTCCTGGCAGGAAACGATCAGCCCCGTCGGCAGGTGCGTGATGCGCACGGCCGAATATGTGGTGTTGACCGACTGCCCTCCGGGTCCCGACGAGCAGAACGTATCGATGCGAATGTCTTTGGCGTCGATTTCGACTTCCACTTCATCGGCTTCCGGCAGCACCGCCACCGTGATGGCCGAGGTGTGTACACGGCCCTGCTGCTCTGTCACTGGCACGCGCTGCACGCGGTGCACGCCGCTTTCGTACTTCAGTTTGCTGTAGACCTTGTCGCCGTTGATCAGCGCGATGATTTCCTTGGCGCCGCCGATTTCGCTCTCGCTCAACGCCGTGATTTCCACGCGCCAGCTCTGCGTTTCCGCGTAGCGCGTATACATGCGGAAGATCTCCGCGGCGAACAGCGTGGCTTCGTCTCCGCCCGTGCCGGCGCGGATTTCCAGCACGACGTTCTTGTCGTCGTTGGGATCCTTGGGCAGCAGCAGAATCTTCAGCTCTTCTTCCAGCCGCACCAGTTCCGGCTCCAGCCGCTCAATCTCCTCGGTGGCCATTTCGCGCAGCTCGGCCTCGGCTTCGTTCATCATCTGGCGCGCCTGGCCGAGATTGTCGTTGGCCTCTTTCCATTCGCGATACTTGCCGACTACCTCGGAGAGTTCGCTGTGCGCCTTGGTGGTTTTGCGATAGAGATCGGAATCGGCGATCACGGCCGGGTCGGCCATTTGAGCGGTCAGCGCCTCAAATCGCGCTTCGATGTCGTCCAGTTTCTGCTTATATTGCATCGGGCTCCGTTAGGCGATGACGAGCTGGCCGCCCTGCTTCGTCTCCAATTCCAGTGCGCCCTCCAGGGCGCGTATGGCCACCGCGGTCTGTTCGTCCGAAGGCGGCTGCGTCGTGATCCGTTGCAGCCACAATCCCGGCGCCGTCAGGACCGCCAGCATACTGCCGCGCCGCTTGGCCGCATAGCGGATCACTTCGTAACTCGCTCCCATGATCACCGGCAACAATACCACGCGCAGCGCGAACTTGGCGGCGAAGCCCTGGAAAGGAATCAGCGTGTACACCACAATCGCCACCAGCATCACCACCAGCAGGAAACTGGTGCCGCAGCGCGGATGGAACGTCTGGAACGACTGCGCGTTCTCCACCGTCAGCGCCTTGCCGGATTCGAAGTTGAACACTACCTTGTGCTCGGCGCCGTGATACTCGAACACGCGGCGTATGTCCTTCCACAGCGAGATGCCGTAGAGAAACGCGACGAAGATCACCATGCGGATGACACCGTCGGTCAAGTTGAAAGCGATGTTGCCGTGCAGCGCCGGGTAGCGCTTTTCGAGCAGCGTCGTGAGATACAGCGGAACGAACTTGTAGAGAAACACAAAGAACGCGAACGAGAACGCCAGGTTCAGTCCCATCACCCAGCCCGAGATTTCCTGTTTGCCCTTGGCCGGGTCGCCTTCATCGAGCGATGCGTCGGCGGAAAAGCGCAGCGCTTTCATCCCCAGCCACATGGCCTGTCCCAGAATGCCCACGCCGCGAATAAACGGATGGCGCAGAATGGGGTAGGTTTCCGAAGGCCGCTTGACGGGGAATTCCTCGGTCACGATGGAGCCGTCCATCTTCCGCACGGCGGTACAGTAGCTGTGCGGCGCGCGCATCATGACGCCCTCGATGACGGCCTGCCCGCCGACCAGCGTCTCTTCGCCGCTTTCCATGATCGGTAGCAGGTGCGCGCGCATCGACAGGCCGAGAAACTTCAGTGTGTTCACGCGAGGCGAGCTCCTGTACCCAGTATATCGCAGGGGTGCCGC
>CAZDIZ010000163.1:1803-9249 GCA_964505625.1 uncultured Solibacteraceae bacterium | reverse complement strand
TCCGCGCCGCCCGGTCCGCCGTGTCCCGGCAGCACGTGGCGCGGGCGCAGTTTCTGAGCCGCGCGAATCACGTTAGGCCAGTTCATTAGGTTGCCGTCGCCGGTGTAGTTGTACGGGCCGTTCACCACCACATCGCCGGTGCACAGCACTTTCTCCTTCGGTAGCCACGCGAAGCCATCGCCGCGCGTGTGCGCCCATCCGAAGAAGCGCAGCTCGATGGTGCGCGAGGAGTCCTTGATGACGTACGGCTTGTCCTTGAACGTTTCGCGCGGTGGCTCCGGCGCATCCAGGCCCAACTCCGCCACGTCGGGACGGACTTTCACGGCTTCCCGCCAACGCTTGGGTTCGGACAGCCGCATCTCTTCCAGCACGCCCGAGTGCGCGATGGTTGTGGCTCCCAGGCGTGTAAACACGGCGTTGCCGTAGGAATGGTCGGCGTGATGATGCGTGTCGAAGACGTACTTGATGGGCTTCGGCGAAATCCGCTTGGCGTCGGCCAGAATGCGTTTGGCGCCGCTCGGGAAGTTGGCGTCGACCACCACCATGTAGTCCCGCATTTCGATGATCACGCTGTTGGAATGGCCTTCGTGGATGTTGCCCTCGCGGAACCACACGCCGGGGACGATTTGCTTCAAGGTGTCGGGTTGCGCCTGGGCGATCGTGAGAAACGCCACCACGAGAGCCGCGCCGAAACCCGCGAGTAACCACGCGCGGTCCAGCCTCATAACGCCCTCCTCAGTACGGAATCCGGTCTTGCTTGTCAGTCCAGGCGCGGAACGGCGCGGCGGCATCGGGGCACTTCAAATGCCGCATGCCGATTCGGCGTTCGCCCGGCGCCAACGGAATTTCGTCGTAGATAAGTGAATCGTCGAAGCCCGCCGCGGCGGCATCCTCGCGCGAGGCGGCAAAGAAGACTTCGCGCAGCCTGGCCCAATAGATCGCCCCCAGACACATCGGGCACGGTTCGCAGGACGCGTACAGGACGCAGTCGTCCAACTGAAAATGGTTTAGCGAGCGGCACGCTTCGCGGATGGCAATCACTTCGGCGTGCGCGGTGGGATCGCTGGCTTGCGCCACGCGATTGGCGCCTTCGGCGACAATTCGCCCGTCACGTACGATCACCGCGCCGAACGGGCCTCCGCCCGTGGCAACGTTCGCGAGCGCCAGTTCCACGGCGCGCCGCAGAAAATCGTTCTGTGAATCGGACATGCTTTCGCCGCCCACACAGCAGAATATCAGAACGTGAGCGTATCGCCTACACGTAAATGATGCTTGGATACCGACCCGGCGGCCAGTTCGACGATGAACAACGCCGCCTGATGTCCTCCGTAGGTCGGGCACTTCTTGGCGCCCGGCGGGCACGGCGGCGTGTTCTCGCTGATCTCGACGATCTTGCGCGACTCATCCAGCCAGATGATGTCCAGCGGGACCTTCACCTGGAACATCCAGTAAGGATAGTTGCCCGGGCTGCCGTGTATGAACAACATGCCGCGCTCCGGCGCGAGCGAATCGCGGAACATCATGCCGCGCGCCATATCCTCGGCCCGGACCATCACCTCCACGCGGATCTTGGTTCCGTTCGGCAGGGTCAGCAGGCGCGTGCGGTCGTCCTCGGTGGAAACACTACCGTCGCCGCAACCGCACAGCACCAGACCGAAAGTCAGCATCGCGAACAGTGCAACGTTGCGCATGAACTAAAATGGTAACCGGAATTCCCATTCCATTTCATCCGGACCATTTCTCATGAGTTGGTGGAAGCGGCTGCGCCTGACGCTCGACATGATCAAGTTCGAGCATTCCATCTTCGCTCTGCCGTTCGCTCTCACAGCGGCATTGCTGGCCTTTCGCGAGGACCGCTTCTCCACGGTCGAGCCTGCCTGGAAGGCGCTCTGGATCGTCGTCGCAATGGTTGGCGCGCGCTCGGCGGCCATGACGTTCAACCGCCTGCTGGACTCGGCCATCGACGGCCGCAACCCGCGCACGCACACGCGCCATCTGCCCGCCGGCCTGCTCAGCCGTAGTTTCGCCTGGGGCTTCACTGCAGCCAGTGCGTTTGTTTTCCTGCTCGCCGCGCGCCTGCTGAATCCGCTGTGCTTCAAGCTGGCGCCGGTGGCATTGGGCGTGGTCTTCTTCTACTCCTTCACCAAACGCTTTACATCGTTCTCGCACCTGGTGCTGGGGCTGGCGCTGGGCATCGCGCCTTCGGCCGCCTGGATCGCCGTGCGCGGATCGCTCGACATGCGCATCGTGTGGCTGACCGCCGCCGTCACGCTCTGGACCGCGGGCTTCGACATCATCTACGGCTGCCAGGATTACGATTTCGACGGCCGCGAAGGATTGTTCAGCCTGCCGCGCCGCTTCGGCATCGATGGCGCGTTGCTGATCGCGCGCGCCCTGCACGTGGCCATGGTCGGTTGCCTGGCAATGCTTCTGGTGCAATTCGATCTCGGGTCCGTTAGCTGGGTGGGCGTTGCGCTGGTAGCCGCTCTGCTCGCTTACGAGCACAGCCTGGTGAAGCCCGACGATCTGTCGCGCGTCAACGCCGCTTTCTTCACCGTGAACGGTTACGTCAGCATGCTATTCTTCTTGTTTTGGGGCGCTGATATACTCTTCATCCGCAAGGGGGGCTGACCATGGAAATCTTTGTGGAAGACGCGTGTCTCAAGCCGGTGCTCGACAAAGTGCGCGCCGGTGAGCGCCTGAGCTTCGAAGACGGAGTAGCGCTCTATCGCAGCCCCGACCTGCTCGCCATCGGTTACATGGCCAACCTGGTGCGCGAGCGTTTGCACGGCAACGTCACTTACTTCAACGTAAACCGCCACATCAACCCCACCGATGTTTGCGTGGCCAGTTGCCGCCTGTGCGCGTTCGGCAAAAAGATCCGCGATCCGAAGGCCTACACTATGTCGCTTGAGCAGGTGTGGGAAAGCGCCGGCCGCGGTTGGACCGAAGCCGTCACCGAGTTCCACCTGGTAGGCGGTCTGCATCCGCAGTTAACTCTCGACTGGTACTGCCAGGCGTTTCGTGGCTTGAAGCAGCGTTTTCCGAAAGTGCATCTGAAGGCGCTCACCATGGTGGAAGTGGCGTATCTGGCGCGCCGCGAAAAGATTACCGTGCGTGAAACGCTGGAGCGCATCAAGGACGCCGGCGTCGATTCATTGCCCGGCGGCGGCGCCGAGATCTTCAGCGAGCGCGTGCGCCGCATCATTTGCGATCACAAGCTCAACGGCGACGAATGGCTGGATGTGGCGCGCACCGCGCACCAACTCGGCCTGCCCACCAACTGCACCATGCTTTACGGGCACATCGAAACCGAAGAAGATCGCGTCGACCACCTGCTGAAGTTGCGCGCGCTGCAGGATGAAACCCACGGCTTCGTGACCTTCATTCCGCTGGCGTTCCATCCCGCCAATACCGCGCTGGCGCACCTGCCATCGACCACCGGCTTCCAGGATTTGAAGAACATCGCCGTAGCGCGCTTGCTGCTGGATAACATCGCCCACGTCAAGGCGTACTGGGTGATGATGACGCCGCGCATCGCGCAGATCGCCCAGCGTTTCGGAGCCGACGACATCGACGGGACCATCGTCGAAGAGCGCATCTATCACGACGCCGGAGCCACCACCAGCCAATCCATGCGCCGTGGCGATCTGCTGCGTCTGATCCGCGAAGCCGGCCGCGAGCCGGTCGAACGCGACACGCTCTACCGCCCCGTCGAGCGCAACGAAGCCACACTCACAGTGCTGGCGTGAAGCAGATTCGCCGCCGCTCAGAAAAATCGGGGACTGTACCCTGACTGTGCGACCAAGTCTCGAACGTCAACACATGGCAGTGGACTGTCCCCGATTTTTCAGCGTGTGAACCGGAACACTGTTTCTCCGTTACCATACTCCACCGCGAGCGTCCATCCGGCCGCGCGTGCGCGGTCCCGCCACGCGGTTTCGAATAGCTCCCGGAAATCGGCCTCGGAGATCATCTGCCGAAGGTGCGCTGTCTGTTTGTAGAGCTTGAACCATCGCGGCTTCAACCGGACCACGGCCGACCTCTCTTCCAGCGATTCGAGCGTCACCGGGTTGGCCATCAGGTTCGCCTGTTCCCAGCACAGAAAGAGCACGAACGCGCGTTGCGGCGTGACGAACGGAACCCATGTGCGCGCTTCCAGCGCGTAGCCGGCGCCGTCGCGCACGAACTGTAGTGCCGTGTCGCGACCCTTCTCCTTGGCCAGATAGTTGAACATCCGCACCTGTTCGCTCGTTCGCCGCTCGTCCCGCATCCAGGCTTTTTGCGATTCACTGACATCCGGGAATTGCGACGCTGGAAGCGGACCCGTCCGGTCCAGCCGAATGAAAATGCTCTCGACGTGTTGGAAGTACCATTGCGAGTTTTCGACGAGCAGCGTGAAGCAGTACGGCCGTTTCTTTCCGTCGCTCTCGGTCAACGTTATGATGCCGTGTAGTTGATCGCCCACGCGGTGCAACTCAGCCGGTGCGCTCCAATCTTCGGCGCGCGAGGTACGCCGGAAATGATCCAGGAACCCCAGAATCGGCTCGCGTAGTTGTGGATAGTAAGGCCGCAGCCGCTCTGCCGTAATCCTGCCCGCGCGCAGATCGACCGCAAACTCATTCCACACTGCTTCTTTGGTCCGAGGCCGCTCAGGCGCCGCGGCTTGGACAAGCAGAATGCTCAGCAGAACCAGGACGCCGTGCATGTTATCTAAGTTACCCCAGAGCCTCGCGCACCGCTTCGTCCAATTCGCGCGGACCGAACGGCTTCCGCAGTATCCGCCCGCCGCCGTTGGCTGCGTCCGGGTACTCTGGCAGTTTGTCGGTGTATCCCGTCATGTAGAGAATCCGGGTATCCGGACGTAGCTTGCTCACTCGCGCGGCCAGTTCCGGCCCTCGCATCCGCGGGATCACCACGTCGCTCAGTAGCAGGTGTATCGTCCCCTGGTGCTCCGCGCAAAGCATCAATGCGGTTTCTCCGTCTGCCGCCTGCAGAACCTGATAGCCAAGTGCACGCAAGCTCTCGGCGACAAAACGCCGGACGTCGTCTTGATCCTCCACCACCAGGACGGTCTCAGTGCCACCTCTCGTTCGCGCTTCCGCCGGTGCTTCGGCGGTGTCCGGACTCCCTTCATGACACGGGAAGTAGAGCCGGAACTCGGTCCCACGGCGCGGCTCACTCTGAACCGTAATGTGTCCCTCGCTCTGCGTCACAATGCCGTGCACCATGGCCAGACCGAGGCCCGTCCCCTTGCCCGCTTCCTTCGTTGTGAAAAACGGTTCGAAGACGTTATCCAGCGTGGCGGCATCCATGCCGTGTCCGGTGTCGGTGATGGTCAACATCACGTGCTTGCCCACGCGCGCGTTGGCGTGCGCCGTGGCATGCTGGCGGTCCAGAACCACGTTGGATGTCTCGATCGTCAACGTGCCGCCTTCGGGCATCGCATCCCGCGCGTTTACCGCCAGGTTCATGATCACCTGGTGCATCTGACCGGGGTCAGCCACGATGTGCCATAGCGGTTCGGACAATCGGCAATCCAGTTCGATGTCTTCGCCGATCATGCGCCGCAGCATCTTCTCCGAGTCGTGCACCACGGCGTTCAAGTCCAGCACCTTCGGTTGCAGGACCTGTTTGCGGCTGAAGGCCAGCAGTTGCTTGGTCAGGTCCGCCGCCCGTTCTCCAGCCTTGCGGATTTCGCGCAGGTGGGCCTTGATCACCGGGGAGGCGTCCGCCGACGTCAACGCCAGATCGCCGTAGCCGTTGATGATTGTCAGCAGGTTGTTGAAGTCGTGCGCCACTCCTCCGGCCAGCCGGCCGATGCTTTCCAGCCGTTGCGCCTGCGCCAGCTGCGACTCCAGAGCGCGCAACCGCGTCACATCCGTGTCCATGCGGAACGCTTCCAACACCGTGCCGTCTTTCAGGACCGGAAACACCGAAGAGTAGATTCTGCGCGTGGTTCCGTTCGCCGTGCGGACCTCCCATTCGCGCGCCTCGCTCGCCCGGCCCGTTTCCCAAACTCGCGCGATCTCCTGCTCGAATTCGAGCCGCTCACTCTCGTCGCGCATCAGATCCTGGATTCGGTGCCCCACCGCCTCCGCGGCGGTGTGGCCGTACAGGGCTGTGCTGGCGGCGTTCCAATGACGTATGGTTCCGTCGCGCTCAAATCCTTGAATGCAAACCGACGGCGCATTCTCCACCATCGATTCGAACCGCGACAGGGCATCCCGCAACGCGCGTTCGGCGCTCTTGTTTTCAGTCACGTCCCGCACCACACTCAGCAGCGCGGGGCTGCCGTCCGGCATGGTGAATAGTGAATTCGTGAATTCCAGCGAGACGCGCCGTCCGTCCCACACTGCCACCTCGCGGTCGAACCGGAACTCGAAGCGGCTATCAGTGAACTGTTGCCGATGCTTCCGCAGCGTGCTTTCACGCTGGGCGTCCGCATAGACGATCGTGAACAGCTCGCCCTCCAGTTTCTCGCGCGGCATGTTGACCAGGCGGCAGTAGGCTTGATTCACCCGCAGCAGAGTGCCGCTGGCGTCAGTGATGCGCATGCCGTCTCCGGAATGTTCCCAGACCTGAGTGAAGAGGTCGCGCTCGCGGCGCAGTTCGCGGTCGGCGCGCTCCAGTTCGGCCAGCCGCTTCTGATCCAGGCGAAGTGTTTCGCGCAGATGCTGGATTGTGTCAACGAGTGGCCGCATCGTCAAGACCATGCCCATGACCAGCACAATCCACGCACTCGGCGCGTACGGCTTGAAGTACGGCGGCCAGATGGCTCCGGTGGTTTCCAGAACAGCCACCACCAGCGTCACAAACAAGGCGCCGGCTGCTGCCCACGTGGCCGCACGCGTTCCCAGCAGCCACCCGGCCGTGACGGCGACAGCCAGGTAATTGGTCGATGCGTTTCCGGTCACGGTCGCGGCAAGCAGTACATGAGCCGTTACCGCCGCCCACATGCCCCACAGAAACACACGGCTGGCGCCAACGACATGTCCCCGTCGCAGCATTGCCAGGGACACCAGCGAGATTCCCACGATCTCCAAGAAGAGGGCTTCGGCGACGGCCGGCCGGGACATCATTTTCGGCAGCACCGCCGTCAACCCCACTATCGCCAGCGTCGTGGCGAGCACGATTGTCAGCAGCGAGTGCAGCGCCGCCGCGGCGCGCGTCCTCTCAGCATCCTCCGCGAAAACGGGTGCCTTCGCCCATCCCACGAATTGCCCCATCCCGGTCGGACCTCCGGCTCTTATTTGGCACGATCATACACCAATTTCTGATGGTCCGTTGCGGAATAGTCCCCGCTTACTTCACCGCCACAGTTACGCCGTCGGGACTTTCGTTGTCTCCGATCTTCACCTTCACTTGCGCGGCTCCTGGCGCGAGGCCCTTCGGGACGCGCACGTTGATCTGAAACACTCCGGCGACAAAGTACGGCGCGGCGCC
>CAZDIZ010000163.1:0-1703 GCA_964505625.1 uncultured Solibacteraceae bacterium | reverse complement strand
GTGAACAAGCCCGGCGCGGTCGCCACAACTGGCAGCACGACCGTCTTGGTGAGCTTCCCTTTGTACTCTACCTGTAACTCCGTTGTCGTTTTGCCCGCGACGCCGTAAGGCACCACCGCGCTGATCTGGTTCTGTGAAACATAGATGAGCGGCGCGGCCACGCCGTCGAATAACACTCTCGTTTCGGCGAGTATCTTCGTTACGATCCCATTCGGATCCAGCGCCATCTTAGTGAGTCCCGGTGCGCCGATTTGATCGCCGAAGATGGTCACAATTTCGCCAGGCGCCACCGCTCCGGCTTCGAACGTCGCACCGTTGGTCAACGCCAGAGTGAGGTTCGCAGTTCCGTTCCAGATCTGCACCACGCCCACTTTGTCCGTCTGGTGCAGGACCTGCGCGTTCCAGCCGTACTGCCCGCTGACGTCGCTCGGGTTGCCGTTGCCGCCCGCCGAGTTCAACACATAGTTGTATCGCGACCAAATGGTGCCGGTCTCATAGTACGGGCCGCTATCGTAGTACATCGTGTCGCCGGCCTTCGCGCCGGCTGCCTTTACCGCGTAAGCCGACTTCGAAGGCATCACCACGCTTGCGTCCCATTGCGCCGCAATCCACTTCTTGGATGTCTCGCCGGGCCCGCCCAGCAAGTACTGGAAACCGGGATAGTAACCCAGCGAATCGCTGAACTTACTCACCGCGGGGCGGCTGGCAAAGGTGGTTGTTTCGGCTACACCCCAACCCGGCTGCATCGTAAACGGCACAATATCCCGCAGGCTGAATACGGCGTCGCGCATCTGCGAACGCGAACTGACAGCCGCCACGCCGCCCGGAAAACCGCGCGCGAGGTCATAAGGGTCCAGATACGGATCGGGATGGCTATCCACCACCAGCATCTTGCCCTTCGGCCCAAAACTAGGGGCGTGCTGGAGGTGTGAGAGGATTTCGTTGTCGGTGTACTTATCGTTGTTGTACCAAACCAGCATGCCGGTGTTGGCCGGGCCGAAGCGCCACTGCGCGTTTCCCAGTCCCCGGTCAGCGCCGCCCTCCGATCCTACGTTCCGCCATTGTAGATAGTATGCGTGCTTGTAAGTCGTATAACCGGAATTGCGTTGCCAAACGCCGGCGTACGTCCACTTATTGTTAGCGGTTTCGGCGTCGTCGGTGAGAACTGTCTGCGAACCCGCCACAATGCGCACGTTGTCGAGGAACGGACCATCGCCGAGCGTGGCCGTGTCGGTCATGTACCAGAATCGGATCAAGGTTTGCTTGCCAGCGTACGCGGTGAGGTCGAATGTCTCCGTGCTCGTTAACGGGTAACCCGTACTCGTGCCTGTGAAACCGCCTTTCTTTGCCGCGCAGAGGTCGTTGGGGAAGCCTTTATCGTCGCCGATCCAGCCGCCATCGTGCGTACAGGTGGTGTGCGAGTTGGTGAGAGTGTCCCAAGTCTTGCCGCCGTCGGTGGATGCCTGCACCCACAGAAAATCCCAGCCCACTTCAATGTCGTACGACAGGTTGAAGACAAGCGACGCGCTTGCCGGCACGGTCACAGGCGTCGCCAACGTCATCATGGAATCGGTCAGGTTCTCGTGGCCACCCCACCAGTAGTAACTACCCGTGGGGCGGGCACTGAACACATCCTGCCCGTCAGTAAGTGGAATCTTCACGCTCCGTTCGATGTTCGAACCGCTCGGGAAATTCGCCGTCTG
>CAZDIZ010000162.1:12030-13469 GCA_964505625.1 uncultured Solibacteraceae bacterium | reverse complement strand
CCGATTTCGAGCCCATTCTCGAGCGCCAGATACACCATCTGATCAACGGCGCCGAAGGCATCTGGCACATGGGCCAGCGCGACATCAATTGGGTGCGCATCAGCAAGGCGGCCAAGGCCAAAGGCTTCACCATTCGCCACTTGGGCGACATTCTGCACACCAAGTTCAAGAACGACTATCCGGCCATCGTTGATAAAGTGCAGGTGACTCTGTACACGGATCTAGCCGAGGTGGAATCGCGGATCGGCCACGCGCGGCACACCTACCGCGCGCGCAACCAGCGGCTGGAATCGCTCACCGACGAAAGCGTCGATACGTTCTACTCCTGCCTGTTGTGCCAGAGCTTCGCGCCCAACCACGTTTGCGTCATTACGCCGGAACGCCTCGGGCTGTGCGGCGCTTACAACTGGCTGGACGGCAAGGCGGCGTACGAAATCGATCCGACCGGTCCGAATCAACCGCTCAAAAAGGGCGAGTGCATCGATCCGGTGCGCGGACAGTGGGCCGCTATCAACGATTACGTCTACGCGAATTCCAAGCAGACCATTCGAGCCTTCAACGCGTACTCGCTCATGGATCATCCCATGACCAGTTGCGGATGCTTCGAGGCTATCGTCAGCGTGCTGCCGGAGTTGAACGGCGTCATGATCGTCAACCGTGAGTACACGGGTGAGACGCCGGCCGGCATGAAGTTTTCGACGCTGGCGAACCTGGCCGGCGGCGGCCAGCAGACGCCCGGCATGATTGGCGTGGGCAAGGCTTACGTCACCAGCCGCAAGTTCATTTCGGCCGACGGCGGGCATCAGCGGATTGTGTGGATGCCGCGCGAACTCAAGGAAACGCTGCGCGAGGACCTCACGCAAATTGGGGAACGCATTGGCGTGGACGGTTTCCTGGACAAGATCGCCGACGAAACCGTGGGGACGAACATCGAGGCTGTGCGTGCACACCTGGAAAAGGTGGGGCACCCGGCGTTGAAACTGAGCGATGTCACCGCCGACTCGGGCGATGCGCCCGCACCGGCGCCCAAGGCAGAAACGGTGACACCCACGCCTGCTCCGGTTACGGACACGGTGACACCCACGGCGGCCCCGGTTTCCGAGCCGGTCAAAGAAACTCCGAAATCAGTAACAGTATCTGCTCCCACCCAGGCGCAGACAGTGGCGGACCCCGCGCCGGCAACAACCCCCGTGGCCGGTGGCATCGATTACGTCATTGGCGTCCTCGAGAAGATGCGCACAGTCCAGGCATCCAACGAGGATCCAATGGCCGCGCTGCAAGTCTCCACGGCGGTTAACCTCCTTACCGCCGGGGCCAACATGCTGTTGATGTACAGCATGAGCCGGTCAACGATGCCGGCGCCTCCGCCACAGACCATCGCCTCGGTGGTAGCTCCGCCCCCTGCGCCGGTTGCTCCAGTTGCTGCGGCGCCGCCGCCC
>CAZDIZ010000162.1:5368-11930 GCA_964505625.1 uncultured Solibacteraceae bacterium | reverse complement strand
AACTGGGTGGAGACCGACAACTACAAAACCATCGCCGCCGCCGTCATGGGCTACAACCACGCGGTGGTGGCGCAGACGCCCATCGATGTGAACATGGCCAAGCAGTTGAACATCCTGCTCACCAACATGGGCGTGGCGCCGGAGAAGATTGTCATCGACCCGATGACCGGCGCGCTCGGTTATGGCCTCGAATACACCTACTCGGTGATGGAACGCATCCGCACGTCGGCTTTCACGGGCGACCCGATGCTGGCCATGCCACTGATCGTGAATCCCGGTTCTGAAATCGCCAAGACCAAGGAGAGCCGCGCTCCACAGAGCGCCTTCCCGCTGTGGGGCCCGGAGAGCGACCGCGGCGCGCTGCTTGAAATCGCCACGGCCATGAGCTTCCTCAACGCGGGCGCGGATCTGGTGGTGCTGTACTCACCGGTGGCCGCCACCACGGTGAAGCGCAAAGTCGCCGAGATGATGAAGGTGGAGAAATAGGAGAGGCGAAACCATGGCGCTCACGGGACTCAACATTTTCAAACTGCTGCCGAAGACCAACTGCGGCGAATGCGGCGTGCCCACTTGCATGGCCTTCGCCATGAAACTGGCCGCCAAGAACGCGGATCTTTCGGCGTGCCCTTACGCTTCCGAGGAAGCCAAGAAGACCATTGGCGCGGCGAGCAAGCCGCCCATACGGCTGGTGAAGATCGGGCCGGCCGACGCGGAAGTGGCTGTCGGCAACGAGACGGTCATGTTCCGTCACGAGAAGACCTTCGTGCACGCGACAGCCATCGCCGTGTCGTTCTCCGACATGCAGTCGCTCGAAGAACTGCGGCACCGCACGGCCGAAGTGCGCGAATACTGTCTGGATCGGGTCGGCGAGAAGCTGCGCATCGATCTGGCGCTGGTCGAAAATACCACCGGCGCGGTGGGTCCGTTCGTGGATGCCGTGAAGGCAGTGGCCGGCGGTACCGGGCGGGGCATCATCCTGCAAAGCGATAATGTCGAGGCGCTGGAAGCGGCGCTGAAGGCGCTGGAAGGCCAGCGTCCGTTGATTCACGCGGCGACGGCGGAGAACTTCGAGAAAGTCGGCGCACTCGCGAAGCAGTACAAAACACCGGTGGTAGCGCGCGCGGCGACCGCCGAAGCGCTAGCATCGCTTACCACCAAGCTCGCGGCCATGGGCGTCGAGGACATCGTGCTCGATGTGGCGGGCGATAACCCGGCCGCTGTGTTGCAGAACAACACCATTCTGCGGAAGATGGCGCTCCGGTCCAGCTTCGAACCATTCGGATTTCCGATTCTGAACTTCGCCGTGGGCCAGGATTTGCCGTCGCTGGTGGCCGATGCGTCCACCTACATTTTGAAGTACGCTTCGATTTTGGTGGTGGACACGTTGCAGTATCAGGCGCTGCTACCGCTCATGATGCTCCGGCAGAACATCTACACCGATCCGCAGAAGCCCATTCAGGTGGAACCGAAGGTGTATCCGATCGGCGAAGCCGGTCCGCAGTCGCCTGTACTGGTGACCACGAATTTCTCCCTTACCTACTTCCTGGTGTCGGGCGAGATCGAGAACTCGGGTGTGCCATCGCACCTGGCCATCGTCGAATGCGAGGGCATGAGCGTACTGACGGCTTGGGCCGCGGGCAAGTTCAGCGGCGCCAAGATCGGTGCGTTCATCAAGTCGAGCGGAATCGAATCGCAAGTCTCGACGCGGCGCATCGTGATTCCCGGTTATGTGGCGCAGATCAGCGGCGAACTCGAAGAAGCGCTGCCGGGTTGGGAAGTGGTGGTGGGTCCGCAGGAAGCCGCCGACCTCGGCCCGTTCTTGAAGATGCACGCCGCTAGATAAACCATGCCCACCGTACGTTTCCTCCCTGACGACGTAGCGGTGGACGTGCCCGCGGGCACGCTGATTCACGAAGCAGCCATCCGCGCCGGCCTCGCGCACCTGGAACTGCCGTGCGGCGGGCAGGGAAGTTGCGGTCTGTGTCTGGTGGAAGTCACCGGTGCGGGGCGCGAGCCCGCCATGGTCATGGCGTGCCAGACCAAAGTGGGCGGCGATGTTGTGGTGCGGCTGCCCGAGCCGCAATCGCTGGCCATGCAGGTGGTGGGCGATAGCCACTTCCTGCTGAGCGAGGAGACACTGCCGGACCGTGCCGGACTCGCGCCGCTGTTCGAATATCGTCAGCTCACGGTGCCGCCGGCTTCGCTTGAAGAGCATTACAGCGACTGGTTGCGTCTGACGCGCGAGTTGGTGCGCGCGGGCGTGCCTGGTCCGTTCAGCACCGATCTTGCGGTACTCGGTGGGTTGGCCGCGGCGTTGCGTGACGACGACGGGCGGGGCACCGTGGCGATCGAGGAGACCGACGCCGGAACGCGTGTTGCGGAAGTGACAGCGGGACACGCCGCGCCGCGTGCGTTAGGTCTGGCGATCGACATCGGCACCACTACGGTGGCCGTGCAGCTTGTCGATCTCGCCGACGGTGCCGTCATCGACACCGCCACCAGCTACAACCTGCAGGTTCGCCGCGGTGCCGATATCATCAGCCGGATCGATTACGCGCGCACTCCGGAGCGTCAGCGCGAGCTTCGCGAGTTGGTACTCGAAACGGTCAATGGTCTGATCCGGGAATTGAGAGCTCCGGACGCGATCCGGGCGGCATTCATCGCGGGCAATACCACGATGATTCACCTGCTGCTGGGGCTTGCGCCGCGCTACATACGCGAATCACCGTACGTGCCCACGCTCAATCCAGTGCCGGTGTTGGATGGAGCGAGCGTCGGGTTGGCGATCCATCCGCGCGCGGTAGTTGAGTGCGCGCCCGGCGTTGGCAGCTACGTGGGTGGCGACATCACCTCGGGACTGCTCACCACCGATTTCCTGACGAACCACGAAGACGTTTTCCTGTTCATGGACATTGGCACCAACGGAGAGATCGTCATCGGAAACGCCGATTGGATGGTGGCATGCGCCTGCTCGGCCGGGCCGGCGTTTGAAGGTTCGGGCATCAAGTGCGGGATGCGCGCCTCACGCGGTGCGATCGAGCAGTTGGAGATCGGGCGCGACCTGGAGTCGGTGCGCTACAAGGTGATCGGCGGCGGTAAGCCGGCCGGTGTCTGCGGTTCGGGTTTGATATGCCTGCTCGGGGAGTTGTATCTGCGGGGAGCGATTGATCAGGCGGGACGTTTCAATATGGAAACCGGTTCGCCGCGTCTGGTCAAAACGGAACAGGGCCGCGCGTTCGTGATCGAATTCGGCGGCAACACGCTCGACGGCGAGGACCTGCTTATCACCGAAGCGGATATCGAGAATCTGATCCGTACCAAGGGCGCTATCTACGCCGCCTGCTCACTCATTCTTGAGAATGTCGGCCTGGCCTGGGATGCGGTCTCGCGCGTCTACATCGCCGGAGGCTTCGGTCGGTACATCAACGTTTCCGACGCCGTGCTGATCGGCATGTTGCCGGATCTGGCGGCATCGCGTTTCCGCTACATCGGAAATTCTTCGCTGACCGGCGCTTATATCGCCCTGCTCAGCCGCGAGCGGCGCGCTAAACTCGCCGAAATCGCCGGCAAGATGACCTACGTGGACCTGAGTTCCGACGTGCGCTACATGGACAGCTATGTGAAAGCGCTCTTTTTGCCGCACACCGACATGGGGCTGTTCCCGACGGTGCAACGTAAGGTCGAAAGCGCGCGGCGGGCGCAATAAGACGGCAAGCAGTTGCCGCGCGGCAATTACTTGACGCTGGGTTTGTCTTCCAGGAACTTCGCTACCAGCGATTGCAGGACAGCATCCGAACGCGGTTGTGCCGCGGCGGCCAGATTCTGCTCCCTCACCAACTCCATCTCGCGCGTCGTTATGACCAGAGCGCGCGGGGCCTTCACGCCCAGTTTCACTTTTGAACGGCGAATGTCCAAAATGAGAATCTCAATTTCGTCGCCGATCAAAACGGACTCGCCTTCACGACGGAAGGTCACGAGCATACGGCGGCCCCGGTCGGCGCATCTAACGGATGCCGATGAGAATAGTCGGATTCGACCATGATCGGCTGGCGTCCGCGCCGCGTGTGAAGGTTGATAACCAACGGAGCCAATAGGTTAGCGGTGATAGAAGCGTCATCACCGATGGAGATGATCGTCAGGCACAGGATGTCGCGGCCGATGGCCGGCTGCGTCGTGCTTGGCAATCCCAGTGCATCCAAGTCTTCGGATGGAATAGACAGCCGGTAGTCCGGACAGGCCGCTTGCGCGGGCACCGCAATGAAACAAAGCTCCGGTTTACTTAGGCTTTGCAGGAACACCAGAGGCTTGGACTGCGGTTGCTGCACTACCAGGAACCCGCGCTGGTCCTCGAACCCCGGAATACCGTCCGGAAACTCAACGACGGAGTCTTCGTTGTATTGGAGCTGTCCAAAGTACTTCGTGGCGATTTGGTTCATTATCCTCTCTCGCGCAAGTGGCATACCCGCGCCGCTACCACGAGTGCTTAAGCAAGCTAGCTTCCAAACTGCCGTTTTGTGTTTGGTGCCTGGATTGCATCTTCATGTCCGGTGGTTCAATGTTGACCGGTTCGGTATGCGTTTTCGTCCAGGCCCGGATGAGCTCGTCCCGGTTTCCTGGAAAGGTTCTGGCGCCGTTGATGGGCCGGCCGCTGATTCAACATGTGCTGGGAGGCGTGCGTCAAGCCTTGCCCTGGCGCACCGACATTGTTGTAGTCACCAGCGATGAGCCTTCGGACGATCCGTTGGCGATCTACGTGGCCGCGCTGGGCGTGAAGGTATTCCGTGGTCCGCTGAACGACGTGTTTGAGCGGTTCCGCGGCGCCATGCACCTCTATCCGCATCCGTACGTGTTGCGGCTCTGCGCCGACAGTCCCTTTCCCAATCACAACATTCTGCGGCGCGTTGCCGCGCATGCCGGCTCGGATCAATACGATCTGGTCACGACTACCTATCCGCGCACGTTTGCCCGCGGACAGAACGCCGAACTCATTCGCACGTCGACCTTTCTCAATATCGATTCCGCCACACTCACCGAGGAAGAACGTGAGCATGTGACGGCGGTGTACTACCGTCACCCGGAACGGTACACGATACTCAACGTTGCAAGCGACGATCCGCAAACCGAGCCTGCCAGCCTGGCCGTGGACCGTTTGGACGATCTGCTTCGCCTGGAACAGTTTTCGCGGTCCGAGCTGGCTGAGTATACGCGTATGCGCCACGGCGAGGGCGTAGCCACTGTGGAGGGGCCGCTTTCGTGACCGGTTGCGCCGTCATCGGACTGGGCATCGGCGAGCAACACGCCAGAACCTATGCCGCATTGCGCGGCACTAGCCTCACATGGTTGTGCGATTTGAATTTGGAGCGCGCCGGCGCTCTGGCGCGCGAACTGGGGCAGGGCGAAACCACCGCGGACTGGCGCCGCTTGATCGGCGACCCTTCGACCAGCGTGATTTCCATCGCGTCGTTCGACGACGCGCACTTTGAGCAAATGACCGCCGCGCTCGCGGCGGGTAAGCACGTCTTTGTCGAGAAGCCGCTGTGCCGGTCGATGGAAGAGTTGCGTGAGGTGCGGCGCGTGTGGGATGCCGCCGGCCGTCCGCATCTCGGTTCGAACCTGGTGCTGCGTGCCGCTCCGGTGTATCGCTGGCTGCGGGAGCAGATCCGCGCGGGCGAGTTCGGCCGCATCTATTCGTTCGACGCCGACTACCTCTACGGCCGCCTGCACAAGATCACCGAAGGCTGGCGCAAGGACGTCGTGGATTATTCGGTCATGCAAGGCGGCGGCATACACATGGCCGACTTGATGCTGTGGCTCACCGGCGAAAAGCCGCGCACGGTCACGGCCGCCGGTAACCACATTTCAACTGAAGGAACTGCGTTTCACTATGATGACTTCGTATCGGCCACCTATTGCTTCCCCTCCGGCCTGGTGGGGCGCGTCAGCGCCAATTTCGCCTGCGTGCATCGCCATCAGCACGTTGTACGCGTCTTCGGCACCAAAGCCACCTTCCTGTATGACGATCAAGGCCCTCGCGTGTACCGTACACGCGAGCCCGGTTGCTGGCCTGAAGTGTTACCGCAATCCGCATTGCCCAAGGCAAAGGGCGATCTGATCCCGCCGTTTGTCGAGGCCATTGAGCGCGGCGAAGACCCCCAAGAACACGCGCAGCAGGAATTCGATCTGGCCAGCGTTTGTTTCGCCGCCGACAAGGCCGCGCGCTCGGGCCAGTCCGAGGAGATTGAATATGTCCAGTGAGCGTTCCATCGCGTTCGCACGCCCCTGGATCACGGCCCAGGATCGTGAAGCCGTGCTCGCGGTGCTGGAAAGCCCGATTCTCACGCACGGCCCGCGATGCAAAGCCTTCGAGCAGGAGTTCGCGCGGTTTGCGGGCGACGGCGCTCACGCCTTGTCGGTGAGTTCATGCATGGCCGCGCTGCACTTGGCTTACCTGGCGTACTCGATCGGTCCGGGCGACGAAGTGATCGCGCCCGCGATGACGCACACCGCCACCGTTCACGCCATCGAATGGGTGGGAGCCAGGCCTGTCTTTGTCGATTGCGAC
>CAZDIZ010000162.1:0-5268 GCA_964505625.1 uncultured Solibacteraceae bacterium | reverse complement strand
CACATCACCACCGGCGAAGGCGGCATGTTCCTGACGCGTCACGCCGATGTGGCCGCGCGCGTGAGCAAGCTGCGCGCGTTCGGCGTGGATCGCGGCTTCGCCGAACGTGCCATTCCGGGTATGTACGACGTGCCCACGTTGGGTCTCAACTACCGGATGAGCGAGTTGCAGGCCGCGCTCGGCTGCACGCAAATGGCGCGCATTGAAGAGAATCTGGCGCTGCGGCGCGCGCACTTTAGCAGGCTAAAACAGCGAATCCAAACGCTCCCGGGCTTGCGCGTGATCGATTCGGTGGATACCGGCGCACCCAACAGCCCCTATTGCCTGAGCCTGGTTCTGGAAGGGAACCTCGCCGCGCGCAGAAACGAAATCGTAGGACGGCTCAACCAAGCCGGCATCGGCACCAGCATTTACTATCCTCAGCCGGTGCCGCGCTTGAGTTACTACCGCGAGAAGTACGGCTACGACGCCGGCCGGTTTCCAAACGCGTCGCGTATCAGCGATCAATCGCTGGCATTGCCCGTCGGCCCGCACCTGGCCGAGGAAGACATCGACTACATGGCGGACGCTCTTAGCGCCGCGTGGAAGGAGTTTTGCGAATGAACGGAATTCGAGGCCGCAGAATCACATTGATTGGCGGTGCTGGATTCATTGGCCACAATCTGGCGCTGGAACTGGCGCGGCAGGGCGCGGCGGTGGACGTGATCGACAGCCTGCACGTGAACAACCTGCTGGGGCCGGGTCCCGCGAGCACCACGGAGCGCAACCGCGACCTGTATTCGCGGATGATTCATCAGCGCCTGGATCTGATGCGCGAGGCCGGTGTGCTGCTGCACGTGCAGGACGCTCGAGACTATCACGCGCTGGTTCGCATCATCAATCAGATTCAGCCGCAGGTGATTGTGCACCTAGCCGCAGTGGCGCATGCCGGCCGCGCCAACAAAGACCCCTACAGCACGTTCGACCATAGCCTGCGCACGCTCGAAAACGCGTTGGACGCCGCGCGCGGCAACGTCGAGCAGTTCGTTTTCTTCTCTTCCAGCATGGCTTACGGCGATTTCCTCACTGAAGAAGTCGACGAAGACCATCCGCTCAACCCCATCGGCATCTACGGCGCGCTGAAGGTGGCCGGTGAAAAGATGGTGGTAGCTTACAATCAGGTCTTCGATCTGCCTTACACTATCGTGCGTCCCAGCGCGCTTTACGGACCGCGCTGTGTGAGCCGGCGCGTCGGCCAGATCTTCATCGAAAGCGCGATGGATGGACTGCGGCTGCGCGTGGACGGCGACGGCAGCGACCGTCTGGATTTCACCTACATTGACGATCTGGTGCAGGGCGTCTGCCTGGTGATCGCGAAGCCCGAGGCGCGTGGCCAGGTCTTCAATCTCACTTACGGGCGTTCACGTTCGATCCGCGAACTGGTGGACATCCTCCAGACGCATTTTCCGGAAGTGGAAATCGAATCGGTCGAGCGCGATAAACTGATGCCGCACCGCGGCACGCTCAGCGTGGCCAAGGCCACGCGCCTTCTCGGCTACGCACCTTCGAATCCCCTCGACGTCGGGCTTGAGAAGTACATCAAGTGGTACCGCGAGCTGAGCGAAGCAGGAGAAGCCCAGAAGGAACTCGTTCGCGCATGAGGATCCTGTTCGCAGGAAACAAAGGCCGGGGCGTGGCCTGCCTGCGCGCGTTGGCCGAGGCTGGGCACGAGATCGCCGGCGTGGTGGCACACCCGGGCAATGGGGCGCCGGGAAGCGTCGCGCAGGTGGCGTCGTCGCTGCGTCTTCCGGTGTTCACTCCGCGCCGTGTGAACGATCCGGATTCGCTTACGAATCTCGCCTCGTTGAAACCTGACCTCATCGTGCTGGCGGGCTATTCGCAGATTGTGGGCGAGCAGTTCATCGCGCTCGCTCCTCATGGCTGCATCAACCTGCACGGCGGGAAGCTGCCGGAATACCGCGGTTCGTCGCCCATGAACTGGGCGCTCATCAACGGTGAGACCGAATTCGGCATCTCGATCATCGAAGTGGATCGCGGTGTGGACACGGGCGACGTGCTGAGCGAGCGTACGTTTCAAATCGGAATTGACGATACCATTGCGGACCTGCAGCGGGTGGCTGACGTCGCATTTCCCGAAATGCTGGTGGACGTGGTGCGGCGAATCGAAGCTGGCACCGTCGAGCGGCGCAAGCAGGATCCGGAGCTGGCGGTCTACTATCCGCTGCGCTTTCCCGAGGACGGCTTAATCCTTTGGGATCAATTCACTGCGTCGGAAATCCACAACCGTATCCGTGCGTTGACCGATCCTTACCCGGGCGCGTTCAGCTACCTGGGCGGCAGACGCCTGAAGTTGCTCGCATCGCGGCTTGCGGCACACGACGTGCACGGAGAACCGGGCAGGATCTACCGCGTGACCGAGCGCGGCCTTTTGGTGTGTGCGCGCGACCGCTGCTTGTGGGTGGAAAAGGCCATCTTCGAGCCCGGTGGGGAAAACGTCATGGACGTGGCGACACGCTATGCAAGCCTGGCGACAGTGGCCGGCGCGGCGGCGGCGATCCTGAAAGGCGGTTTGCGCCCATGATGATTGGCAGCCACGATACGAGCCGGCGGGTACTTCTGGTCGCCGAGATCGGCAATAACCACGAAGGCGATTTCTCGCGCGCGGAACAGTTGGTGCGCGCGGCGGCCGAATGCGGAGTGGACGCCGTCAAGTTCCAGACCTTCCGCGCGCGCGACTTTGTCTCTCCGCGCGACCCGGAACGTCTGGCGCGCATGTCGCGTTTCGAGCTGAGCCAGGAACAGTTCGAGCGGTTGGCCGCACTGGCCCGTGAACTCGGGTTGTTGTTCATGTCCACCCCTCTGGACATTCCCAGCGCCGAGTTTCTTTCTTTCCTGGTTGACTGCTTCAAGATCGCTTCCTGCGACAACAATTTCTATCCCCTGATGGTGCGCATCGCGGCGAGCGGCAAGCCGGTGATCCTTTCGAGCGGCATGGCCGGTTGGAAGGAGATCGCCTCGGCGAAGAAGTTCGTGGAGGACGCCTGGGCGCGGCGAAATCTGTCGCCGGGATTCGCCGTGCTGCACTGCGTGAGCGCCTACCCGGTGCCGGATGCGGAAGCCAACCTGGCGGCCATCCCTCGTTTGGCCGCGATGATGGATTGCACGGTGGGGTACTCGGATCACACGCTGGGCATCGATGCTTGTCTGGCGGCGGTTGCCCTGGGGGCGCGCATCATCGAAAAGCACTTCACGCTCGACAAACAACAGTCGGACTTTCGCGACCATCAGCTTTCGGCCGATCCCGCGGATATGCGGGATTTGGTGCGCCGCGCGCGGCGCATCGAAGCACTGGTGGGCGTCCCGGACAAAGCCGTTCAGCCTTGCGAGGTCGCTAACCAGCGGCTGCTCAGGCGCGCCATCGTGGCCGCCAGGGACATTGACGCGGGCCATCGCCTCTCGTTCGAGGATCTGACTTGGATACGTCCGGCCGAAGGTTTGGCGCCGGGTAACGAACACCTGTTGCTCGGGCGTAGCCTGATTCGCGGCGTCCAGCGCGGCGAGCCGCTCACGGCAGCGGAGGTCGAATAGCATGTGCGGCATCGCGGGTTGCTTCGGGCCCCGGCGGCCCGATCCCAGGCGTATCGACGCCTGCCTGCGGCTCATGCGCCGGCGCGGACCCGACCACGCGGCCTTCTGGCAGGGTGAGACTCCTACCGGCGAACACGTCACGCTGTTGCACTCGCGGTTGAGCATCATCGACCTGGACGAGCGTGCGAATCAGCCGTTCCGGCACGGCTCGCACACCGTGGTCTTCAACGGGGAAATCTACAACTACCTGGAGTTGCGGCAGACGCTCGAAGCTCGCGGCTCGCGCTTCCGCACCACATCAGACACTGAGGTGCTGGTCGAAGCGATCGCCAAGCGCGGCTGGGGCGTTTTGGACGCGGCCGAAGGCATGTGGGCCTTCGCGCTTTACGAAGAGGTCTCAGGGGTACTCACGCTGTGCCGGGACCGCTTCGGTGAAAAGCCGCTCTACCTTTTGCGCGACGGGGGGAATCTGTATTTCGGCTCGGAAGCAAAATTCGTTTTCGCACTCGCCGGGCGGCAGAGCGCGGTGGACCACGATCAGATCCGCCGTTACCTGGTCTACGGTTACAAGTCCCTCTACAAACACGGCCAGACGTTCTTCGAAGGACTAGGCGAACTGGAAGCGGCGACCACGCTGCGGCTGACCGGCGAGGGCAGGGAAGAGATACGCCGCTATTGGACGCCGCCGGTGGCCGTCGAACCAGGCATGAGCTTCGAAGAGGCCGTTGCGGGCACGCGCGAGCGTGTCACGCGCTCCATGGAGTTGCGCTTGCGCGCCGACGTGCCGCTGGCGTTCTGCATGAGCGGCGGCATCGACTCGAACTCGCTCATCAGCGCCGCCAAACGCGTCTTCGGCTACGACGTACACGGCTTCACCGTCACCAACACCGACGCGCGTTACGAAGAGCAGGAGATGGTGAACCACGCCGTCGCCGAACTGGGTATTCGCCACACGTCTATTCCGGTTTCGACTGGTGGGTTTCTGGAACGGCTGCGCGAACTGGTGCGCTATCACGACGCGCCGGTTTACACCATCACCTACTACGCACACTGGCTGCTGATGGAAGCGGTAAAGGCGCACGGCTATCGCATCGCGGTGAGCGGCACGGCGGCCGACGAACTGTTTACCGGCTACTACGATCATCACCTCGCCTATCTCAGTGAAATCCAGCACGACGCGGCGCTCCACGAAGCGAGCGTTCAGGCGTGGCGCGAACTCGTCCAGCCGCTCGTGCGCAATCCGCATTTGAGCGACCCGGACCTGTTCGTGAAGACGCCTTCGTTCCGCGGCCACATCACGCTCGGCTCGGAACGTTTCGCCGAGTGGGTGACCGGTTCGCGCAAGGAACTCTTCAAGGAGACCGCTTACAGCCGGGACCTGCTGCGCAACCGCATGCTGAACGAACTGTTCACCGAGAACGTGCCCGTCATCCTGCATGAAGATGACCTGAACGCCATGTACTTCTCAATCGAGAACCGTTCGCCGTTTCTCGACCGTAGTCTGTTCGAGTTCGCTTACAGCATCCCGACGAAGCATCTGATCCGTAACGGCCGCGCCAAGGCCATATTGCGCGAAGCCATGCGCGGTATCGTGCCGGATAAGATCCTGGATAACCCGCGCAAGGTGGGATTCAACGCGCCGATCTTCTCGTTCCTCGATGTGAACCAACCGGAGGTGCG
>CAZDIZ010000161.1:0-13532 GCA_964505625.1 uncultured Solibacteraceae bacterium | reverse complement strand
ACCACGCCCTCAGGTGTGAGAGTCGCTACTTTCTACGATCTACCGGGCATCCTCTCGCCCACCCCAGCCACAACGCTCCCGCGATGAGGGTCAGCAGGGTCAGTGGCGCTCCCACGCGGAAGTATTGCCAGAAGCTGATGGGGGCTTCGCGGCGCGATCTTTGCACCACGATCAGGTTGGCTACCGAACCGAGAATCGTCAGGTTGCCGGCGAAGGTCGATGACATGGCCAGCACCAGCCAACCGCGTTGCGGGTCTTCCAGGTGCGCGATGATGGGGCGGAATACCAGCACCGCCGGCACGTTGCTCACTAAGTTGGATAGCGCTGTCGATAGCGCCGTCAGCACTCCTACTCGATCCAGATGAAACTGCGCGGCCAGCGCCACCAGTTCTTCTTCGAGTGAAGTCTTTTCGACACCCGCCACCACGATGAACAGCCCGGCGAACATCGCCAGCAATGACCAGTCTATTTCGTGGTAGACCTTCTCCGGCTTGACGCGGCGTGTGATCAGCAGCAGCGCTCCGGCCACGATAGCCACCTTCGCCACGGGCCAACCCAGGAAAAAGAATACGATCATCGCCGCCGACATCACCAGCGACTTGATGAGCAGCACGCGGTTCACTCTTACGCGCAGCACCGGCACCTCGACTCGCGCCACGTCGCGGAACTCCGAGCGGAAGCTCGCAACGATCACCAGAAACGTGAGCACCAGTCCCGCCAGCGCCACCGGCGTGAGCGCCGCCGCAAACGTGCGGTACGGAATGCCGCTCAGATTGCCGATCATCATGTTCTGCGGATTACCCGTGATTGTGGCGGCGCTGCCCACGTTGGCCGCCATGGCCACGGCCAGAAGATACGGCACCGGATTGCGCCCCAGCGCCGCGGCCACTTCCAAAACCAGCGGCGTCAGCACCAGGCACATGGTGTCGTTGACGAAGAACGCCGAAAACACGCCGGCCACGGCGATGATGGCCGCAAGCAGCGTCCGCGGCCGGTGCGCATGTTCGACGGCCCAAGCCGCCACCACGCGGAAGAACCCCGACAGCCGCAGGTTCGCCACCACGATCATCATGCCGAACAGCAGCACAAGCGTCGAATGATCGACGGCCTGGATGGCCTCATCGAAAGTGAGTACATTGAAGCCAACCATCAAGCTGGCGCCGATGATCGCCGCACCGGTACGGTCGATGCGGAAACCCGGCAAGCCGCCGATGGCCAACACCAGGTAAGTCCCAGCGAAAATGGCGAGCGCGATCATGAGTCCTGAATTTCAGGATAATGGATCAGTCACAGGAGATATGCATGCGAATCGTCCCGCTCATGATCGTCGCCACCTGCTTCGGCGCCGCCGCGCTTTCCGCGCAGGTGCCCGCCTGGAATAACGGCCTCTCCAGCCTGCCTCTGCTTACATCGGCGCGCACACGCTCGATATCGCCGGAGAACCCCACCGGCGAGAAGGGCAAGGGAGGAATGGCCATCCCGAATCCGGCTGATCCGGACCTGCCGTTCTCGAAGGCCGCCGCGCACCTCGGCCAGGGCTGGAAAGTGCGGCCGTTCCTCAAGCCCAAGGCCGGGCAGACGGTCACCATCATGGATGTCGACGGGCCCGGCGTGATCCAACACATTTGGATGGCCACCGAAGGCAACTGGAAACGCAATGGGCGAAACTCCGTGCTGCGCTTCTATTGGGACAACGAAACCACGCCGTCCATCGAGGTCCCCATGACGGACTTCTTCGCCGTCGGCCATGAACTGTTCGCGCCGGTGAATTCGCTGGCCGTGGTGGTGAATCCTCAATCCGCGCTGAACTGTTTCTGGCCCATGCCGTTTCGCAAGCACGTACGCATCACGTTTTCGAATGAAGGCGAAAAGGACCTTGGCTTGATGACCTACCAGATCACCTACGCCGAAGCCGAGGTGCCGGCCAACGCCGGTTACTTCCACGCGCAGTGGCGGCGCGCCACGACCAATCGGGAGCATCCCGAGTACACGATCCTCGACGGTGTCAAAGGCGAAGGCCGCTACGTGGGAACATTCCTGGCCTGGACGCAGCTTTCCGACGGCTGGTTCGGCGAAGGCGAAATCAAGTTCTTCATGGACGGTGACGGCAAGTTCCCCACCATCAACGGTACGGGCACCGAGGATTACTTCCTGGGGACTTACGGCTTCCCGGAAATCTACTCGAACCCTTACTCGGGCTGCACGCTTAAGCATGCCGGCAAAGACGGACCGCCGAAGTGGAGCCTGTACCGCTGGCATCTGATGGACCCCATCAACTTCCAAAAGGATCTTCGGGTGACCATACAGGCGCTGGGATGGTGGCCGAACAACACCTATCAGCCGCTGGCCGACGACATCGCATCGGTGGCCTACTGGTATCAACAGGAGCCGCACGCCGCATTCCCGAAGCTGCCGGCGCCGACGCAGCGCTGGCCGCGGTAGCTACAGGCCCAGCGACGCGCGCAGCGTGATCTTTTTGCCTGCGGCGCGGTCTTCAATGATGAGCTGACGGCCTTCGAGTTTCACGTCGTCGATCCGCGTCATGCCCTCGGGTACTTGTGTGTAAAAGACCAGGAAGCGGGACTGTATGGAAGACTTCGCCGCGAGCCAACGATACATCGGCGCGCCGAACAGCGCCGGGCCGCCGATTACCTCACGACGCGAGACATCGAACGGCTGCGTACTGAATTCCATCCCGCGCGCGAGCTTGCCGGTTGTGGGAAAGTTGTCCCAGTGCTGCACCCAGGGGAATTCCTCGCGTAGAAACACGTAGCCGATGAGCAGGCGTTGTGTTTTGTTCAGAGCGGTGACGTAACCGTACTTGCGGTCGGGATCGACCAGCGTGGTCAGGTGATCGACGTAGTGCGGCGCGCCCGGCGCTTCCCGCATGTCCACCGTCTCTTCATGCAGCCCGGGCGCCAGAGGCCAGTTGAATTCCTTGCCGCTCGCCAGGCGGCGGTCCGAAGCGCCCACCTTGGGATCGGTCCAGCTACGCGTCATGGAACGCGTGCCGCTTACGTCGACCACGGTCTCGCCGCTTGCGAGAAACGGCGAGCCAATCGTGGCGTGCTCGGCCCAGTTCACCGGGCGATCGAATCCGAGCAGATTCTCCAGACGGCTATCCACGTAGACGACGTTTTCGCCATCCACCACACGCATGGTGCGGGTGAGACGTTCCTGAAGGATGGGCAGCGTCGTCTCCATGGTCACCACGGCGGTATGGCCCTCGCGCGACATGCGCCGGATTTCGAAAGGTCGCGTGTGCGCCTCGCCGTGCATGGGCAAGCCGGCGGCGCGCTCCTCAATCGACGGCATGCCGAAACCGTCGACGCACACGAAGTGCCCGGTGCTCGAACGGAAGCCTGCCTGGCCGCCCAATTCGCGCGTCATGCGGCTGGGTTCCCAGAAGGGGTTCACGGCCGCCTGGTCTTCGGCGAGAACCAGCCGCGCCAGCGATGCGCCCTGGATGGTAACCGTGAGCTCCAGCTTGTCGTTCGCCAGAACCACCGCTCCGGAGCGCTCGTACGACGCCAACGCCGGCACCGGACTTTCGCCTGGAACCACGGCGGAAAGCGCGAGCATCAAGAGGATTAGGTTGCGCACTTACACAGGCTACCACCGGGCAGGTGAACCATATTTAATGCCAGGGGTAGTACCTCGCGGTGGGGTAGACACATCCAAACTGAAAGCCGGTACCCACGGATTGTTATAATGGAGATCACTGTATGGCTTTGGGTACTCTGGGTCGTAAACCGGCCGGAGCTAAGAGAATCATCTTGCTCCGACCTCGAGGGTTCTGCGCGGGGGTAGTGCGGGCGATCGATGTAGTAAAGCTCGCATTGGACCTGTATGGCGCGCCGATTTACGTCCGCAAGGAGATCGTCCACAACCGCCACGTCGTAAATGAGTTACGCGACGCGGGTGCGATCTTCGTTGAGGAACTGGCGGAGGTGCCCGAAGGCGCGCGGGTGATCTTCAGTGCGCACGGTGTCGCACCTGATGTGCGCGACGAAGCGGACGCGCGCAACCTTCAGGTAATCGACGCAACCTGCCCGCTGGTAACTAAGGTCCATCTGGAAGCCAAGCGCTTCGCCGACCATGGGTACACCATCGTACTGATTGGCCACAAGGATCACGACGAGGTAATCGGAACGTTGGGCGAGGCGCCCGAATCCACAGTGGTGGTTTCCACGGTTGAGGATGTGGACCGTTTAACGGTACCCGATCCGTCGCGGATGCGCTACCTCACGCAAACCACGTTGAGTTTGGACGAGACGCGTGATATCGTAGCCCGGCTGTTGGAACGTTTTCCCCAGCTCCAGGGGCCGGCGGCCAAGGACATCTGCTACGCAACCGAAAACCGGCAGTTGGCGGTGAAGGCGGTGGCGCCGCTGTGCCAGCTCCTGCTGGTGGTGGGATCGCGCAACAGTTCGAATTCGCGCCGGTTGGTGGAAGTCTGCGGCAAGGCCGGAATTGATGCGTACCTGGTCGACGACAAAAGTGAAGTGCGGCCCGAATGGCTGGAAGGCGTGGACACTGTGGCGGTGACCGCGGGCGCTTCGGCGCCGGAGCACCTGGTGGAGGACCTGGTGGCCGCGCTCGACGAACAAGGTTACACCAATGTCGAGGAGGTCACGCTGAAAGATGAGGATGTGCGCTTTTCGCTACCGAGCGAACTTGAACCGCACGCCTCCAAGCTCGTGAACATCGCGTAGAAATGGGAGCCGGCACACAACTCGCGCGGAACTCCGCTCCTGCAATCGCACGGAGCGTTGAACGGGCTGCTGAGTACCTATTGTCGCTGCAAACCCCGGAAGGCTACTGGTGGGCGGAACTGACAGCGGATTCAACCCTCGAATCCGACTACATCCTGCTTCAGTTGTGGTTGTACCCGCCGGAGAACGGCGTCTGGAACCCGCCAAACCGCGAGCAAGTGGACCGCGCCGTCAACTCGATTCTGGCGCGGCAGCTTGAGGATGGCGGCTTCAATATTTATCCGCACGGTCCGGCCGAAATCAGCGCCACGGTCAAGGCATACTTCGCCCTGAAGCTCGCCGGGCTGGCGATGGACGATCCGCGTCTCGTGAAGGCGCGGGAATGCATCCTGTCGCTGGGCGGCATACAGGCGGCCAACAGTTACGTCAAACTCAACCTGAGTCTATTCGGACTTTACCCGCGCAAGTACTGCCCGACAGTCGCGCCGGAAGTAATGCTGCTCCGCAACTTCATCTACGAGATGTCTTCGTGGAGCCGCGCCATCGTCATTCCGCTTTCCATCGTGCACGCCGCCAATCCGATGCGGCCGGTGCCATCAGGCTTCACGCTCGATGAACTGGTCCGGCCTGACAAACCGTTCGAGGTAGCCAAGACGCCCGGCATGTTCAGTTGGCGTAATCTCTTTCTGCGGCTGGACCGGCTGGCGAAGTTCTGGGAAAAGTACGGATCGAAAACCATCCGCCGTTACGCTATTCGCAAAGCGGAGCAGTGGATGATTGAACACACACGCAAGAGCGAGGGTGTGGGCGCCATCTACCCGCCGATGATGTACGCCATCATGGCGTTCGACGTTCTCGGTTACTCGCGCGAGCATCCGGCCGCCGTCGAAGCCCGGCGCCAATTCGACCGTTTGATGGTGGACACGGGCGATACGCTCTACTTCCAGCCGTGCTTTTCTCCGGTGTGGGATACGGCCATCGCGGCCTTTGCGCTGGGCGAGAGCGGCAAGGCCGGTGGCGGCGTACTACAACGCACGGCGAACTGGCTGCTTTCGAAAGAAGTACGCAGCAAGGGCGATTGGGCGGTGAAGCGGCCTGGCGTGGAGCCGGGCGGCTGGTATTTCGAATTCGCTAACGAGTTCTATCCCGATATCGACGACACAGCCATGGTACTGATGGCGCTCAGCCACGCGCGCGCCGAGTCCAGTTCGGGGCAGCAGGCCGTGGAGAAGCGTGCGGTGGATTGGCTGCTTGCCATGCAGTCGTCCGACGGCGGGTGGGCGGCGTTCGACGTCGACAACAATTGGAGATTCCTCAGCTCGATGCCGTTCGCCGATCACAACGCGATGCTCGATCCGACCTGCCCGGACATCACTGGGCGGGTGCTGGAAGCATTGTGCACTTGCGGCGTTGATCCACAGAGCCGCGCCATTCAGCGCGGCGTCGAGTATCTGCTGCGCACGCAGGAACAGGATGGAAGCTGGTACGGACGTTGGGGCGTGGACTACGTCTACGGCACTTTCCTGGCGCTGCGCGGCTTGCGCGCGGCGGGTGTGGACGCGAACGAAGCCGCCGTACTGCGCGCCGGCGAATGGCTGCGCTCGATCCAGAACGCCGACGGCGGCTGGGGCGAGAGCTGCGCGAGCTACGACAACCACGCTTTCACCGAAGCGCCGAGCACGCCTTCGCAAACCGCCTGGGCCATCCTGGGATTGTTGGCTTCGGGCGACACACGCAGCACCAGCATCGAACACGGCATCGAGTACCTGCTGGACACGCAAACCAAAGATGGAACCTGGACCGAGGAACTGGCCACCGGAACGGGCTTTCCTCGCGTCTTCTACCTCAGCTACCACCTCTACCGGCATTCGTTCCCGTTACTGGCCATGAGCGCGTTCCTGAAGGCGACCGGCACAACCGGTAGGTTGCAAAAAAACCAAGGACAGACCACTCTGTCCCCCGAGGAAGTCCGCGAAGGCGAAGAACTCCTCAATGGGGACAGTGCAGCCTGTCCGGTTTTTCAGCATCCAAATCGAGGGGGACAACGGCAATGAGGTTTCCGCTTTCGCTGACGGCCGGCATGGCTGGCTATATCATGAAGAACCGCTTGCGGCCGCGGCCGGAGTGGCAGCGCGATCCATCGACAAAGGCCGACGCCGCTAACCCGTTCCGCATTGTGCACGCGAAAGGAACCAACGGGCGCGCGCACCATCCGCTGATCCGCCAGCGTTTCCCGCTGGTGCTGATGCTGGAGCCGCTGCATACCTGCAATCTGACCTGCACCGGCTGCGGGCGCATACGCGAGTACGAAACCACCATCACCAAGCGGATGTCGCTGGAACAGTGTCTGAAAGCGGTGGATGAATGCGGCGCCCCGATCGTGTCCATCTGCGGCGGCGAGCCGCTGCTGTTTCCGGAAATCGGACCGCTCACGCAGGCCACGCTCGACCGCGGCCGGCATATCTACCTCTGCACCAACGGACTCCTGGTCCGCAAGAAACTGGGCGAGTTCACCCCGCACGACCGTTTGTTCATCAACATCCACCTGGATGGGCTCGAACAGACGCACGACAAGGCCGTCGAGCGCGATGGCGTTTTCCGCGAAGCCATCGAAGCCATTCGCGCGGCCAAGGCCGCCGGGTTCAAGGTCTGCACCAACACCACGGTCTATAAAGAGACCGACATGAAAGAAGTCGAGGCGCTATACGAGTACCTGGAACAGTTCTCGATGGACGGGCACATGTTAGCGCCCGGCTACGGTTATTCGGCCGTAGACGACCAGGAGATCTTCTTGACGCGCGACGACATCCGCGAGAAGTTCGCCGATATCGAGCGCATCGCGGCGCGTTTCAAATTGAACAACTCGCCGCTGTATTTCGATTTTCTGAAGGGCGGGCGCGAGCTTCCCTGCACCGCCTGGGGCAATCCCACTTACAACATCAAGGGCTGGAAAGGACCCTGCTACCTCATCACCGACGCCCATTACGACACATTCGAGGAACTGATGAACCAGACGCCGTGGGAGAGCTACGGGCACGGTAACGATCCGCGATGCGAGCACTGTATGATGCACTGTGGGTTTGAGCCGTCGGCGGCTCTCGGCATAAATGGGAAGCTGAGCGACAGCTTAAAGCTGCTGGTGTGGGCTTTGCGCTGAGCGCCGAATAAGTGAAACCGACACTGGTAACCGGAGCGACGGGGTTTGTTGGATGGCATGTGGCGCGACTGCTCATCGAGCGCGGACATCGCGTGCGCGCCCTGGTGCGTCCGTCGAGCCGGTTGGTGGATCTGGACGCCGAACCAGTGAGCGGCGATTTGCGCGACGCGGCGACGCTCGGGCGCGCGGTGGCCGGCTGCGGAACGGTGTTTCATGTCGCGGCGGACTATCGGCTCTGGACGCGCGATGCGGGCGAGATGTACCGCTCGAACGTGGACGGAACCAGGAACATGCTGCGCGCGGCGCGCGAAGCGGGCGTCGAGCGGGTGGTGTATACAAGCACGGTTGGCTGCATCGGAATCCCGCCGGGTGGTATCGGCGATGAAGACACACCCGTCGGTCTGGACGACATGGCGGGCGATTATAAGCGGTCGAAGTTCTTGGCCGAACAGGCGGCGCGTGAGGAAGTTCGCGCCGGCTGTCCCGTGGTGATTGTGAATCCGACGACGCCGGTGGGCGATCACGACTTCAAGCCCACGCCGACCGGAAAGATCATCGTGGATTACATTTCCGGGCGCATGCCGGCGTACCTGGACACGGGATTGAACTTTGTGGATGTGGCCGACGTGGCGCAGGGGCATTTGCTCGCGCTCGAAAAAGGCAGGGTCGGAGAGCGGTATATACTTGGCTGTGAGAATTTGACGCTGCAGGAGCTTTTTCTGCGGCTGGAACGGACCAGCGGCGTTCCCGCGCCTCGTGTGCGTATCCCGTACGCGGTGGCATACGCGGCGGGCGCTTGCAGCACCGCATGGTCCAGCGTGACGGGGAGAGAACCGAGGGTGGCCATTGACGCGGTAAAGATGGCGAAGAAGAAGATGTTCGTGCGTCACGACAAAGCGCGCCGCGAACTGGGTTATGAGCCCGGTCCGGTCGACGCGGCGTTCACGCGGGCCATCGAGTGGTTCCGCCGGAAGGATTGATGGTGACGTGGAAACCATACTTCTGGTGGCGGCCGACCCGTTCGAGTTCCGAGGGTTCCAACCCGTTCTCGGCGAAGTCGAAGATCTGCGTTGGCCGCTGGCATTTGCGAGGTCGGCGATGGTAGGCGGACGGCGTTGGCTGATGGTGGCCGATGGAGCCGGGGCCGGGCCCGCCGCGCGTGCAGCCGAGTACGCGGGCGAAAGAGTGCGTGTGGATAAGGTGGTGAGCACGGGGTTCTGCGGGGCGCTGGATGAGTCGCTCCAAGCGGGCGATGTCTTCGTCGCCACCAGTGTGGTGCGGGAAGACGGTTCGCCGGTGTGCGTTGTGGCCGACCCGCATGGTTCGATGCCGAGCCGAAGTGGTGCGCTCGCGAGTATCGATCACGTGGCGGCGAGCGCCGGAGAGCGGCGAGTGCTTCGCGAACGCGGGGCCCAGGCCGTGGAGATGGAGGCCGCCGGTGTGGCCGAGTGGGCGATGCGGAGCGGCTGTCCATTCTATTGTGTGCGCGCCGTGACCGACACGGCCCAGGAGAGTTTTTCGATTGATTTCGATGGCGCTCGCGATGCCGAAGGCCGCTTTCAAGGATCGAAAGTGTGTCTGTCGGCGATGCGCCGCCCGTGGAAGGGGCTGCCGGAGTTAGTGCGCCTGGCGTGGCGGGGAAGGCGTTGTTCGCGAGCGTTGGGAGAGTTTCTTGCAGACTGTGCATTCTAATTCGAAAGTTCCGCCGCGCATGCGAGCGGCGGTCTATCGCGGTAACGGCGAGATGCATATCGAGGAAGTGCCGACGCCTTCCATCGGTCCGGGTGAGCTATTGGTCCGCGTGGAAAGCTGCGGGATCTGCCATACGGATCTGAAGAAGGTCGAGTTCGATCTGCTGCCACCGCCGCGTATCTATGGGCACGAGACGGCGGGCGTGGTTGTGCAGGTGGGCGAAGGCGTGAACGGTTTCAAGGAAGGCGATGGCGTTATCGCGTTCCACCACATTCCGTGCCTGGATTGTTTCTATTGCCGCCGCAAGCTTTACGCGCAGTGTGAAGTCTATAAGCGCGTCGGCATCACGGCCGGATTCGAACCGGCCGGTGGCGGCTTCGCGCAGTACATACGCGTTATGGACTGGATCGTGGAGCGGGGCGTCGAGAAGGTCCCCGCCGGCGTTCCATTCGACCGCGCCTGTTTCGTCGAGCCGGTGAACACGTGCCACAAGGCGGTGGTACAGGCTGATCCCCGGCCGGATGAACTGGTGCTGATTCTGGGCCAGGGTCCCATTGGGTTGTTATTCACCATGCTGGTCCACCGTACCGGCGCCAGCATCGTAACAACCGACACGATTCCCCGGCGGCGCGAACTGTCGAGCCGTTTCGGCGCTGCCGCCAGTTGGGACCCGCGCACGACTGACGTGTTCGCCGAAGTAATGGCGCGCTCGGAAGGACGCGGCGCGGACCTGGTGATTGTCGCCGCCTCCGCCCCCGGACTGACCGATCAGGCCATGCGTTGTTCCAGGCCAGGCAGCCGCATCTTGCTGTTTGCCCAGACTTCGGATCAGGAGCGGGTGGAGTTTTCCGGCGCCGACATCTGCAAGCAGGAACGCACGGTGTTTGGCGCCTACAGCGCTTCCGTGGAGTTGCAGGCCGAGTCCGCCAGGCTGGTATTCAGCGGCGAACTGCCTGTGGATGAGTTGATTAGCGATCGTTTGCCGCTGGATCGTATCGCCGAGGGGATACATAAGGCCTTGCATCCAGACGGCCAATCAATGAAAATAGTCGTTCAACCTCAAAGGTGGTCTTAACAAATATGCAGCAGATGATGGCTGCGGTACTTTACGGGAAAGAGAGCTTGCGCGTCGAGCCAGTGGCCGTGCCGCAGATCGGCAAAGGGGATGTGCTCGTCCGTGTGAAAGCGGCCCTTACCTGCGGCACCGACGTGAAGGTGTTCCGCCGGGGCTACCACGCGCGCATGATCGTTCCTCCGGCCCTATTCGGGCATGAACTGGCCGGTGATATTGTCGCGGTAGGTGAGGAAGTCACGAATTTTGCAGTGGGCCAGCGCGTGGTGGCGGCGAACTCCGCTCCCTGCCTGGATTGTTTCTATTGCCAGCGCGACGCGGAGAACTTGTGCGAGGATCTGTTGTTCAACAACGGAGCTTACGCCGAATACATCCGCATTCCGTCCCGCATCGTACAACGCAATCTTTATGAAATTCCGGCGCACGTAAGTTATCGGGACGCGGCGCTGGTGGAGCCGCTGGCTTGCGTCATTCGGGGCTTCGAGGAAACCGGCGTAAAGCACGGCGACAACGTGGTGGTCCTGGGACTCGGTCCCATCGGCCTGATGTTCGTCCGCCTGGCTAAGTTGTATGGAACGCGCGTTATCGCCATCGGGCGGCGCCGCACGCAGATCGAACGCGCCGCGAAGATGGGCGCCGACGAAGTCATTTCGAGCCATTCCACTCCCGACCCGGTGCAACCGGTCCGCGATTTCGCCATGGGCCGCGGCGTGGACGTGGCCATCGAAGCCGTGGGCAAACCGGAGACCTGGCAGACAGCCGTGAAGATGGTCCGCCGCGGCGGCACCGTCAATTTCTTCGGCGGTTGCCCGGCCGACAGCCGGATCACGCTGGACACCTCGCTGCTGCACTACTCCGAAATCACCTGCAAGGCGAGCTTCCATCACACACCGGCTTACATACAGAAGGCCTTGAACCTGGTTTCGCGCGGCCAGATTTCGGCGCAGGACTTCGTCAATCGCGAGGAACCGCTCACCAACCTGCTCGAAGTGATGCAGTATTTGATGAGCCACAATGGCCACATGAAGACGGCCATCATTCCGTAAACCTTGGCCAACCATTTTTTGCTTCCGGCGGATTACATACATTCGCCGGAAGCGTGCCGTTTCACCGCTACTCCGGACGAAGCGCTCGCCTACACACGCTGGCTCGCCGGCGTGCATTACGAGAACTTCCACGTCGTATCGTTCCTGCTTCCCAAACGCCTGCACCAGGATTTCTTCAACGTCTATGCGTTCTGCCGCTGGGCGGACGATCTGGGCGATGAAATCGGCGATGTGAACGAGAGCCTGCGTCTGCTCGCCTGGTGGCGCACCGAACTCGAACGCATGTACGCCGGCGAAGCCTCGCATCCGGTCTTTGTGGCGCTCAAAGAGACCGCCGCGCGCCACAGCTTGCCCATCGACCCGTTCGAGCATCTCATTCGCGCCTTCGAACAGGACCAGCGCGTCACGCGCTATGCGAACTGGGAAGAAGTGTACGGCTACTGCCGCTACTCGGCGAATCCCGTGGGACGGCTGGTGCTTTATCTCTGCGGATACTCCGACGCTGAACGGCAACGTTTGTCGGATGCCACCTGCACGGCGCTCCAACTGGCCAATTTCTGGCAGGACGTGGCCGTCGATCTGGCCAAGGACCGCGTCTATATCCCGCTCGATGTGATGCATCGGCACGGCTACACGGTCGAGGAACTGTTCGCGTTGAAAGCCACGCCGGAGTTCCGCGCCACCATGCGGGAGATTGTGGCGCAGGCGCGCGAGTTGTTCCTGGAAGGGTTGCCGCTGGCCGCGACGCTCGACCGGCGCTTGGCGATCGACATCGAACTATTCAGCCGCGGAGGCATGCGCGTTCTCGACAAGATCGAGCAACAAAACTACGATGTCCTGGCACGGCGGCCGGCGATATCGAAGATTGAGCGCGTCGGGCTGCTGCTTCGAGTGCTGGCGCGGCAGGCATTCCGGAAGGCCGCATGACGGATTCGCTCGAAGCTTCATTCGATTATTGCCGCCGCGTGGCACGCAGCCGCGCGCGCAACTTCTACTACTCGTTCCTGCTGCTGCCGCGCGCCGAGCGCGACGCCATGTGCGCCATCTACGCGTTCATGCGCTACTGCGACGACTTGAGCGATGAGCCGGCCGCGGGCGACGCGCGCGCGTCGATCGAGCGGTGGAGCGCGGATCTGGAACGCGCGCTGGCCGGTGATGCGCCGCCGCACCCGGTCTGGCCGGCGTTCCGCGCTTCGGTCGAGCGCTTCCGGATTCCACACGAGTGTTTCCGCCAGATGATTGCGGGCGTATCGAGCGATCTGGAGCCGCGCACAATCGAGACCTTCGACGATCTGCGGCAATACTGCTACCAGGTGGCATCGGTGGTGGGCCTCTGCGTGATTCACGTGATAGGCTTCGAATCCGCCGAGGCGCCGCGTCTCGCCGAAGATTGCGGCGTGGCGTTTCAACTCACCAACATCCTGCGCGACGTAAGCGAAGATGCCGGACTCGGCCGCGTCTATCTGCCGCAAGAGGACCTCGTCCGCTTCGGCGTTTCCGAACAAGTGCTGCGCGGCACGCAACGGACCCCGGAGTTTCTGGATCTGATGCGCTTTGAAGCCGCGCGAGCCCGCGAGTACTACGCGCGCTCAGCGGCGCTAGTGGGCATGGTGAGCCCTTCGGGCCGCGCCATGATGCGCGCCATCGTCGCGATCTACTCGCGCCTGCTCGACCGCATTGAAAGTTCCGGCTTCGACGTGCTGGGCCGCCGCATAAGCCTGCCGACCTGGGAAAAGGTCTGGCTGATGCTGCGCTCCGCCGTTACGCCTTGAGCAAAAGACCTTGCGCGCACTCCCATAGTCTTGTCATAATGCCACCATAAGGTGGTGAATTATGACAGGCTACCTTCC
>CAZDIZ010000160.1:0-13701 GCA_964505625.1 uncultured Solibacteraceae bacterium | reverse complement strand
ATGCGGCGCGCGTAGTCGTGCTGAAGGCGCGGCAATTCATAGGAAAGCATGCTGGAAAAGGAATGCCGCACGTCGAAGTCCGACGAGCCACGATCGGCGCGCGGATCGGTCTTGCCGCTGGGGCTTCCGTAGAAAGCGTCCGAGGAGTTGACGTCGATCGAATGGGACCACGTGTAGGATGCCAGCGCTTGCAGCCCTTTCGAGATGCCGCGGCGCAGTTGCAGTTGCAGCGCGTGGTAATCGGAAGTGGCCAAGTTGCGCGTGGCGTACACGGTGCCGAAGTCGGCACTCACCGGTTGCAGGACTTCCGTGCGCAGCAGATTGCGCCCGATGGCGCCGACGTATGCCGCCGAAACAGCTTGGCGCGAGCCCAATGCCTGATCGAGCGTCACGTTCCATTGATAGCTGCGCGGTAGCTTCAGTTTCGCGTCGAATGCGTAGATGGTGCCGTACGGCGGCGTGAGCTTCTGCTCGGGCGCCGCGGATTGTTCGGCGGTCAACGGAAACGCGACGTTGCGAAGAACCTTACTGGTAAAGAACGGATATCCGCCGGAGAAGACCTGCGCGGCGATGCCCGAGCCGAGGTCGTAGAAGACTCCCGCCCCGGCGCGCAGCAGTGTCTCGCGGCCCGTGCGGTCCGAAAGACGGTACGCCAAGCCGATGCGCGGCGCGAAGTTCCGGTAGGACGTTTCGTAGATGGAAGTCCCCGCCGGGGCAAGCGACATACGCGACGTATCGTCGAGCGTGGTCATCACCGCGGCTTGCCTGCCATTGGCTTCGGTTGGCGCGGGATTGAGTTCCCAGCGAATGCCGTAGGTCAAAGTTAGCCGGCGCAATTGCCAGGAATCCTGTATCCACGACGAGAAGTTCGTGAATACCGGCGTCAGGTCGCCGGTTTGCGCGCCAACGGTGACAGACGACGCTGTGCCCGCCACCGCACCCGTCACTCCATTGAAGATGGCGTTGAGAAGGTACTTGCGGATGCCGTAAAGCGGGCTCAAACGGCGGTAGTCGAATCCGGCTTTGACGTGGTGCGCGCCACGCACCCAAGAGAGGGAATCGGCGAAGTTCCACTGCCGCTGCTCGTTGTTGGTCAGCTTGCCGCGCGTGACGCGTGAGTTTCTGCCGCCGTTGAGGTTGAAGAAGAACAGCGAATCGCCCTTCGGCGCCGAGGCCGGAAACAGCGCCGCATCATCGGCGATGGCCGCTCCGCCCAATCCATCGTTCGAATAGTTGCTGCCGCCGGCGCTACGGCTCCAATTAACGCGGGCTTCGTTGGTCACGCGCGGCGAAATCGACCAGTCGGCGCCCGCGGTGAACGTCCGCACACCCACGTTGGTCGCCACAAGTGTATTCAACGTCGTGGTGAAGACGCCGCGCTGCACGGTGTCCGAAGGCGCTTCGTTGAATCGCGCGAAGGCACGGAGACGTTCGCTGTGGATGTAGTCCACACGCATGCTGCCGGCGTTCAAGGTGGACGGGTCCGAGTAGCTGGCCGTGAAGGGCGCGAAGCCGCTCGACTGCGCCGGTCCGGTGGGCACCGGGAACGTCGCGAGATACGGCTGTATGGCGGCGGGCGCGGCCGCGCGTGCCGCAAGCGATGGAACATCGGTGGTAGCGGTCAGCGGCAGGCGCAACCGCAGGGCTTCATAGGAGCCGAAGAAGAACAAACGGTTCTTGCGGATGGGGCCTCCCAGAACGCCTCCGAAATCGTTCTGCCGCAGGGCCGGTTTGTTTTGACCGTTGCGGTTGGCGAACCAGTCGTTAGCGTCCAGCACGTCGTTGCGGAAGTATTCGAACAGCGTCCCGTGGAATTCGTTGGTGCCAGAGCGCGTCAGTATGGCCACCTGCCCGCCTGGTGTGCGCCCGAACTCGGGTGCGTAGGCTGAAGTGACGATGCGGAATTCCTGTAGCGCGTCCATCGAAACCAGATTGTTGGTTCCGCCCGTGGCGCCCATTCCCGGCGTCGAGCCGGTGGCGGGCTGTCCGGCGAAGGCGTTGGCGCTGACGCCGATGTTCGCGCTTACGCCGTCGATCATGAAGTAGTTGGCATTGGCGCGTTGTCCGTTCACGCTGAATTGCCCGGCATCGGTGCCGTTGGCCTTGGCTATCACCGTACCCGGCGTCAGCGCGATCAAGGATTGAAAGGTCCGGCCGTTGAGCGGCGCGGCATCGACAAACTCGCGGCCCACCGTCGTGCCCAGCGTGCCGGTTTCAGCGGTGACCGGCGGCGGGTCCGCCGATACGATCACGGACTGATCCACCGTGCCGAGCTCCAACGCGAAATCCAGCCGCATCGGCTGCGAAACATCCAGCCGCACGTGCTCGCGACGGATAGAGCGGAAGCCGGGTGCTTCGACGGTAACTTCGTACTCGCCTGGTGCCAGTGCGGCGAACATGTAAACGCCGGCCGCGCTGGTGCGAGTCGAGCGTTCCAGCGAGGTTGCCGGTTGCGCGGCTTTCACCAAGATATTGACGGCTGGCGCGCGCGATGGGTCGGTGACGGTTCCCGACAGACTGGCGGTTTGCGCCCATGACAGCGTGGAGTAGAGGAGGGGGAATAGGATGTAGAGTCGGGTCATCGAATGAGCAGCCAGTGTAGCACGAATTTAATATTCATGCGAAGATGGGTTCGCATGTCCCTTCGCGCTCTCCTGATCTACGCTCTGCTTCTTTCTCCATTGCCCGCCGCTGACGACTCCAGCGAAGTGTGGAACCAGTTCGAAAAGTGGGCGTCGACTGTCGCGGCCACCACTCCGGATTCGAACAAGTCGCTTAAAAGTGTCTACACCGCCTATCTTGTTTCGACGGGACTCGCCCGTCCCGAAGCCGAGCGGCGCGCGAAGCTGGTCGAAGAAGTAGGCGTGAAAGGCGGTCCGCGTAGCACCGTTTACTGGAATGCTGTCTTCAAAGTGGGAAGCGGCCCCGAACGTCCGCTTCAATTGCTCGCCGACGCCTTGCTAGGTGTTCCGCCCGGCACGGCGCTGGATGTCGCCATGGGCAACGGCCGCAACAGCGTCTATCTGGCACGTTTGGGATGGCGCGTGACTGGTTACGACATTTCGAGTGCGGCACTGCGCCTGGCCCGCGAGCGCGCGGCGCGCCTGGGCACGACGATCGAGACCGTGGAAGCTGTTCACGAAGATTTCGTTTTCGGGCGCGAGCGTTGGGACGTGATCGTATTGTCCTACGTGGTGCCCAAGGGCACGGTGATGGAGGCCTCATTCGCCCGCAGGCTTTTTGAGTCGCTGCGCCCGGGAGGCCGCATCGTCTGCGAAGGCCACTATTGCGAGCCCTTCGTGCGAACGATACTTCCGCTCGAGTTGAAGAACTTCCGTCTGGAGCGCTATTCCGATAGCGAAGATCTGCGCGACAGTTGGACCGCGCCGGACGTCAAAGCGCGAGTTGTGCGCGCGATCGTGCGCAAGCTACTTTGACGGCGGGTCCAGAGTGACGCCCGTGCAGTTCTTTTCCACGCGAAACGCGGGCGCCGGCGAAACGCCCTTGGCCTGCACATTCTTGAATGTCGACGTGTGCACGTCGTCAAGAACGAAAGCTGGGCGCGCGTCCGCCTGGCGCATGGTGATGCGCACGTCGCTTAGGTGAACGTCTTTGGCGTGGCGGACGTAGAACGCGTATGCGGGCAGCACGCCGAACATGCGGTTTTCTGGGTATTTCCGGGATTTCTCTTCGATCACCCGTTGCGCGTCCGCCTCCGTGCCGGCCGGGAAGCCGCCGAGAATCTCGATCTCCACGTCCTTGATGTACACGCGTTCGACGTAGCTTCCGGGGATGCCGGTAATGCTGGAAGCATACGGCACGTAGTTGTGTATGGCGCGCTCCCGGTCGTTGTACTTCTCCGCGTCGTTCACCTTGGCGCGAATCCCGCTGATGTGGATGTCCTGCAAGACGCCGGTGGCGGGCACGACGTTGCCATCCGGCGTGTGGATCGAACGGTTGCGATCACCGAGTTTGATGAAGATGGGTGTCTCGACAACATCCATGGTGATGTTGCGCACGATCACATTCCGCATGACGCCGCCGTCCACCAGTTCGAGCGCGAGGCCGGAAATACCGGTCTGCCAAACCACGTTGTTTTCGATGAGGATGTTCTGGAAGCCGCCCGAGGAGTCCGTGCCGGCCTTGATCCCATTGCACAGGCTGCGCACCTTGTTGTTGCGGATGACGACGTTCTTGCACCCTTGCGCCGTGTAGCCCTTCAGACAAATCGCATCGTCCAGCGCGTCGATATTGCAGTTTTCGACGACGGCGTTTTCGCAGTCGATGATGTTGCACCCATCGTTGTTGTGGAACGTGCTGTTCTTCACCTTGATGCCATCAACATGCACGTTCCGGCAACGCGTGTAACTCTCGGTCCAGAATCCCGCCGAAGTGAAGGTGATGTCCTTCACCACGACATTGGTGCATTCATCGAACCAGATCAGACCGGGACGATGCTTTCCTTCCCGGCCGGAAGCCATGAAGTCGTTCTCGCCACGGCTGTTGCCGTCTAGCAATCCGTTGCCGCTTACCGAGACGCCGTCGGCGCCTTGCGCGAAGATCAGGCTGGTCAGCAGGTAATCTTCGTAGCGCGCTCGCGTGCGCGCCGCGTGTGGAACGTAGTCGCGAAACCACGGACTGCCCAGCAGCACCGCGCCATCACTGAGATGCAGATTCACACGGTCCTTTAGCACGACCGCGCCCGACAGGAACGTCCCGGCCGGCAACAGCACGCGGCCTCCGCCCGATTCCGCGCACGCGTCAATGGCGCGCTGTATCGCCTGGGTGCACAGTGTGGCGCCACCGGCCACGGCTCCGAGTTCGACGATGTTGAAGGTCTTCTGCGCCGGGTACGCTTTGATGCCTGCCAATGATGCCACGGCTTGTATGAAGTTCCTGCGATTGAGGTGCATGATTGGTCTCTCAGGCGTTCCAGTATAAACCAACCTGCCTCCGGCGGGGTTAAATTGAAAGTTGCTGCCTTTTGAACCGCTGTTTCGTAACGCACATCTACAGACACTTGCCTCGCACTTCTGGTCGCGCACACTGGACGAGCGTAGGTTCCCGGTCGAGACGCGCTATCTGCAAACCGAGCCCGGCGTAACCGTGCTGATCGAGTCGCAGCGCCCGGAGGGTGCGTCTCGCGGCGACATCATCCTGACGCACGGACTGGAAAGCTCCAGCCGCGCCGGATACATGTTGAGCATGGCGCAGGCGGGCCTGGAAGCCGGCTACGCCGTGCATCGCTTCAACATGCGCAGTTGCGGAGGCACCGAACATCTTTCGCCAACTTTCTACAACGCCGGGTTGACCGTCGATCTGCGCATGTTCGTGGAAGCGTTGGTGGGCGATACGCACACGCCGGTGCATTTGGCGGGATACTCGCTTGGCGGCAACCTGATTGCGAAGCTGGCGGGCGAGTGGGGCGAAGCCGCGCGCCCGTTCATCGCCAGCGTATGCGCGGTGTCGGCATCGATCGATTTGGAAGCCAGTTGCCGCGCTATCGAACGCCGTGAGAATTTCATCTATCACCGCCGCTTCGTCCGCCGCCTGATCGAGCGCACCAAACGCCGGTTGGAAGCCAATCCCAAACTGACGATTCATCCGGAGTTTCTAAGCGCCAGAACTATCGTCGAGTTTGACGACAAGGTCACCGGGCCTTCGTTCGGCTTTCGCGATGCCGCTGATTACTATTGGCACCAAAGCGCGACCCGCTTCCTGGACGGAATCCGCGTGCCCACGCGATTCATTTACTCTCTGGACGACCCGATCATTCCGCCTTCGATGTACAACCATCCCGCGATGTCCGCCAACCCGCACATCAGCCGCCAGGCGACGCGGCACGGCGGGCACGTGGGCTTCATCGCGCGCGGCGCGCACCGCTTCTGGCTGGACCGCGCGGTGCTCGATTGGATTGGCGAAGTCGAGCAACGGCTTGCGCGCCGCTGACGGTTCGTGTATCTGTTGGAGGGAGACCGATCCACCACGCGGAGGCTGCGGTGAGCGTTCAGTGGTACGCCTACAACAGCGTGCGGGAAGCCGGCCGGGCTTGCGCGCAAGCGCTGCTGAGTTGCCTGGACGAGGTGCTGGCGGGCGGCAATGCGGCTACTCTGGCGATATCCGGAGGCGAGACGCCGCGCGCCATGTTTGAAGAACTGGCCATGCGACGCCGCGATTGGAGGCGCATACATTTGTTCTGGACCGACGAGCGCATGGTGCCGCCCACCGACGCCGGCAGCAACTACCGTGTCGCCGAAGAGACTCTCATCGCGCGCGCCCGCATTCCGCGCGAGAACCTGCATCGCATCCCGGGTGAACTGGCGCCGGAGGCTGCCGCGCGCCGCTATGCCGCTGAGATCCGCGAGTTCTTTGGGTTGGACCCCGGAGAGATGCCGCACTTCGACGTCATACACTGCGGCTTGGGCGCCGACGGCCACACCGCCAGCCTGTTCCCCGGCGATTCGCTCATCGAGGATCGCGAGAATATCGCCGCCGCCGTGCGCAGACCCGGCCTGGGGTTGCATCGCGTGACGTTGCTCGGGGGCGTGTTGCTCGCCGCGCGCGAGAATCTGTTTCTGGTGGCTGGCGGCGACAAAGCCCAGGCCGTGCGCGCGGTCTTTCACGAACCGTACCAGCCGCTCGAATTTCCCGCCCAACTGGCATCCCATCATGGCCGCCGCGTCAGGTGGTATCTCGATGACGCCGCGGCGGCGTTGCTGGACTAACGGATGAGTTCACGCCGAGCTTTCCTGTGGGCGACGGCCGCGGCCCTGTTGTGCGGACGCAAGATCGGACGTCAAGGACAAACGCCTCCGCCGCTTCCGCCCGTACGTTTGCTCTTCGGTGGCGATGTCATGCTGGCGCGCTACGTCGGCAAGCTCGCGCGCGCGAAGAACGATCCGGCGTGGCCGTGGCGGGGCGTCGAGAAACAGATCGCCGCCGCCGACATCGCGTGCGTCAACCTCGAGTCTCCGTTCTCGGACCGTCCCGCGGCCGGCGCCGGCAACATGGTTTTCCGGGCCGAGCCGGAAATGGTGGAGGGACTCGTTGCGGCTGGCGTGGACGTGGTTTCGACGGCCAACAACCACACCCGTGACTGCGGCGCGCGCGGCGTTGCGTTTACCGTCAATTGGCTTCGTCAGCACGGCATCGCCGCGGCCGGCACGGGCCTGTCGGAACAGGAAGCTCACGACGGCGCGGTGCTCACCCGCAAGGGAACGCGATTCGGATTCCTCGCCTATACTTACGATCAAACCAACGGGAACCATCGCGACACGGACGCGCGCGTGGCGCTGATGGATGTCGAACGTATGCGCGCCGACGTCGGCAGAATACTCGCCCGAGCCGATGTCGCCATCGTGCTGATGCATGCCGGTGTGGAGTACTCGCCGAAATCGAGCGCCGATCAGCGGGCTTTTGCCCGCGCGGCCATCGACGCCGGAGCGAAGCTCGTCATCGGCCATCATCCGCACGTCGCGCAACCGGCCGAACGCTATCGTCACGGCGTGATTGCATACTCGCTCGGCAACTTCATTTTTGATCAGTTCCACCGCGCTGAAACGCAACGCGGCTTAGTGGCTGATGCAGTCTTCCGCGGCCGGCGCCTGGAACAGTTGATCCTGCGCGACATTCGAATTCGCGGCACCGTGCCCGTTTTCCCTTCAAAAGACTGATCATTCTGGACGATACGACATGCAAGAGGGACCTCGCATGTCTACTCGCATTGTTGTTACTACACTACTGGCCGCCGCCGCGCTGGCCGCTGAAGAACCTAAGCACGTCCTGCCTTCTTGGCTGAAGTTGGGCGCTGAAATAAGGGGCCGCGTTGAGAGTTTCAGTGGATTGGCGCAGTCATTCGGCAACGAAGACAGCTACTATCTGCAACGCTTCCGTCTGAACGCCACCATCGCTCCGCAGCGTTGGTTGAAGTTCTATTTGGAAGGACAAGATTCGCGTGTGTACGGCTATCAGCGCCGGCCGATTCCGGGCGGCGTGCAGAATCCTACGGATCTGCGGCAAGCCTATGTGGAAGTCGGCAACGCGACCGAAGGTCCGTGGGCCGTTCGGTTTGGGCGCCAGGATCTGACTTTTGGCGATCAGCGCTTGATCGGCGCCGGAGATTGGGGCAACGTCGGGCGTACCTTCGATGCCGTGCGCCTCACGCACCAGAAGCAATACGGACGCTTCGATCTGTTCGCGGCGTCGCAGGTGGTGACCGCGCCGGGCATGGTGGATGAGAGCCACAGCAACATCAAGCTCTATGGCCTCTACACGGCGTTCAATAACTGGATTCCGTCGTCGGTGGTCGAGCCGTACGTGTTGTGGAAGAGCCAGACGGTGGCGCGCGACGAAAAAGGTCTGACGGGCGATCTCGACCTGGTTACCATGGGCTTCCGCGTGGCCGGCAAACTCGCCGCCAAGACCGAATACAAGTGGGAGACCGCGCTGCAAGCCGGTAATTGGGGTGGCGACGGTATCCGTGCCTGGGCCGGCGCCTGGAGCGTCACGCAGGGCATTTGGGCCGACGACCGGCTACCGCGTCTGGTCGGAGGCTACAACTATGCTTCCGGCGATGGCAGCAAGGGCGATGGGCGCAAGGGAACGTTTGACCAGCTCTACTCGGCCAACTATCCCAAGTACGGAGCCGTGGACAAGTTCTGCTGGCAGAACATACATCAACTCACCGGCGGTCTCGAGTCCAAGGTTGCCAAGCCGGTCACGCTGCGCGTGGAATACCACGCCTTCTGGCTCGCTTCCCGCACTGACGCGCTCTACACTGGCGGCGGTGGAACCGGATCCGTTTGGATCTTCAATCCCAACGCCACCAGCAGCAAGGTCGCCGATGAACTCGACTTCCGCGTCATCTACAAGGTGAACAGCCGGCTCACACTGCAGGCCGGCTACGCTCACCTGTTCCCGGGCGCGTACCTGGAGCAGTCCGGCAAGGACATCCCCATGTCCACGCCTTACATCATGTGGAAGTACCGACTCTAAACCACCGCGGGCGCGTCACGCTTTGGAGCGGGCGCGCCGCCGCATCACAAACGAGAAGATGCCTAGACCCGTACCGCTAAGAATCAGCGTGTCCAGGTCGGGCGTCTCCTCGGGTTGTGGCGCCGGACCGTTGGAGAACACGAAATTGTCCAGCAGGTAGTAGCCAGGCGCGCCGGATGTCCCGGTCCGGGATGCGAACCATACCTGGGTAACCGGCGTGTCCGAGACGAAGCCGACGAATCCGGTGGTGTTGGTCTGCACCCAGTTGCCGCCTCCGTCTTCCTTCACGAAGAAATAGGCCGAGGTTGTCGAAACGTCTACGCCCACCGCCAGGTAGCTGCCGGTGGTGAATTTCGCTCTGGTGTAAGCGGCGGGCGGCGTGGACGTCGAATTACCCGCAGCATACAGCTTGTGATTCAACGGGTCGTCGTAGTTGATGTACATGTACCAAGCCGCCGTTTCGTTGTAAGCCTGGAACCAGACATCCTCGATGGTGACGCCGGCCGACGTGCAGTAGCTGCCACCCGCGGCTTCGTTGAAGTCGATCAGATTAAATGTGCCACCCACGGCGGCTTCCCAGGCTGCGCGGCTGGTATACCAGGTCAGCGTAGCGGAACTGGCGGGCAATGCCACGGCCAGCATGATCACAAGTGCCAGACAAAAGAATAGTTGGCGCACGGAAAATCTCCTTCTCCTCATGTATTGCGAAAAGTCACACGGCGGGTACACGGACAGTAATTGCTGAGCTGCCATGTGTTTCCGCAGGATCAGCGCGTCGGGGAGCGCTGGAAAACCCCTCTCTCAGCACTCGCCCGGCGGCTGCGATTCGTTTGACAACCACTAGTTCGTTCCGCGCGGGGATATTCTCTTGTAGAAGCAAGGCTCTAGGGATGATCCTGTAGAGGGTATTGTCCGTCCTACTCCCAGCGGGTGTATACCTCGTGTCACGAACTGGAGCAGGAGAATATCCGTATCTAAGAGAGAGTAGCGATCTGGCCGTCTTGGAGGCCGGTGATAAGATACGCTTTTGGGGGAGTGAGATAAGTTATGCCCTTTTGTGTGAACTGCGGTGGAAACCTGGCGAGTGAAGCGCGTTTTTGCGCCAACTGCGGCCAACCCGTTGGTGGTGGATTCAATGCGTCGATTCCCGCGGCGGCGCCGCCACCTCCGCCCCTGGAATACACCATTCAGGGTGACAATCTGCAGGTGGTGCGGGTGAAAATGAAGCCCGGCCAGGAGATTTTCGCCGAAGCCGGCAAGATGGTTTACAAGACGGCCAACGTGGGTTGGGAAAGCCGCATGACGGGCCAGACGCTCGGCGACAAGATCTGGGGTGCGGTGAAGCGCAAGCTGATGGGCGAGTCGCTGTTCTGGACCTACTTCCGCGCATCCAGCGACGGCGAGGTGGGCTTCGCGGGCAGTTACCCGGGACGCATACAGGCCTTCGACCTCGCGCCGGGCCAGAGCGTCCTGGTGCAGCGCGACGCCTTCGTGTGCGCGCAGCAGGGAGTGCAGGCCGATATCGCGCTGGTGAAGCGCATTGGGGCGGGCTTTTTCGGTGGAGAGGGGTTCATCCTGGAAAAGCTGACCGGACCGGGGTGCGCGTTCATACACGCCGGTGGCGACTTCATCGAGTTTACGTTGAAGCCGGGCGAAGTCTTGCAGGTGGATACGGGCTGCATCGTGGCATTCGACGCTTCGGTGGACTACGACATCCAATTGGCCGGGGGTATTAAGACGGCCATCTTCGGTGGCGAAGGCTTCTTCCTGGCTACACTGACCGGCCCGGGACGGGTGATCATACAGAGCATGACGCTGGAGAAGTTGCGGCGCGAACTGGCGCCGAATCAATCCGGTGGCGACGAAAAGGGTCCGCTCGGCGCACTGGGCGGTATCCTGAGTAGCGAGGACTAGCCGGGAGCCGGCCAGGTCTTTTTCCTAAACATCACGCAAAACTTGCCGATGTGACTGATGCTAGGTCATGGCGGCCGGTGCAAACCTATCGAGAAACGTCAGAGACGCCGAGCATCTCACGGCTACGGCCGAGTTGATGCGTCTGAAGGGGCAGTTTCTCTCCAGCCTGAATCACGAGATCCGCACGCCGCTGAGCGGGATTGTCGGCATGACGGACCTGCTCATGGAAACCTCGCTCGATGAGCAGCAGCGGGAATGGGTGGCCACGGCGCGGCAATGCGCCGACAACCTGCTTGCCGTGCTGAACGACACGCTGGAGTATTCGGCGCTGTCGGCCGGAACGGTGAAGCTGGAAGAATCCGAATTCAACCTGGTGGAAACGTTGCGCGCGGCGGCCGCCGAACATGCGCGCACGGCCGAGCAAAAGGGTCTGAAGCTGCTCTGCATCTTCGAGGGGCGGCTGCCGGAAGGCGCCGTGGGCGATGCTCTGAGGCTGCGCAAACTGCTCCACTGCATGCTGGACAACGCGCTGAAGTTCACGCACGTGGGCCAGATCTTGATGACCGCTTCCGCCGAGACCACCGGCGACAGATCCTTCAATCTGTTGCTGCGGATACGCGATACCGGCATCGGCATTCCTCCCGAAGCCCTGAACGCCATCTTCGATGCGTTCCGGCAAGTAGAGGGTGGTCCGGGACGCGGCTACGCCGGCCTGGGGCTGGGTTTATCGATCGCACAGAAGTTGGTCGTGCTTATGGGCGGCAAGATCACGGTGCAGAGCGAGGCCGACGCGGGTAGCGTATTCGCCATCACCATTCCACTGCGCATGCCGGCGGAACTGCCGGCGGCCGCCGCTGAGCTGCACACGGCGGTGTCCGCCGATTCGCCGCGCCGTATCTTGGTAGCCGAAGACGATCGCATCGCGCAGACCGTCATCACGCATCACCTGCGCCGGGGCGGTTTCGACGTCCGGTGCGTCAATTCGGGCGAGGACGCCATCGATGCCGCCACCAAGACGCGCTTCGATCTGGTCCTGATGGATCTCGGTTTGCCCGGCATGGATGGTCTGGCCGCCACCATGGCATTGCGCGCCATGCCCGACTACCAGTCAACGCCCATCCTGGCGCTCACGGCGGCTTACGGCGAAGAGTACCGCAAACTGTGCCGCGAGCACGGCATGCAAGCCTATCTGGCGAAGCCGGTCAAGGCCGAAGTGCTCTGGTCCACGCTCCGCCAGTATATTGCGTGAGAGGAACGAAAACCCGGGACAGACCGCTCTGCCCCAACAGCAGGCAGAGTGGTCAGTCCCGGGTTTTCGTGCCGCCGCAGTACAATCGTCGTGAATGAAGCTGCTGTTGTTTTCCGATATTCACAACGACTTTGCGCGCTTGCGCGAATTGCTCAGCATTGAGGCCGACTACTATGTGGCCGCCGGTGACACGGTGACCTGGGAGCGTGGCTACGACGAAGCCGGTCAAGTGCTCGGCAGGCGCGGTGATCGTGTGTTGATGCTGCCGGGCAATCACGAATCGGCCGCGCGCATGGACGCATTGTGCCGGCGCCACGGGTTGCGGCACTTTCATGAGCAGTCGATCGAACTGAACGGTTTTCACGTGGCGGGGCTGGGTTATTCGAGTCCCACGCCGTTCAACACGCCGGGTGAATACAGCGAAGCGGAGATGGCGGCGCATCTGGAGCCCTTCGCCGCGTTGAAGCCGTTGATTCTGATCTGCCACGCGCCTCCCAAGGGCACCAAGCTCGACCGTGTGAAGCAGGGCGTGCACGCCGGCAGTCAGGCGGTGGCGGACTTCATCGCCCAACACGAGCCACGGCTCTTCTTCTGCGGGCACATACACGAAGCCGAGGGCGTCGAGGAGCGCATCGGTTCGACCGTCGGGCGGAACCTCGGCAAGAAGGGTTACTTACTCGACTTTGATAAACTCGAATTATGAGCATGGAAGAACTCGAAAGAGAGTACCAAACGCTCCGCCAGCAAGCGCTCGCTGTGCGGAGCTATCTTTGACGCCCCCGCCAAGCAGACTCAACTAGCCAAACTGGAAGAGCAGATTTCCGCGCCGGACTTCTGGAGTCAGCCGGAGAAGAGCCAGAAGGTTCAGCAGGAGCGTAAGCGTCTGGAGCAATCGCTCAACGACGAGAAGTCGATCGTCGCCATGAGCTCGGATGTCGAGACGCTGTTCGAACTCGCGCGCGAAGGCGAAGACGTGGGCGCCGAGCTCACGCGCGAGATCGCGAACCTGCGCGAGCAACTCGCCCGTATGGAAGACGCCATGCTGCTCAGCGGTGAAAACGATCGTCTGAGCGCCATCGTCACCATACATCCGGGCGCGGGCGGCACCGAAAGCCAGGACTGGGCCGAGATGCTGCTGCGCATGTACCTGCGCTGGGCCGAACGCGAAGGCTTCGGGACGGTGATCACGGACCGTCTGGAAGGCGAAGGCGCCGGCATCAAGAGCGTGACGTTCGAAGTGAACGGGGAGAACGTCTACGGCCTGCTGCAATCGGAAGTGGGCGTGCACCGTCTGGTGCGCATCTCGCCGTTCGACGCCAACGCGCGGCGCCATACCAGCTTCGCCAGCGTGTTCGTCTATCCGCAGGTGGACGACGAAATCAAGATCGACATCAAGCCCGACGATCTGCGCGTGGATACGTTCCGCGCCAGCGGCGCCGGCGGCCAACACGTGAACCGTACCGACTCGGCCATACGCATGACGCACCTGCCCACCGGCATCGTGGTGCAGTGCCAGAACGAGCGTTCGCAGCACAAGAACCGCG
>CAZDIZ010000159.1:0-13724 GCA_964505625.1 uncultured Solibacteraceae bacterium | reverse complement strand
GCCGCGATGTTGGGGTGCTCCAGACTGGCCTGCACCTTGATTTCGCGGAAGAAGCGGTCGGCGAGTTCAGGGTCTCCCTCCAGATTCGGAAGCAGAACCTTCATCGCCTCAATGCGGTCCGAAATCGTGTTGCGGACCTTATACACCTTCCCCATGCCGCCGGCGCCGAGGATCGCCAGAATCTCGTAATCACCGGCGCGCGAACCGATTGCGTAATCCATGTAACCTCACTGATTGCGAACGCGGTCACCGACCTTGGCCGGCGTGGTTCCGCTGTAGGTTCCCACCGACGAGGACTCGTCCACTTCCGTGATCACCACTTGTCCCAGATCCGTCTCGACGCGGCGCAACACCTTGCCCGTTTCCGGATCCTTGACCACGCGCACGGGACGGCGCAGCAGCAAACGGTCTCCCACCTTCACGCCCGCGCGGCTGCCTACGTTGAGGATCAGTGTGCCTCCGGTGGCATCGGCCACCATACCGTCGATTTGGATCGTGCGGGTGGCAATCCGGGAAGCGTTCCCCGACAATTGCCCGGCGACCGAATCGACGGCTTGTCCCACGGCCTCACCGAGGATGGTGTTGGCGAAGTTCTTGCTGCTCATGTCGATGGCGCCGCCGCCGCCGCTATAGCCGCCGCCGCCCGCGCCCAGCAGTGTGGTGCCCGAGCGTGTCGATTCACCGTTGCCGGTGGCCGCCACCAGAATCTCACCCGTGTCGGTGTTCACCATGCGCGCGCTGACGCCGACCACGGCCTTGGCTTCGCGCCGGCCCACGCCGCCCACGCCATAGCGCCGCGTAATGCCACCGAAAGCACCGCCGCCGACGTTGGTGTTCTTATCGTCGCGCCCGAATTTCGTGATGCTGCCGATGATGATGGCGTCCACGCCGAGAATCCGCCCAATCTTGGCCGCCGAATTCGGATCGGCGCGGTCGCTGTTGGAGAAGTTCTGCTCGGCCAAAACCTTGTCGATCGCATTGCGTTCAATGACGCTATAGGTTCCGCCCTGCACGAGTTTCTCCACCAGTAGGTCCGAGATGCCCTTGCCTACATCGACGTTGGTCCCGAAGATGGCGGCGGAACTGCTCTGCACCGTGCCGTAGTCGAAGTTCAATACCGCGACGCGCGGTTTCTGTTGAGCCAGGGCGCAGGAAACCATCAACCCAGCCAACAGTGTGTAAGAGCTCCAGATTCTCATGACATGTCTCCTTATCCGTTAGCCCCATTATAGGGTGGAAATCCTCATAGCGATCATGCAACCAATAGGCACAAGCGCGCCGCCAGCGCGAGATTCGCGTCCAGGCGTTCATCAATCATATGCGATGCGCTGCCCGGCGCCGTGAGCGCGTTGACAAGGGCCTCGCGATCGCGGCTTCCATCCATCAGCAATACGAGCTTTCTCGAAAGCTCATCGGTCAACTGAACCGTGGTGTGACGTTGATTGGTGACCGTGTCACCGCCCAGCGACAATTGCATGCGTGCCAAGGCGCTGGCCACTGGGCGCTGGCTGACCTTGGCGGTCACGCGCGGCATACTCGTGCGTAGTTCGATGGCTTTCGCTTCGTATAGCCGTAACAACACGGCGAGCGCCGCATCGTCGTCAATCAGTGACGCGGCCGGCACGCAATCGGGCCAGCGCGCCGCCAGGTCGCACAACATTCGCTTAGCAACCGGATGGTTGGTCGAAAGCGTCTTCTCCACGGCGATGTTGAACTTCTGTGTTCCGTCCGGCTGTTCGGCTCCCGGTTCCACGGCCGATGCGGCCAGCAGGTGCTCGAAGCGCTTTGCCGGGATGCGGCGGTCCAGCACGACCTCGCGGTGGCACAGCAGGCTCGAACGGAAGCGCCGGCCCACCACGTAGTCGCCGTACTCGATTTCGGCCAACCAGTCCCCGTTTGCAATCACCGGTTCGCGCACGACGTCTCGCGCGAAGTCGGCGTCACCCAAATACTGCAGGCCGTGGCGTGCGGCGTCGGCGGCGAACTCACCGAGCCGGAACGGCGTGTTGCCCTCGCAAAGATCGTCGTGAAACAACACGGAGTCAGCGGCCTCCAAGAGCGTGTTTAACTCCTCTTTGATGGCCGCCTGTTGTGCTTCGTCGCCCAACCGTTCAAACATGCGCCGGGCGATGGCGCGCGCCTCGGCAATCTTTCGTTCCGGCTCGGCAACGTGCCGCGTGTGGAATCGAATCAGATCCCAAACGTAGTGCCGGAAGTGGCAACCGGGATAAGCGTTGTAGCTGACGTAGGCCACGCCGTTGGGCTCAAGATGCGTGGCGCAAATTGCCAGGATCGCCTCGCGCGCGGCGGGCGGCACCCATGAATACACTCCATGGGCGATGATGTAGTCGAATTTGCGTCCTTTCGCGTCCCACTGGCAGACGTCGGCGTGTTCAAACTCGATGTTGCCTAATCCCAACCTGGCGCTGAAGGCGCGCGCCGCATCGATGGCGGTACTTGCCAGATCGATACCGGTGAACCGGCTACGCGGCTCAGTGAACGCCATTGGAATCAGGTTTGAGCCGTCGTTGCAGCCGATCTCCAGCACACGGCAGCCGTCCACACGAGCCGGCGTCATGCCGTGGAGCGTGGCTAACGTGGCCAGACGGTCCGGGTGCGTCTGCGTTTTGGGCGAGCAGGAGTATGCGAGCTCGTCGTAGCTGGTATTCAAAACATCCTCAGAACGATACGGTGTTCTCCATCGATGTGCCCTGCGAATTGGTGAGCGTCACAGCGAGCGCACTCACCGCGTTCGACACGTTTGTCACGGTAAACGGAATCCGCAGGCTGAACTGGCTTCCATAGGTCGCCGAGGAAGCGCTCTGATACCAGGTTGTGAACGCGCTGGAAAGCGAGATAGTGAACTGGCTGGCCGAGAGCGTGACTCCCGAGGCGGGTGTCAACCGCACCGCCGCCGAGGTCATGTCACGCGGCGTCGAATAGCCAATCAACACCAACTCGAAGCCGCCGCTGGACTTGGTCAACGAAACTGAGGTGATCACCGGAGCCGACCTGGCGATACGAATGGTCTTAGAGGGTGCGGGGCTCGGCGTAATATCGACGCCGGCCGCCACGAGGCGCATTGTTACGGTGATGGTTCCGGCCACGGTTCCCGTCTGCACGCCGATCGACGACGTGCTGAAGGCAGCCTGTGTGGCGCCGGCGGCGATGGTGAAACTTGCCGTGCGCCCGCCGGAGGTGAACTGCACCGTTGCATCGTCAGCGCCGCTATCCGGCGTGAAGGTCAGAGTGGCCTGCCCGGCGATTGCGAGCGGATACGCACTGCCGATCGACACGGTCATGGCGGGCTGCGTCGCCGGAGAGCCGGAATCCGGCAGTCCCGCGATGGACACGGTAGGCGCGGCGGGAACGCCGATGGTCAGTTTGAACGCCTCCGTGACACTGCGTTGCGAGTCCGCCACCGCGATAGTGACATCAAAGGTCCCGGCCGCTGTCGGCGTACCGGCGATCACTCCGGTGGAGGCATTCAGCGCGAGCCCCGCGGGCAACTGCCCGGCGCTCACCGACCATGTGTAGGGCGGCACGCCGCCCGTGGCCGAAAGCTGCTGTTGATACGCGGTTCCAGCGGTCCCGTTGGTCAAAGGCGACTTGGTCAGGATCGTTAGCGTGCTGTTGATTGTGATGGTGAACGCTTTGAGCGACGTGCTTTCAACGGAATCCATGGCCCGCACGGTGAATGCATAGCTGCCGGCTGTTGTCGGGGTCCCCGAGAGTTTGCCGGTGGACGCTTCCAGTGTCATACCGGGAGGCAGCGCGCCCCGGTCGGCAAGCACCGACCAGAAATACGGCGGAGTTCCGCCGGTCGCGGCCAGCGTGGTCGAGTAAGGCGCACCGACGGAGCCTTGAGGCAGCGGCGTCGTGGTGGTGATGGACAAGGCTGGACCGATGGTCACGGAAAACGCGGTGGAGGTCTTGCTGTTGACGTAGTCGGTGACGATCGCCGTGAAGGTGAAAGTCCCGGCTCCGGATGGAGTACCACTCAGCACTCCGGAGGACGCACTCAGGCTCAAGCCCGGTGGCAAGCCGCTCGGCACGCTCCATGTGTAAGGCGGCGTTCCGCCGGTGGCGGCGAATTGCAGCGAATAACCTCTACCAACGGTGCCGGATGGCAGCGGGGAGGTGTTGCTGATCTTGAGCCCCGCGCCTATGACGACGGTGAAGGAGCGTGTACTGGCGACCGGCTGCGAATCCAACACGCGAACCACGAACGAGTACGAACCCGCCGCTGTCGGCGCACCCGAGATGACGCCGGAGGCGCTCATCGTGAGCCCGGTGGGCAACGCGCCCTGCATGATGGACCACGTATAAGGGGCAACGCCGCCCGTCGCGAGCATGGTCGCCGAGTACGCCACACCTTCTACGCCGCCCGGAAGACTGGTATTGGTGATGGTCAAAGTCGGCGCCACGACGGCCAGCGTGAATTGCTTGTTCGTCGTCAGGAACCCGGAAGAGCCTAGCAGCGGGCTGGATACCTGAATGGTCACCGAGTAAGTGCCGACCTGCGTTGGAGTGCCCGAAATCACGCCGGTTGCCGTCATGGTCAGTCCGGGCGGAAACGCGCCGCTGATGACGGACCACGAGTAGTTGCCATTACCGCCGGTGGCGTACATGGTTTGCGAGTAGGCGACTCCGAGGGTGCCGTTGGAAAGAGCGGTTGTCGCAATGGTCAACGCCGACGTTTGGGCGAAGACAACGGAGGCGGACAGAACAATCAGAACCAGCAAGGAAAGGACCGTGCGCGTTTTCACTGGGCGCCTCCTTCCTTCGACGTCGAGGCATCCGCCGGAGTTCGATCCGGCGGCACCACCACCAAGCGCGGTTCCACTCCCGAGGCATCCAGCAGCAGCAGCGGATCACCGGAAGGTTCGGCGAGTCGAAACACCATGCCGCTTGCGAGCGGACTCAGGCCCGCGGGCGAACAATCGCACTGAATCGACAACGGGCTTGTGCCGTCGCGATAGAGAATCGTGAACTTGCCGGCGGCGTTGGCCACCAGCACGCGGCGCGCATCCAGCGCGCGCACCAGCGTGGGACTCGCGAGTCCATCGCCCTCCGCACCGAGAGTCAGAATAGAGGCCGCACCGCTTGCGTCCTTCATCAGGTGAACGGCGTTCGCGGCGCTATCGGCCACCAGCGCGTCCAGGCTCTCGCCCGCAAACTCGAGCGCCGAAACCGTGGTGAACGTGGTCAGACGCCGCGATGGCGGTGTGGCCGGCGGCTCTTCGAATGTGGTGGGTTCATCACCCGGAAACGCGGGAGAAATGCGCGCCGGCTGCTCGGTCTTCACCGTCGAAAGATAATAGACCGCCGCGCGTTCGCCTTCAGCAACGGCGGCAAGAAGTGACGATCCATCCTCGCTCACCGCCAGCAGGTTCGCCGCGCCGGGCAGCGAAGTGATGTCGACTTCCGCCACCTGTGCCGCGGCGTCGCGCAAACCGCTCACCACGACAAGGCGTCCCGCCTCGCGATAGTAGATAGCCGCCGCGCGCCCGCGCGGGCTGAACGCCACCAGGTCGGGCGCGCCGCTGGGAGGTTCCAGCGCGATCCACTCCGCCGGGCCGCCCGCCGCGCGCACAATCGCCAATCGGAAATTCTCTTTCGCCACCGCAAGCGCGAAATCCGCGCCGGGGGCGACGTTCATCTGCGCCGTGGCGAAATCCACCGTTAGTGGCGCGCCCCACGTGGCCGCGCCGGGGATCCCGAGAATCGGACGGATGGTGCCCGCCGCGCGATCCGCAACCAGGCCCAGCGCCGGGCCGCTCACCGCGGTAGTGGAATCCTGCGCCGCGATGGTGCGCGGGAGCAGGAGACAGATCAGAGCTACTACGATCCAAATCAGTATCCGCATGGCCGTCTTCTCCCTTTGGCCGCTTAACGCGGCGGACCCACGGTCGGCGTACCGGCCGTCACCACAGCCGTCGACGAGCCACCGCGCGTGAGCGCGACAGCCGTACCCGCGGCGGCGCCCGCCGCACCCACAATAATCAACGCCAGCACCTTGCCTGAGATGCCGCCGGCCGCTGCCGCCGCACCCATGACGTTGGTCTGTGTGATCACCGTGCTCTTGGCCAATCCCTGGAACTTCGCGCTGACGCGAATTTCGACCTTGCCAGCCACTTTGTTCATCTGTATGCCGCGGGCAATGGCTTTGCCCTGCGCGTCGGTCGTTACGGCAAAACTGCGGCTGCCGTCCAGGAACACGCCACTGGGGCCGTGGTCCGGCAGCAGGAACAGCACCGCAACCCCGGAAAGCGGCTTGTGGTTTTCGTCCTCCACCTGCACGATGACTTCGCGCGAAACTCTCTGGCGCAGGTTGTTGATGGCGCCCTCACCCTCCAAAATCACAATGTTGAGTTGTGTGGGCGCGGGTGCTTGTGCCTTCAGGCGCGCGGGCAGTCCATCGACTGCCATAAGAAACGCGAGCAAGAATGCCAGCGCCCGAGTGCCTTCCGAAATCCCCAACCGGATGCACATGTGTTCCCCCTTCGTGCAAATCATAGCGTAATTCTCTACTGTCCTTACACTCGTATTTCCACTTAGTGCGTTCTGGCGCGATGGAACGGGCCATATAATAAAGTCGTGACAGTGTGCCAGTTATCTCCCGCGCTCTGGAGAAAACAAATGCAGATGGCTCGAACGATTGCCGTTTCGCTTGCGATCGCCGCCGCGGCAGCTCCCGCGGTATGCGCGCAAACGACCAAGAATTTGACCGCGCGCGAACTGTTCTACACCGCCGCCAAACCCGCTCCCGCCGCCAAGACGCCTCCGGCGAAGGCTCCCAAGCAGGTCGCTTCGCACAAAGCGCCCGCGAAGAAGCTGCCGGATGTGCAGGTGGCCGAAGTGAAACCCGGCGCGCCGACGGTGACTCCGGCCGGCGTGGCCGTCATTCCAGCCGCGTACAGCGGCGGCAAGCCCCTGGGGCTGCGCTACAGTCTGTTGCGCCAGGAAAGCGGCGGCAACTACGAGGAAGTGGATGCCGCGAGCACCTTCCACTCCGGCGACCGTATTCGCCTGAGCGTCGAATCGAACGACGCGGCGTATCTCTACCTGGTGATGCGCGGCTCGAGCGGTTCCTGGAAGCTGCTGTTCCCCACGCCGGAAGTGAGCGGCGGTTCGAATCTGGTGGAGAGCGGGCGCCAGTACACGATTCCGCCCGCGCCGGGCCGCTTCGCCTTCGACGAACAGGCCGGGGAAGAAAAACTCTTCCTGGTTCTGTCGCGCCGTCCCGAACCGAGTCTGGAGAAGCTGATCTACTCGCTCGGCTCCGGTGAGAAGCCCGTGGAAGAGAAGGCGCCCAAGCAGAAGTACCTGTTGCTGGCGCAGAACATGGGCTCCATCGACGACGCGCTGGTGAACCGTCTGCGCGGGCAAGTCTACGCGCGCGACCTGGTGTTTGAAAAAGTCGACGAAACCACGCCCGGCGACAAGAAGGAAAAGGCCGTCTACGTGGTGAATCCGGCGGGCGCGCAGGAATCGCGCCTGGTGGTGGATCTGTCGCTCAAGCATCAATAGCAAGGGAGGCTCGATATGTTGAAGGCACTCCTAACCGCTGCCATCCTCTGCACGTCCGTTAGTGCGCAAACCAAAAGTCTGGCTTTTCAGCCCAAGGCGTTGGAACAAGGTCCGCACCGCATGGAACTCTCCGTCGACCGCCGCGAAGCCGGGGCGTGGCGCACGGTCGATCCCGGGCTGGTCTTCGCAAATGGCGACCGCGTGCGTTTCCGCTTCCGCGCGAACTTCGACGGCTACCTCTACGTGATGAGCTACGGCACCTCGGGCAGCTACGAGATGCTGTTCCCGCGCCAGGACACCGGCGAAGCCAATCGCATTGAAGCCGGCAAAGAGTATGTGGTGCCCGCCACCGCCGGACTGTTTCGCATCACCGGTCCGCCGGGCCACGACGTTCTCTATTGGATGATGACGCCGCTGCCGCTCGGATCGCAGCCCAAGTACATGCCGCTGCCTCCGCCGCCCAAGCCCGGGCCGGTGCCGCCGAGCCTGACCCCGCGCTGCGACGATACGCTGTGGAAAGCGCGCGGCGCCTGCATCGACAGCTCCGCCGGCGCGCGCGGCATACGGCGCGGCGAGACGTTGCCGGAAAACCTGAGCGCCGTCCCGGGCGCCACCGCGCGCGAGCTGTTCTTCATTCGCGAAAAGAATCTGTCGGTAGTGTCGTCGCCGGAACCGTTGAAAGGTCCGGTGATTTACGAATTCCGTCTGGCGCATAAGTGAGGACACGATGGGGAAGACACTGTTCTGGCTGTTGGCCGCCGCAACGCTCGCATGCGCGCAAGCGCCGCCGCCCAAGCCCCAGCAGCGCGATCTGAAATACGAAACCGGCGCCGAGCCGTCCAAGCCCGCCGCGGCGGCGTCCAAGGTGGCCATCCCGCGCTCCTACGCGCTGGTGGTGGGCATCGCGAACTATCAGAACCTGGACGCCAAGGATCAACTGCGCTTTTCCGAGCGCGACGCCGAAGCCATCTACTCCATCCTGATCAGTCCGGAAGGCGGCAACTTCCACGCCGAAAACGTGCATCGCCTCGTCGGCCCGCGCGCCACGCTCGCGAATCTGCGCCGCGAACTCGACCAGTGGCTGCCCTCGATTGCCGCCGACCAGGACCGCGTGCTGATCTACTTCGCCGGGCACGGCTTCGTCCACGGCGGCAAGGCGTATCTGGCGCCTTACGACATCGATCCGAAAAACATCTCGGCGACCGGTTATCCCATGGACGACCTGGGCGCGGTGATCGGGCGCAAAATCCGGGCCGGCCAGAAAATCCTGCTCACCGACGCTTGCCACAGCGGAGCCATCACGCCGGAAAGCGACCGCGCGGCCATCAACCGCACGCTGCTGGATCTGAACCGCTCGCTGTTTTCGCTGACCGCCAGCCGCGACCGCGAGCGCTCCTACGAAAGCGCGGACTGGGGCGGAGGCCACGGCATCTTCACTTACTATGTGGTGAAAGGCATGGAAGGCGCGGCCGATGAAACGCGCGACGGCATTGTCACCGCCGACGAACTGGCCGAATACGTCCGCCGCAACGTGCGCGAAGCCACCAACGCCAACCAGAACCCCACCTCCGAACGCGGCAGCTTCGATCCCAACATGCTGCTGGCTTACATCCCGTCCGGCGCCGCGCCCGGCGCGCCGCCTCCGCCCAAGGACGGCACGCTCATCATCGAAACCAACATGGACGGCGTCGAGGTGTTCGTCGACGGCAAGTCCGCCGGCGTGGTGAACAAAGGCGTGCCGCTGCGGCTGCCCGGTCTGCGTCCCGGCGCGCACACCATCAAGGGCGTGCGCATGGGCTACGAGCCGGACGGTCCGCGCGAGGAAACCGTGTACCCCGGTCAGGAGTCCACCGTCACGCTCAAGATCGCCATCGTGAAGCGGCGCCCGCGCTCGGCGGTGGATGAGTTCGATAAGGGCCTGGAGGAGTACAACAAAGGCACGCGGGAACACTACGCCAAGGCCGCCGAGCACTTTCGCGCGGCGCTCGCCGCCGACCCCACTTACAGCCAGGCGTCGCTCTATCTGGGCCGCGCCGAACGCGATCTGTTTCACGAAGAAGCCGCCGAGAAAGCGCTGCGCCGCGCCATCGAGATCGATCCGGACTACACCGAAGCGCGCGCCACGCTGGGCGGCATGCTGCTCGACAAGGGCGCGCTGGACGAATCCATCAGGCAACTGGACACGGTGGTGCGCCGCGATCCGCGACACGCGCTGGCCTGTTATCTGCTGGCCCAGGCGCTGCGCATGAAGGAGATGTACCCGGAGTCGATCGAAGCCGCGCGCAAGGCCATCCAGATTACGCCGAACAACGCCGAGCCGCACTTCTGGCTGGCCGAAAGCCTGCGTTTGAGCGGTAAGTGCCAGGACGCCACGTCGTCGTACTTACAGTATCTGAGGCTCAGCGATTTCGACAGTAAGTTGGCGGGTAAGATGAATTACTACGTGCTGGGTTATCTGGTAGGATTCGGCCGCAAGAAACGCGCTGCGCAAAGGGACGTATGGAAGGACCTGCGCAGCCTGGCCTACTTCGGACTCTGCGACAGCGAGCGCCTGCTAGGCCGCTTCGACACCGCCATCGCCTACTGCAGCAAGTCGCTGACCTACGATCCCCAAGACCCCTACGCCCACTTCGCCCTAGCCCTCTGCTACACAAGCAAAGCGCAAGCATCCGGAGCGCTGGAACCCCTCCTCCCCGCGCGCAAACACTTCGCAACAACCATGGCGCTAAACGCCGAAATGGCGGAATCGGAACGGGCGAAGAAGTACATTGCGAAGATTGATGCGCTGTTGGCGGCGAATAGGCAATGAAGGGGGCGATCACAATGACACAGAGCGGGTTACTCTGGGGCCAGTCCGTGGGGACTCGTACGATGAAATGGCGACCAGGACGAGTCAGACCACGTGAGGCAACTGAGCGTGTCAACAACGTTGTGCGTAAGAGTTGGCACGCCAAATGAAAAGCGTTGTGACATGCGAGGCAAGTCCGATTTCGCGGCTGTCCTGCAATCGTGACATTCGGTGTCCGTGGCGTTGCTATGCTGCTGGTAGCGAGCGTGGCAGGGCAGCGCGCATTTCCTGCAATAACGCTGCGGGTATTTCGTCCACGCTCCGCATGGTGGCATCCGACGATAACTGTACCGCGTAGGCCTTGCTATCGTACCTAAGACGGACTTGAACGCGGTCGACCACATGCTTTCGAGAGCCAGCGAACCGCTGGTAGGCGGCACGGATGTCGTCGCTGCCGGAAATCACTATGCGGGCACTAACGGTGTCCTCTAGGACGAGATCAGAAAGCTGTGCCAGGTCGACTCGAAACTCCTGCGGATGCGCTCTCTGGATTCTCCTTGCCCAGCTAAACACGTCGACCCGTAGTGGAACAAAGGCGACATGGAATTCCGCTGCTTCGGACACGCGCGACAGGAAGGAGTGAATCGTTCTCGGGAACTTCCGGATTTCAACATGAGGGTAGTCTGGGGAGAACGCGAATTCGACGTCACGATAGACAACACGCTGAAACGCTGTCTCGTTCCCGAACGGGTCACGCACCACTTCATCAAGCGACAGTCGCTCGAAGTAGCTGCCCTCAATAAGTTCGTCTCTGGTGCGGTGCAGGATAAACCCATCGCTGCTGTCAGGTAGAAACGTATAGCGCTTAAGGCGCGAAGCAAGCATCCTCAATGGGAATGGCCACGACGCTTCAATCCACCTCACACGCCTCATTCGGCGTCCTCCGTTTCACCGGCTTGTGCCGCCGCAAATTCCTCCCTAATCTTGCGAACGACTGAGATTGCCGTGTTCTCGATGATGCCCAAGAAGCGCCTCTTTTCCTCCTGCGGCATCGGTCGGAAGCTCTTAGTATACTCGCCATTCTTCTGCGTGTACCAACCTTTGACGCTGTACTTGAATCCCAAGCCCAGGGTGGGTTGCTCAAAGCCCGCATCGAAGCCCACTTGTTGATACGGCGATGCAATTCGTCGGCAGCTCCAGCAAATGCTAGTAATAAAGAAACCACGCTGGTGAAGCGACTGGTATTCTCCGGATGAGAGCAAATCTTCACCGTCAAGCGCCACGGCCCGGACTACGCCAAGCATTTCCTCACTGGCTTGATCAGCGTCCACTTCATCCTCATAGGACTCATCGTCGAGGACACCCTGAGTCCTTTCCGCCCGATCTACTTTCACGCGCGTGACGTTGTCTAGACGCAACTCGGACAACCCTTTGATCATGTCCGTGAAGAACTTCGAGCGAAAGAAAGGAGCGGTGATGTCAGATAGATTGACTTCCTCGATGGCGAGCATCTCTTTCCGCTTCATGTTTAGCTGTGCACGCACGCCCTCTGCCACTGCCTGGGCTTTTTCGGAAGCGGGTAGCGTGACTACCGTATAACCATCCTCTATCTTGAAATCAATATGGGCTTCCCTGTCTTGTCGTTGCCGCAGCCGTGTCCTGGAAAAGTCCGTTTCTGTGTATTTGATGTCGATACCGACGGACTTCGGCCCGGCGCCATACGAGACGACGCTCTCTTCCTCTCCTACCTGTCCGCCGTAAGCGGTGGCGGCCGCCTTGATCTCGGCGGTTGTCAATTCACCGTGAATGCGAAAGGAAGTTGTCTTCTCGCCGCGCCCGGCGCGTTCGAATACGGCTTGTATGGCGCGAATCTCTTGATAGCCGAAGGTCATGGTAGCAAGCTTGTCCGCGAGCGCTTCGCGATCGTCTGCGGATGAGAGTACCAATGAGCGGGCGCGCGCTAAATCACGCAGTGCACGTTCGTTGAAGTGCTGTTTGGAAGACATCAGCACATCGTAAACCTCTTTGTCTGTGGCGCAATACAGCAAGGTGCGATCAGGCATTGTGCATTCCGATCTCTATTTCTGAGAACGTTCGGTGAACCTTTTCGATCTGCCGGTAATCGATGGCCTGGAGTAATTTCGCAAAGTCGTCACCGCCCTTGAAGTTGGCGATGTACTCATGAACCGCTCGTTCGAAATATGCGGCCGAATTGGGATCTGGATCAAGTGTCCTGATTCTAATGTCGATTTCAGGCCGGACCATTTGATAGTGCATGAGGTAGTCGATTACGTACAGAAACTCCTCTGCACACTCGCCGCGACCCGAGTAGAACACAACATAGCCGGGCTTGCGATCACCGAAGGCATCATAGCCTAGGATGATCCATGGTCCAAGGAGCATGTCGATTGTAGCCGCTTTGGCCTGTTGAACCTGCAGCTTTCTTTTACGAACCAAATTGGGATACTCGAACCGACACAAAGACTCGGTCGGCAGCTCTCCGCTACCACGCATGTGCACCATTTCGTACTGGACATTATCCAGCCACTCGATCTGCTTGGGGCCGAGGATCGCGACCTGCGTGCCACGCGGTATGCAAAGGCGTTCGTCCTGGATTTGACTCAAGACATGGTCGAAGGTTCTGTCATATTCGCCGTCGTGATTGTAAACGAATAACAAGCCCGAAACAGTCGGCGAGACGCCGTCGTGTACGTACTTCTTCCGCCATGTTTCGCTGAGTTCGATGCAGCTGATCGATTGGGCTAGCGCTTCAAGGGCGGACAAGACCGAACCGGCAGTAATCGAGTTTCTCGCATAACTCTTGAGGTCACAGTTCACGTACGTGCGACGTAAGACGTACGGCTCATCGTAGTAAAATACCACGTCAGAGGGATGGGTCTTGCGCGGTGAGTGTAGCTCGTTTTCGCAAGGCCAGTTCTGATTCCTACCCCCTGTCGTTTTCCAGAAATACCGTGCGAACAGGCTGTTGGACACTATTTCTGCTATCTGTGCAATGTTGTTAGTCTCTGCCATGGCGTTCCGATACCAGAAAGGCACCGGAACGCTGATTATATGTGAGCTTGCGACGAAATGTAAGCCCTCATTTGTAGACAACTAAGTAAAGATTGTGCCACGCGGTGGCAGGCCGCGGTGAGGCTGAGTCCGCATGCCTTTTCTGCGTTTAGTCGGCGACGTCTCCGAACGACAATCCAGCGAAAGCTGGATATCTCATCTCAATTGTGATGTGTCGCATTCGCCTTCTTGTGTCTGCAGTGATCCTACAGTATTTGTCGCTACTCCGCCCCCCGCGCGCACCTGAATCCGATGTCCGGTGCCGCGAACCTCGCCGGTATCGACATCCATTCGTACAGCACGCCGTGCGCTAGCGGGCGGTCGTAGGCTC